>JACPVT010000175.1 GCA_016191685.1 Rhodospirillales bacterium | reverse complement strand
GGCCGTCGTGACGAGCGGCGCGTCGCCGAACACGACCAGCACCGGCCCGCGATGGCCTCTTAGCGCGCCCAGGGCTGCCTTGGCCGCATCGCCTGTCCCCAGCGGACGCTGCTGGATCACGGCAGGATGCGGCGCGAAGGCATCGGCAACGGGCTTGGCACCGGGTGAGATCACGCCGACGACGCGGCTGGGTTTCAGCCGGCCGACGTTCTCCAGGACATGGCGCACCATCGGCCGGCCAGCCAGCGGATGCAGGACCTTGGGGATAGCCGATTTCATGCGCGTGCCGGCGCCGGCTGCCAGCACCACCACGGCGATGGACGATTTCATGCTTGTCCGATGCCACGAGGCGGAACGCCCCGCAAGGCGGATGTGCTATGGAAACCGTCATGCACCCCAATGCCGACAATCTCATCTCAAGCCGCTTCGACACCGTGATCTATGATCTCGACGGCACCCTGATCGACAGCGCGCGCGACATGTGTGTGGCCGTGAGCCGGGTGCTGGCCGACCACGGCCTGCCGCCCATCACCGACCAGGATGCCCGGATCTTCATGGGCCAGGGCAGCAAGGTCACGGTGGGCAAGGCCTTCGCCAAGAACGGCCGGACGCTCGACGATGTCGCCCTTTCCGCTGCCACCCGCGAATTCGTGCGCTACTACGAAGCCGACCCGGTCAGCAACACCGTCGCCTTCGATGGTGTCGCCGAGGTGGTTGCGCGCTTCGCCCGCCTCGGTCTCAGGCAGGGCGTCTGCACCAACAAGTTCGAGCGGCCTGCACGCATCATCCTGGAACACCTGAAGCTGATGCCGCCGATCGCCGACGTGGCCGGCGCCGACACCTTTCCCGTGCGCAAGCCCGATCCCCGGCACATCCTGATGCTGCTCGAGCGCATGGGCGGCAACCCCGAACGCGCCGTCATGATCGGCGATTCGATCCACGACGCCGAAGCAGCCCACCGCGCCGGCATCCCGGCCGTGCTGGTGAGCTGGGGCTATACCCTGAAACCGGCCAGCGAACTCGGCGCCGACGCCGTGATCGACCGCTTCGACGCCTTGCCGGACACACTCAACCGGCTCGCCGCCCGATAGGGGCGATTCATTTGTCGTCGCGCCGCTCCGGTGCATCGGCGGGAAGCCCGGCCACCCGGCGGGCATAGAGCGCAATGCCGGGTTGCGCGCTCAGCCCGTGCGCGAAGATGCTGAGCAGCACCGTGGCGATGGTCGCCAGTCGAATGGTCGATTCCCCCGGCAACCTGAACTCGTGCTCGAGATAGACCAGGCCGAGGACGATCGACGCCAGCCCGCGCGGCCCGAACCAAAATCAGTCCCAAAACTGTTGTCAACATATGCCGTTTTAATGCATTTTCATGGTTGGCTTTTAGGAATTTTTGAAATAGCAATCCAATT
>JACPVT010000174.1 GCA_016191685.1 Rhodospirillales bacterium | reverse complement strand
TCGCGCATCCAGTCCTTCTCGCCGCCATTGATCAGGTCGAACAGGATCGCCTGCACCGCCACGGGAATGGCGAGGCCGCCGAAGGTGCGGCCCTGGCCGCGCTGGCAGAGGACGGCCGAGGCGCCGCCCGCCGCGTCGAGGCCGTAGACCGAGCCACCCGACAACACAACGGCATCGATTGCCTGGCCCACCATCTCGGGCTCCAGCGACGTCACCATGCGATCGCCCGGCGCGCCGCCCAGGGTCGCCACGCCCGCGACGGCGCCCTGTTCAAAGATCGCCACGGTCGCTCCGGTCGCGGCACGCATGTCCTGGGCGTTGCCGACCAGCACGCCCGGCACGTCGGTGATCAGGTTTCTCACGTCAGGAACTCGCCGCCGTTCACATGGATCGTCTGACCGGTGATGAAGGTCCCTTCCGATCCGACCAGCAGCCGCACCATGGCGGCGATCTCGTCGACGGTACCGAAGCGTTTTAGCGGGATCAGCCGATCCCCAACGGGGCGCGGCCCGGCGGCGGCGCCACGGGCGGTGTCGATGGCGCCGGGCGCCAGCGCATTGCAGGTGACCTTGTGCGGCGCCAGTTCGATCGCGAGCGCGCGCATGAGGCCTTCGAGGCCCGACTTGGAGGCCGAGACGTGGCAGCGGTTGGGCGTGCCGACATGGGTCGAGACGCCGGACAGGGCCACGAAAGCGCCGCCGCCCCGCGCCACCATCTGGGGCACGATCGCCTTGGCCAGCAGGAAGGCACCGTCGAGCGCCACCGACATGATCTCGCGCCATTCCTCGAACGACATGTCGAGAAACGGTGTCTGCCGCCGGAGTCCGGCGTTGCTCACCAGAATATCAACGCCGCCGAATCTTGCCGCCGCCTGGGCCGCTAGCCGCGGCGGGACCGCGGGATCGGAAACATCGCCCATGGCGGCCATGGCCTTGCCGCCCGCCGCCTCGATCTCGCGCACGACCGACTCTACCGCCGCCTTGTCGGCGCGGCCGTTCACGACGATGGCGGCGCCATCCCGGGCCAGCGCCAGCGCAATGCCGCGGCCGATGTTCTTGCCCGCGCCGCTCACCAGCGCGACCTTGCCTTGCAGTGCCTTGTCTTGTGTCCCCACCTGCATATCCCCCGCGTAAGCCCTAGTACATCCTACCTCTAGCACCGAAGCTGCATTCCTTTGCAGTCGCCATGACCTCGGCCGCGCGATTGCTCTGCCGGAAGCAGCCGTTTGTCCATAGCCCGGCGTAGATGGTGCCGTCGGCCTCGGTGTAGGTGCCGAAGCCGTTGGGCTTGTCGTCGGCGAACTCGCCCTCATAGCGATCGCCGGCCTTGGTCGTGAAGACGCCCCAGCCGCTCATCTTGCCGTCATGGAAGTCGCCGTCATAGCGGCTGCCGTCGGCAAAGGTCTTTTCGCCACGAGTCGCGCGCGGGCCGCGAGGTTCGGGCTCATAGCTCTTCCTTTCGACAGGTGTCGCCTCGTCCTGGATCGGGCGACCGTCGCGGAACAAGCCGCTGTAGTGTGTGCCGTTGGCGCGGCTGAGCGAACCGTAGCCGTTCGGATTGTCGTCGCGGAATTCGCCGTCGTAGCGGTCGCCGTTGCGATACTCGAAGACACCCCGGCCGCTCATGCGGCCGTCGTCGTACTCGCCCACGTAGCGGCCGCTCGGCATGCCGTTCGTGTACCACTGCAACACGCCGCGCCCCTCCGCGACATTGTTCTGGCAGTTTCCCGACCAGTTGAACGTCTTGCCGAGTTCGGGGTTGGAGTTCCAGACATAGCACCCGGTCACGGTGTCATGGAGCCATCCGCCCGACGCCTGCGCCCATGTCGATGACATGAGCAGTAGAACGACGACCAGGACGATCGGCGCGCGCACGGCTCAGCCCGGGAAGTCCTGATTGCAGTCCTCGACGCCGACCTTCGCGAACAGATCGACACCGGGCAGGCCGGTGGGCCAGGCCGGCAACACGAGCCTCGCGAAACTTCTTGCAGTGGGAGTTGCCGGCATGGCGTCGTCCTTCAGGCTTGGTGAACAAACCTTTCTGCATCTCCGCTACCGCAAAGAAGGCATGACGGTCCACCGGCAAAAATCTGCTGACTCGGACTCCATTGGCGGGCAAGTTTCGGGACTAATCGCACCGGTGCGAGGCCTGACGACGATGTCGCTTGAATGGAAAATCCACCATCCGGACCGAATGGTGGAAGCCGTTGCCGAAGGGCCGGTCGGACTGCAGGACATCGAGCGCTATCTCGACGACGTCATGGTCTCGGAGGCGCTGCCCTATCGCAAACTCTTCGACACGTCGCAGGCCCAGTCCGCTCTGTCCGATGGGGACATGATGATGCTGGGTGCCCGGATGAGCGCCTATACCGGACTGGGGCCGATCGGCCCTCTTGCCATCGTGGCACCTGCGACCGCGCTACGCCAACAGGCGCGCCTGTTCGCAGCCCTGGCGCCGGTCGACCGGCCGCTGAAGATCTTCAAGACGGCCAAGGCCGCGCGCAAGTGGCTCGAAGCCCAGCCGTCCGGTGCCACGTCGGCCTAGCCCGCGACGATGTAGGCCTTCAGGGCCTCGGTCTCATGCTGGGTCTCTTCCAGACGCGACTTGACGATATCGCCGATCGAGACGAGGCCGAGCAGCTCGCCGTGACGCACCACCGGCAGATGGCGGAAACGACCGTGGGTCATGCTCTCCATCACCTGGTCGATCGAATCGTCGGGATCGCAGGTCACGACATCGCGGGTCATGACTTGCTTCGCGTCCAGTTCCAGCGCCTTGGCGCCGTGACTTGCCAGGGCACGCACGATGTCGCGTTCGGACACGATGCCGGCGACCGCCCCCTCCTCGTCCAGCACCAGAACGGAACCGATGCGTCGGACGCTCAACTGCTGGGATACCTGGGCGATCGAGGTGCCGGGTGTTACCGTGAACACGGAACTGCCCTTCTGCGAAAGAATATCGGAGACGAACATGGTTCCCCCCTCTCCTGGCAAATAATCGGGCAAGTGAAGCAACGCTGTGGCGTGGAGAAAGGTTGCGGGTCATAAAGCCCTCATGACCGACGCCTCCAACAACTCAGCGGCAGCCCTCGTCCTGTTCTCCGGTGGTCAGGATTCCACCACTTGTCTGGCCTGGGCGCTAGAGCGATTTGCGCATGTCGAGACGGTCGCTTTTGACTACCGTCAGAGGCACCGAATCGAGCTGGATCAACGGCTTGTGGTCCTGGACGAAGTCCGGCGGCGCTTTCCGCAGTGGGCAACCCGCCTGGGCGACGACCATTTCATCGACATGGGCGTGCTGGGCCAGATCAGCGAGACGTCGCTCACCCGCGACGTCGCCTTCAAAATGGAGAAGGATGGCCTGCCCAACACCTTCGTTCCCGGGCGCAATCTTCTGTTCTTCACCTTTGCCGCCACCGTCGCCTGGCAGCGCGACATCCGCAACCTGGTGGGCGGCATGTGCGAGACGGATTTCTCGGGCTATCCCGATTGCCGCGACAACACGATCAAGGCATTGCAGGTGACGCTGAACCTCGGCATGGACCGGAGCTTCGTGCTGCATACGCCGCTGATGTGGCTCGACAAGGCCGAGACCTGGGGCCTCGCCCAGAAGCTGGGCGGCACGACGCTGATCGACATCATCCTCAAGCACACCCACACCTGCTACGAGAGCGAGCGTGGACCGCGCGAGGCATGGGGCCGCGGCTGCGGCGTCTGTCCCGCCTGCGCCCTGCGCAAGCGGGGCTACGAAGCCTGGCGCGAGAGCCGGAAGGTGATCTAGATCCGGCCGCCGGCCATGCGTTTGGCGTACTCGAGCTGCTCCTGCGCCTTCGGAAGCATCGCCTGCGCGTACCTGCGCAGCACGCCGCTGTCGCCGTTCTGGGAGTAGGCGCCAAGCTGCTCGACGGCATAGGTGTGGCTGGCGAGTTCGGCATTGGCGTAGGCGGAATCGAACTGCGGTCCCTCCAGCGCGTTCAGTCGCTGCAGGATGGCCACCGTATTGGGCGGGCTCGACGGATCCGGCGCATAGGACACGCCGGCCTCGGAGCGGGACTTCCGGAGGATCTCGGCCGCCTCGCTGTGTTCGGCGACCATGCGGGCGGCGAATCCGCGCACGATCTCGTTCATCGACTTGGTGAGCGCCAGGCGTCCCGCCGCGATTTCATAGTCGTTGAAGGTCTGGGCCCAGCCGACGAACCGGGCGGCGGGCAGAGCATCGACGGCATGCGCGGGCCCCGCAACGACGGTCGCAACGCAGGCGGCCGGAACAGCGGTCAGGACAAATTTCAGGGCAGCGCGGCGGGCAACCAGCATCTGGGGCCTCCTGCAGGATTTGAACAGGTAACGTCCCCATCCGGGCCGGGTTCCCGAGCCGCATAAGACCTGCTAGGGAGCGCCGCAAATGACGACGTTCCGAAAAAAGGCCGAGGCGCTCGCCTATTTCCTGGCGTTCATCGCCTGCATTCCCATCGCCAACTGGATGATCGGCAATGTCGGCACTGTGTGCGTCCCACACGGTCCGTGCCTCGTTCCGGTGATGCCGTGGGGCGGCCCTGAGGGTCACCCGCTGATGGCACCCTCCGGCGTGCTGATGATCGGTCTCGCCCTGGTGCTGCGCGACCTGGTGCAGCGGCGACTGGGCCGCTCGGTGGCGATCGGCGCGATCGTGGCCGGTGCGGCGCTCTCGGGTGCCGTTGCCCCACCGCAATTGATCGTGGCCTCCGCGACGGCCTTCCTGCTCTCGGAGCTGGCCGACTTCGCGGTCTACACGCCCCTGCAATCGCGCGGCCTGGTGCTGGCGGTACTGGCGAGCAGCGTGGTTGGCCTGGTCGTCGACAGCGTGCTGTTCCTGTGGCTGGCCTTCGGCAGCCTCGACTTCCTCGCCGGGCAGATCGTCGGAAAACTCTGGATGGTGCTGGTGGCGTTACCGGTCGTGCACTGGATCAGGAAGCGCGAGATCGCCCAGCACACGGTCGTGGAGTAGATCGTCATGTCGCTGCCACTCCTCCCACTCGACGACCGCGTCGCCGTCGCAGGCCAGCTCCAGCCCGGCGACATGGTGGAGATCGCCGCCGCGGGATACGTCGCGGTGGTAAACAACCGGCCCGACGGCGAGGCGATGTTCGGTCAGCCGCGCACCGCCGACCTCCGCAAGGCAGCCGAAGCAGCCGGGCTCGTCTTCCTCGACCTGCCCTTCTCCGGACCGCGCGCCACGCCCGAACAGGTGCGCGCCTTCGCCGATCTGCTGGCCGGGCGGCCCGGCCGCGTCGTGGCCTTCTGCAAGAGCGGCATGCGCTCCGCCCTGTTGTGGGGCGCGGCCTCTATCGCTTCGGGCCGGGGTCTCGACGAGGTGCTGTCTGCGGCGATGCGGGCCGGTCAGAATCTCGACCCCGTCGGCGAGACCATGGTGGCGCTGGCCAATTCCGCGCGGAGTTGAGGGTCACGCGCGCCTGACGAAAGTCTCGGCTTGCACCCAAGGCGCCGCCGCTTCTTAATCGCCCGTCCAGTTGCCTTGGGGGAGTGTCCGCGATGATCAAATCCGTTCTGGCCGTGTCCGAAGGCGGCCCCGATGCCGCCATGTCGTTCCGTCTGGCCGCCCGAGTGGCGGCCAATTTCGACGGGACGGTGGACGCGCTCCACCTGCCGGTCGGTCCCGCGGGCGGCATGGTCGGCGGCCTCGCCATGAGCGGCGAGGCGATGCCGCTGCTGATCGACATCGACGACGAGCGGCTCGAGGGGCGTGCCAAGGAATCCGAGCGCGCCTACAAGGAGATCGTGGCGCCGATCAAGGGCGCCACCTACACCGCAGCCAAGACCGCTACCCTCGATACGCTGGTGGCGATGGGCCGCTGCGCCGACATTCTGGTGCTCGGCCGGCCGGGCGCCGATCCCGAGAACGTGGCGCCGGCCACGGTCGAGGCCGCCCTCTACGAGTGCGCCCGTGCCGTCATGATCGCCCCGCCCAACCCCGGCACCGGGGCGTTCGGCTCGGTGATCGTGGCCTGGAACGGCAGCTTCCAGGCGGCGCGCGCTGTCGAATACGCCCTGGCGTTCCTCAAGGTGGCGGCCAAGGTCACGATCCTGGTGGCCGGCAGCAAGCCCGACGACGTCGGCGCATCGTATCTCGCGCGCAACCTCGGCCGGCACGGCATCACCACCATCATCGACGCGATCGATCCCGGAGTCGTGTCGGGCCGCGCCCGCGGCCGTGCGCTGCTCGACTACACTCACGGCAAGGGCGCCGACCTCCTGGTCATGGGCGCCTACGGCCGCGGCCAGGTGATGAGCTTCCTCGGCCTGGGCGGTGCCACCGGCAAGGTGATTTCATCCTGCCGCGTGCCTCTGTTGATGGCGCATTAGAGCGGATCGCTCATGATCTCCTGGACCGCGAGCCTCCGGCTCGCTCATGAAGCGCGCGAGACGCGCGCAGTCCGGAAGACCGTTCAAGGACAGGCGCCGGCGCCCTGAGTGACCACGTCGGGATCGGCGCAGGCGCTGCAGGCATTGCCATAGGTCTTACGGCTGCCGTCGCGGCGGATGCCGCAGGCCGGCCGGTAGTCGCGGGTGCACATCTGCGGCCTGGGATCGGCGCAGGGGCCGCCGGCGACGGGCAGCGATTCCGGTGCCAGCTCGCCTCTGGTCATCAGGAACGTGAAGGGCTGGGCGCGATAGTCGCTCAGCATGCCGATGATGGAGATGCTGGCTCCGACGGCAGGCAGCGGGCTCAGCGGTCGGGCCATCGTCACGACGAGATCGACGACGTTGCCGGCCCGGCTCTCGTCGGTGATCGCCGCTTCGATGCGATCGGGCGTCGCCGAGATCACCTTCACCGGGATCTTGAGACGCGCGCCGCCGCCCTGCTGCTTGACGCCGATCGCCTGCCAGACCTTCTCGGCCGCCGCCTTGTTGGCCGGCGTCGCATCGCGATGGCGCAGCACCAGCGCCCAGTTGGCGAAGGAGAGCGAGGCGGGATCGTTCTCCTCGACCAGGACCAGCGCGGCCTCGGGCGGGGTCAGCATGCGCGGGATCGACTTCACGAAATTGACCGGCGGTGCTTGCTCGCCGGCCACGACACGGGCGAGCAGTTCGCTCCAGCCCTCCTCGCTGCCGCGATAGAGGCGGTACCGCGAGCGGACGTAGCGGTCGATGTCGGCCGCCGCCGCCTCGTTCCTGGTGGCGCGCGCGATCGCAATCGACCGCGCCGCGTACCAGAACCCGAGGGCATCGAGCGGCGTGCCCTCGAGTTGCGAGACGGCGAGCTGGTAGACGTCCTGGAGATTGTCGGGCTCGGCCGCGACCGACAGGCGATAGTAGCGCCGCGCGCTGTCGTAGTCCTTGGCCTGCAGCGCGGCGAACCCCAGCGTGCCGTTGAACACGCCCGCCATCTGTTCCTTGACCCGCGCGAAGGCGGCATCGGTGAGCGATACAGGCTTCTGCCACTTGGGCAACACGATCAGTCCGCGCTCGGCCGCCGCGACCGCGGGTACAAGCGCCGAGGCGTCGCCAGCCGCGGCGCGCGTGCGACCAGTGTAGGCCTGGTTGGCCAGCGCGCGCACGTTGTCGGGATCGGCCTGCAGCAGGCGCGCGGCCAGGAAGTCGGCCTTGGCCGGCTGGCCGGCGGCATGCCAGGCGGCAATCGCCTGTTCGAGGGCTTCGACCTTGAGCACGCTGCCGGGATACCAGGCGACGAAGACTTCCATCGCTGTGGCGCGCTTGGCGGCATCGCGCGTATTGAGGGCGGCCATATAGGAGTCGTACTCGGCGGGGTTCGCGAAACTGTTCCGAGTCTGGGCGGAAATGTCGGGGGCCGCGAAGGCGAGCGACAGTGACAGAACGAGACCCAACCAACGCATCACTGCCATTACAACCTCCCTTCCTCCCGGAAATACAGTGACCGTTTTGTCGAATTAAGGCAGTGTCCGGACGTTAGGGACGAGCAGGGGCAATGACAATGCAAGAGCGGCGTTTCAGGACATTGGCGCTCCTCGGGGTGGCACTGGTGGTGTTGCTTCCGGGCGCGCCGGCAGGCGCCCAGCAGGCCGCGCCGCCCCCCGCCGTGCTGGTCCAGGCGGCCGAGCTGAAGCCGATCGCCGACCAGTCGGAGTTCATCGGCCGTGCCGCCGCCGTCGACAAGGTCGAGCTGCGCGCCCGGGTCAAAGGCTTCCTCGGACCGCGCAAGTTCAGCGACGGCGACCTGGTGAAGGAAGGCCAGGTTCTGTTCACCATCGAGCCCGAACCCTACCAGGCCGCGGTCGACCAGAAGGTCGCCCAGCGCGATGCCGCCAAGGCCGCCCTCACCAACGCCGACCTGCAGCTCCATCGCGCCGAGGAGCTGCTGCGCAGCAAGACCGGGACCCAGGTTACCTATGACCAGCGCCTGTCGGAGCAGCTCCAGGCCAAGGCCCAGCTCGAGGACGCCGCCGCCCAGTTGCGCGACGCCGAGATCCAGCTCTCCTACACCCAGATCAAGTCGCCGATCGCCGGCCGCGTCGGCCGCGCCGCCGTCTCGCCGGGCAACATCGTCGGCCCGGATTCGGGCGTGCTCGCCACGGTGGTCAGCGAGAACCCCATCCGCGTGCTGTTCTCGATCACCCAGCGCGAGCTGCTCGACGCTCGGCGCGACTCAGGAACATCGGGCGACGGTCTCGTCGTGCGCCTGCGGCTGGCCGACGGCAGCCTCTACAAGGACAAGGGCAAGCTCGACTTCATCGACGTCACCGCCGATGCCAAGACCGACGGCCAGGTGGTGCGGGCGGTGTTCGACAACAAGCAGGGCCTGCTGACCGACGGCCAGACGGTGCGCGTGATCGTCGAGGGCGAGAAGGTCCCGACCGTGGTGGCGGTGCCGCAGGCCGCGATCGCCCAGGACCAGAGCGGCCCCTATCTGTTCATCGTCAACGACAAGAACGTGGCCGAGCAGAAGCGCGTAAAGGTCGGAGTCGCGCGCGACGGGCTGGTCGCCGTCACCGAGGGGCTGAAGGCCGGCGAGCGCGTCATCGTCCAGGGCCAGCAGCGCGTGCGGCCCGGCATGACGGTCAATCCCACCGTGGCACCACCCTCTGCCTCGACGCAGAAGTAGTAAGTCATGACGATCTCGTCGCTGTTCATTCGCCGGCCGCGGCTGGCTTTCGTCGTCTCCACCGTCATCACCATCGCCGGCATCATCGCCATGACGGCGATGCCTGTGGCGCAGTTCCCCGATATCGTGCCGCCGCAAGTCCGAGTGACCGCGACCTATCCCGGCGCCTCGGCCCAGGCCGTCGAGGAAAGCGTGGCGCAGGTCATCGAGGCGCAAGTGAACGGCGTCGAGCGCATGCTCTACATGAAATCGACGTCCGGCGGCGACGGCAGCTATACCCTCACCGTCAGCTTCGAGGTCGGCTCCAACCCCGACATCAATACCGTGAACGTCAACAACCGCGTCAACCAGGCGGTGGCGCTGCTGCCGCCCGAGGTGCAGCGGCTGGGCGTCACCACCAAGAAGCAGTCCTCGGCGCTCTTGCAGGTGGTCGCGGTCTATTCGCCCAAGGGCACGCGCGACGGGCTGTTCCTGTCGAACTTCACCACCATCACACTGCTCGACACGCTGCGCCGCGTGCCCGGCGTCGGCGACGCCACGCTGTTCGGCGCGCTCGACTACTCGATGCGCGTCTGGCTGAACCTCGACCGCATGTCGAGCCTCGACATCACGCCCAATGACGTGGTCCAGGCCGTCCAGGCACAGAACGTCCAGGCCGCCGTCGGTCTGGTGGGCGCGGCGCCGTTGCTGGACGATGTCGGTTTCCAGATCAACATCACCACGCAGGGCCGCCTGACGACGGTCGAGGAATTCGAGAACATCGTCGTGCGCGCCACGTCCGCCGGCGCGCTGGTCCGGGTCAAGGACATCGCCCGGGTCGAGCTCGGGTCGAAGACCAGCGACCAGCTCGGCCGCTACAACGGCAAGCCGGCCGCCGGCATCCAGATCTACCAGCTGCCTGGCGCCAATGCGCTGGCCACCGCCAAGGGTGTGCGAGAGGCGATCAAGGCACTGGAGCCGCGCTTCCCCGACGATGTCGCCTACGACGTCATGTACGACACGACCGTGTTCGTCGAAGCCACGATCGAGAGCGTGATCCACACCCTGATCGAGGCCTTCGTACTGGTGGCCATCGTCGTCTTCATCTTCCTCGGCAACCTGCGCGCGACGATCATCCCCATCATCGCCGTGCCGGTGGCGCTGATCGGCACCTTCGCCGTCATGCTGGCGCTGGGCATGTCGGCCAACACCGTCTCGCTGCTGGCGCTGGTGCTGGCGATCGGCATCGTGGTCGACGATGCCATCGTCGTGGTCGAGGCGGTCGAGCACATCCTGGAGCACGAACCCAACCTCACGGTGGCCGAAGCCACCGAGAAGGCGATGACCCAGGTCACCGGCCCGATCATCGCCATCACCCTGGTGCTGCTTTCGGTCTTCATTCCGACCGCTTTCATCCCGGGCATCTCCGGCCAGCTCTATTCGCAGTTTGCCGTGGCCGTTTCGGTCTCGATGGTGATCTCGGCGATCAACGCGCTGTCGCTGTCGCCGGCGCTCTGCTCCCTGATCCTGCGCCACCGCAAGAAGCCACGCGGTGTAATGGCCTGGCTGCAGAACGGCATCGACAAGAGCCGCGACGGCTACGTCCGGGTGGTCACCCCGATCGCCCGGCGCGGCTTTATCTCTCTGCTACTGGTCGCAGGCTTTGTCGTGGCGACCGGCGGCATCGGCAGCCTGGTGCCGAGCGGCTTCCTGCCCGACGAGGACCAGGGCGCCTTCATGGCCGAACTGCAGCTGCCCGACGCCGCCTCGACCAACCGCACGCTCGCGTCCCTCGAGGAAGTCGAAAAGACCATCGCCGGCCGGCCATGGCTGCAGAGCGTGTTCACGGTCAGCGGCTACAGCCTGATCGACGGTCTCGCGCTTCCCAACCGCGCGCTGGTCGTGGTCGGCCTGAAGCCCTTTGCCGAGCGCAAGGACACCAACCTGTCGGTGTTCCAGGCCCTGAAGGAGCTCAACCTCGCCTTCAGCCAGATTGCCTCGGCCAACGTCTTCGCCTTCAACCTGCCGCCGATCATGGGGCTGGGCAATTCGTCGGGTTTCGAATTCGTGGTCCAGTCGCTGTCCGGCGCCTCGCCCACCGACCTCGCGGCCGTGTCACGCGGCCTGATGATCTCGGCGCAGGAAGTGCCCACGCTTGACGGCGTCTACACGACCTACGGCGCGTCGACGCCGCAGATCAACCTTAAGCTCGACCGCGAGCGTGCCCAGGCGCTGGGCGTGTCGATCTCGGACATCTTCTCCTCGATGCAGACGGCGTTGGGCGGCGCCTATTCCAACGACTTCAACCTGTTCGGCCGGACCTGGCAGGTGAAGGTCCAGGCCGACGCCGCCGACCGCAGCACGATCAACGACGTCTTCCGCGTGCGCGTCCGCTCCTCGAGCGGCGAGTTGGTGCCCTTGCAGGCGGTGGCCAACATCGACCTCATCACCGCACCGAGTTCGATCGTGCGCTACAACAACCTGCGTTCGGTCGTGGTGAACGGCGCGCCGGCGCCCGGCTACTCCTCGGGCGACGCGATCGCCGCCATGGAGAAGCTCGCGAAGGCCACCCTGCCCGCCGGCTACGGCTACGAATGGACGGGCACGGCGCTGCAGGAAAAGGCGGCCAGCGGCCAGACCGGCTTCATCCTGGCGCTGGCCGTGGTCTTCGCCTACCTGTTCCTGGTCGGCCTCTACGAGAGCACGGCCATCCCGGTCGCCGCCTTGCTGTCGGTGACGGTGGGCCTGTTCGGCGCCGTGACCGCGCTGCTCGTCTCCGGCCTCGACAACAACATCTTCGCCCAGATCGGCATTGTGGTGCTGATCGCGCTCGCCGCCAAGAACGCCATCCTGATCATCGAATTCGCCATGGCCGAGCGCGCCGGCGGCAAGGACATCGTGACGGCGGCCACCACTGCAGCGGCGCTGCGCTTCCGCGCCGTCATGATGACCTCCTTCGCCTTCATCCTGGGCCTGGTCCCGCTGGTGATCGCCTCGGGCGCGGGCGCGGCCACCCAGCGCGCCGTCGGCACCGCGGTGTTCGGCGGCATGATCGCGGCCTCGTTCCTGGGCATCTTCGTCATCCCCGGTCTTTATGTGGCCTTCCAGACCGGCCGCGAGAAGATCAAGGGCATGATCGGCCAGGCGCCACCCCCGGCGGCCAAACCGGCCGAGCCGATGCCCTGAAAGTGGACCATTCCCTGCCATAAATAGCCTGCTGCTCAATGTGCAGGAAGCTACAGAGCTTGATTGCCGGCAGGATGCCGGACATACGGGCATCCATGATGGCGAAGCGGTCGGCACGAGTGTTGATACGGTTGGTCACGGCACTGCATTTCGCCATGGCCGGACCGGTCGTGGCGCAGGAACTCTCGCCGCAGGAACGCCAATGCGTCGAGAGCGGCTGGCGAGCCACCACCGTCGGCGCGGCTGATCTGGACCGCCGTGTGCTGTGGCAGGAGCCGAGTGGGTCGTGGTCTCGCGGCGCTATTATCGTGTTGCACGGCGGCAGCGGCCGGCACTTCCAGTTCTGTGTCGCGAACGCCGGCTTCCTCGAGCCTCAAGTCGCCTTCGCGCGCTTGGCACTTAAGAGGGGATTCGCGGTGTTCCTGCTCGATTCGTCGAACCGGCCGCGCGACAATGAGGATCGGCCGTGCGGCAAAGTCTGGGATGACGAAGTGCGCACCAGACCCAATGTCGACCTTCCTTTCATCGACCGCGTGACCGCGCAACTGATCCCGTCGCTTCGGCCGGCCGGTGCAAACCCCGCACTATTCATTGCCGGCCTCTCGTCCGGCGGCTTCATGACGGTGCGTGCCGCCACGCATTTCGACGATCGCTTCACTGCCTTCGCGGCGGTGTCCGCTGGCGATCCCTACGGCTGGCATCGCGTCTGCGAGAAAGGCATGACCAGCCGTACCGACGTGCACGGTGTCGGCTACGACAATGAAACCCGGAAAATCGTCTCGCATCCCGGCGCCTGCCGAGCCGACGCCTATCCCAAGGAAAAGTCCTGGGATCGGGGCAGCGGGCGGACCAAGCCGATGTTCCGACTGTTCCATCACTCGAACGACGGTATCCTCGACGTTTCCTGCACCGAGAAACTGCAAGCGCAGCTGCTTCGCCACGGCTTCCCCGAGGAACCGCCAGTACGGCTTGGAGGCGGAACACGCGGGCTGGCCAACCATCTCTGGCAGGACACCTACAACACACCAATGATCGAGTTCTTCAGCCAGCGCCGCTGATCGCGAAACGGCTGCTCCGGTCGTCACGCCCCATCGGGCGTCTTCTGCCTGGGATGGATGTAGCCTCTGAAATCGTCGAAGCCTTTCCACGCCGGCTCCGGCGGCGCGTAGCCGGGTCGCGGGACATACGTCGACGGGTCCGTCGTCCCCGGCATCACGATATAGCGCGGGCAGTTCGGGAAAATGGCCCGCACCTTGACCCGCACCAGGAGCTGGGCGCCGGCGAAGCGCTGCATCAGCGGATCGTCGCGGCTCACCCGTGCCTCGCCGTTGACGCGCAGCCGCCGCGGCTTCTCGCCCATGTCGATGAACAGCAACCCGACCGCGGGATTGACGACGACGTTGCCCAGGCTCTTGAACATGCCGTTGCCGTCGTAGTCGGGAAAGGCGAGCTCGTCGGCGCCGACGATCCGAACGAAGCCCGGCGTGCCGCCCTTGAACGAGCAGTCCGGCCGGCCCTTGGCATCGGCCGTTGCCAGGAAAAAGAACATCGCGCCCTCGATGAAGGCGCGGTCCTGATCGGTGAAGGCAAAACGCGTCAGCTTCTCTTCGAGGCGGTCGGCGATGCGGCGGCTGTCGAAATCGTCCTGCAGGCGGCGGTTGCCGTCGTGGAACATCACGCTTGCCGACATGGCATTCCTCCTAAGGTCGGTCGGTTCCCGCTTCGAGGCGCGCGCGGAGCGCCGCGTCGTGCAGGGTCGTGTCCTGGCCCGGCGGGGCGACGCGCACGGCATCTTCCAGGCTCATGGTCTGGCGCCACTCCTCCCACGGCCGCGACCGGCCGTCGCTGCCGATCTGATCGACGCCCCAATAGAGTTCGAGGTGATGGCCGTCGGGATCGAGGAACTCGACCGAAACCTGGCAGCCGGCGCGGCGGCGGCCTTCATAGGTGAGCTTGGCGCCATGCGCCTTCAGGTGATCGCGGGCGCGGAAAACCTCGTCGAGGGTGGCGAGCTCGAAGGCGAGATGGTGCAGGCTCTTGTCCTGCCCGGCATCGGGCGCGCGGTCGCCGACCAGGGCGAGGCAATGATGATCGCCGTTGCAGCGCAGGAACACCATGCCGCCCGGCATCATCGTGCCGGGATAGACGTCCGACACCTTGAAACCCAGCACCTCGGTGTAGAAACGCTTGGAGCGATCGAGGTCGCTCACATAGACGACGGCATGTCCGATCTTTTGGACAGCGAAGGGTGTGCTCATGAGCTGCCTTTCCGGCTCTATGTTTTCGGTTGGCGCTCGGTCATCATGCCCCCGAGGATACCTCAGGGGGAAGATGCGCATGGCGAAATCGCCCAACAAACTGTCGGCCAGCGAGGCCGTCCTGCGGATGGCCCAGAAGCGCCTGAAGGCGCGCGACCTCGTCGAAGCCTGCCTCGACCGCATCGAGCATCGCGAAGGCCAGGTCCATGCTTGGGAAGCGCTCGACCCCGAAGGCGCCCGCAAACGCGCCGACGTGCTCGACAAGCGCGCGCGTCCCGTCGGCCCCCTGCACGGTATCCCGCTCGCGGTAAAGGACATCATCTCGACCAAAGTGATGCCGACCACTTGTGGCTCGCCGATCTATCGCGACCACGTCGTGGGCAAGGACGCCGCCTGCGTGAGCCAGCTCGTAAAGGCTGGCGCCATCGTGCTCGGCAAGTCGGTGACCACCGAATTCGCGGGTGGCCATGCCGGCAAGACGCACAATCCGCACAACGTTCGCCACACGCCGGCGGGGTCTTCCTCGGGCTCGGCGGCGGCGGTCGCCGATTTCATGGTGCCGGTGGGCTAGGAGGCGGCGCGCACCCTGCGTGCCGCCGGCGCGCGGGTGCGCGAGTGGGTGGCGCCCGAGTCGTGGACCGGCCTGGTGCAGGCGCAGAACCGCATCATGACCAAGGAGGCGACGCAGTCCTACGCCAAGGAACGCGCGCGCTTCTCGCACCTCTTCTCGCCCATCATGAAGGCCGTGATGGTCGACGGCGATGCCGTGAACCGCCGGCAATATGCCGACGCCAGGAAGCGCAAGCGGGTGGCCGTGGGCCAGCTCGACGAGGCCTGGGAGAAGTTCGATCTGCTGCTGGCGCCTTCGGCCAAGGGCGAGGCGCCGTCCGGCCTCGGCAACACCGGCGATCCGCTGTTCAACCGCTTCTGGACCTTGCTGGGCTCGCCCTGCATTGCACTCCCCTTCAACACCGGTCCGTTCGGCCTGCCGCTCTCGGTGCAGCTCATCGGCAAGCATGGCAGCGACGACCGGCTGATCGCCTGGGCGCGCTGGATCGAGGCGCGGCTCAGGTGACCGCCAAGGCTGCAGTCCGATTGGGCATGATCGGCTACGGCGCCATCGGCAGGCATGTCGAGGCGGCGGGCTTGGAGAATATCGAACTCGTCTCGGTCCTGGTGAAGCGACCGCGCGATGACGGCAAGCTGACGCACGAGCCGGCGCGATTCTTCGCCCACAAGTTCGACGCCGTCGCCGAGTGCGCGGGACACGAGGCGGTGCGTGCCCACGGCCAGCGCGTGCTGGAGCGCGGCGCCGATTTCCTCGTGACTTCGGTCGGCGCATTCACTGATACGACCCTGTTCGATCGCCTGCTGGCCGCCGCCAGGGCCAATGGCGTGCGCCTGATCCTGCCTTCGGCCGGCATTGGTGCCCTGGACATCCTGAGCAGCGCCGCGGTCGGCGGGCTGGAGAGCGTCACCGTCACGGTGCGCAAGGATCCGTCGGCCTGGAAAGGCACAATCGCCGAGACTCTGGTCAATCTCGACACCCTCAAGGCGCCGCACATCGTGTTCGACGGCCCGGTGCGCGAGGGCGCCAAACTCTATCCGCAGAATGTCAACATTTCCGCCGCCGCTGCCATCGCCGGCCTCGGCCTCAACAAGACGCGCGTGGTGATCGTGGCCGATCCCACCATCACCACGCACATCGTGGAACTGGAGGCCAAGGGTGCCTTCGGTCGCTTCACCTTCATGGAAGACGTGGCCGTCAGCGAAGAGAACCGCAAAACCGGCAAACTGGTCGCCATGGCGATGGTGAAGTCGGTGCGCCAACTCGCGTCGACCCTCGTGGTCGCCGCCTAGGGAGCTCAAAATGGAAGAATTCGACTATGTCATCGTGGGTGCGGGCGCGGCGGGGTGCGTGCTTGCCAACCGGCTCTCCGAATCCGGCAAGAACAGCGTCGCGGTGATCGAGGCCGGTGGCAACGACAACCATATCTGGATCAAGGTGCCGGCCGGCTTCAACAAGACGGTCTACAACGACAAGCTCAACTGGGGTTACGAGACCGCGCCCGGCCCGCACATCGACGGCCGCAAGATAAAGTTCCCGCGTGGAAAGGTGCTGGGCGGATCGGGCTCTATCAACGGCCATCTCTACGTGCGCGGCCAGGCAGCCGACTACGACACCTGGGCGCAGCTGGGCTGCCGCGGCTGGTCATGGACCGACGTTCTGCCCTACTTCAAGCGCGCCGAGACGCGCGTCGGCGGCAGCGACGAGGTGCGCGGCCGTTCGGGCCCGCTGGTCATCGAGGACCAGCGCGACCCGCATGTGCTTTCAGACGCCTTCATGTCGGCCAACGAGACGCTCGGCCTCAAACGCACGCCCGACTACAACAGCGGTGACCAGGAGGGCACGCTCCTCTACCAGAACATGATGCGCGGCGGCCGGCGCTGGAGCCCGGTCGACGCCTACCTGAAACCCGCGATGAAGCGCGTCAATGTGCGGGTGATCACGCGGGCGCTGGTCGAACGGATCGACCTCGAGGGCAAGCGCGCCACCGGCGTCACCTATCGCCACAACGGCCAGTCGCACACGATCAAGGCGCGGCGCGATGTCATCCTCGCCGGCGGCGCCATCAACACGCCGCAGCTCCTGCAGATCTCTGGCATCGGCCATCCCGACGACCTCGCCGCGATCGGCGTGGCGGTGAAGCATGCGCTGCCCGGCGTCGGCCACAATCTGCGCGACCACTACGCCATCCGTGTCTCGGCCCTTGTGAAAGGGGCCGGCTCACTCAACGAGAAGAGCCGCGGCCTGCGCCTCGTCGGCGAAGTCCTGCGCTACGCTATCGGCCGCAAGGGCCTGCTGACCACCGCCCCCAGCCACGCCGGCGGCTACTTCAAGACGCGACCGGGGCTTGAGACGCCCGACATGCAGCTCTACTTCGCTCCGGCGAGCTACGGCGGCGGGCGTTACGGCACCACCGAGCTCGACACCGTGCCGGGCATGACGCTCGGCGCCGCGCAGCTGCGCCCCGAGAGCACCGGCCATGTAAAAGCGCTCTCCGCCGATCCCACGGCCAAGCCCGAAATCCAGCCAAATTACCTCGCCGACCAGATCGACCGCGACGCGCTGCTGGCGGCGATGAAATACCTGCGCAAGCTGCTCGCGACGCCACCGCTTGCCGACTACGTGATCCGCGAGAACTTTCCCGGCCCCGACGTGCAGACCGACGCGCAATGGATGGCGCATGCCCGCGCCACGGGCTCAACGACCTATCACCCCGTCGGCACATGCAAGCTCGGCACCGATCCCAGGGCCGTGGTCGACCCGTTGAGCATGCGCGTGGTGGGCCTGCAGGGCCTGCGTGTCGCCGATGCTTCCTGCATGCCGACCATGGTCTCGGGCAACACCTATGCCGCGACCAACGTGATCGCGGAGAAGGGCGCCGATCTCATCGCCCAGACATAGCGCTCACACGTAGCCGGGACCTTCGATCACCGGGTGGGCGATCAGGAACTTCTCGTCGATCTCGACGCCGATGCCGGGCTTGTCGAGCGGCCACACACAGCCGTCCTTGCCGATCTGCCACGGCGCGCTGCCCAGTTCGTCGCGGAACTTGTTGGCCACCGACAGATCGGCCTCGAAGTAGCCGCCGTTGTCGATCGAGGCCAGGAAATGGATCGAGACGGCGTGGTTGAGGCCGGTCATCGAGCTGTGCGGATGGATCGGCAGCTTCCACATCGAGGCGGCGGCGGCGATGCGCTGGACCTCGGTGACGCCGCCGCTCTTGGAGAGGTCGGGCTGCAGGATGGTGATGTTGCCGTCCTCGATCAGCCGGTGAAACTCGAAGCGCGTGTAGTGGTTTTCGCCGGCCGCCAGCGGCGTGCGTCCGAAGCTCCTCGCCAGGGCGTAGGAACGGTGGTCGTGCGCCGGGAACGGCTCCTCCAGCCAGCCGATATCGAGCGCGTCCATCGCCGGCATGACACGGCGCGCGTCGGCGACACTGTAGCCGGTGTTGGCATCGGTCAGGATCGCGACGTCGGGGAAGCGCTCGCGGATCGCCGTCATGCGCGCTATGTCGTTGGGCACAGTGTCGCCGATCCTGAGCTTCAGCGCCCTGTAGCCTGCTTCGACCATGGGCTCGGCCTCGGCGACCAGCGACGTGGGCTCCTGGTAGCCCAGCGAAATGCCACCGGCATAGGCCGGCACCGGCCTGTTGGAGCCACCCAGCAGCTTGTAGAGCGGCCAACCGACCGCCTTGCCCTTGATGTCCCACAGCGCCTGGTCGAGGCCGCTCATCGCCATGGCGGTGGCGGCACCCATGCCGTGGGACCCGAGCTGGAACTTGTAGATCTTGGCCCAGATGCCCGTCGTGTCGGTGGCGTCCATGCCGACCACGAAGCCCTTCAGCGTCGTATTGATCAGGTGGCCGATGCTGCCCGGCGAGCGCGCGTGGTGGCTCTCGCCCCAGCCCACGATGCCGTCCTCGGTCGTCACCTTGACCATGACGCAGTCGCGCTTGGTCATGGTGCCGATGCCCAGCGACACCTGCAGCTCCTTCGGCACGCGGTAGCTGGTCGGATAGGCCTTCACATCGACGATCTTCATTTCGCTCCCCTGTCGAGCCAAGCCCCTGTGTCATCCCGAGCGACAGCGAGAGATCCTTCCTGCGGCCTGAAAGATCCCTCGCTGTCGCTCGGGATGACAATTCACGCCACCTTGTACTTCTTTAGAATCTCGCGATCGATCTCGATGCCGAGGCCGGGACCGGTCGGGACTTTCACGATGCCCTTCTTCTGCTCGATCGGCTCCTTGGCCAAGGTGTCGCGCAGCGGATTGGGGGTCTGCTCGAACTCGAGCATCGGCGGCATCGGCCGGAAGGCCGGCGGCTGGTCCGGCAAGGCTGCCAAAAACTGCACCGTGGCAGCGAGGCCGATGACCGAACCCCAGGCGTGCGGCACGCATTCGACGCCGAACGCGGAGGCAAGCGTCGCGATCTTGCGGCACTCGGAGAAGCCGCCAGCGGCGCAGAGATCGGGCTGGACGATGTCCATGGCCTTCTTGGCGATCACGTCGCGAAAGCCCCAGCGGGTGAAATCGTTTTCGCCACCCGCCACCGCCATGTCGAGCGCGCGCGTCACCTCGATGTAGCCATCGTGATCCTCGGGGCTGATCGGCTCCTCGAACCACAGGATGTCGTGCTCCTCCAGCATGTGGCCAAGCTTGATGGCATTGGGCACCGAGAAACAGTGGTTGGCATCGACCGCCAGTTTTACATCGGGGCCGATCGCCTTGCGCACCGCGCCGACACGCTTGGCGTCGAGCTTGAGATCGCCCAGGCCGATCTTCATCTTGATGGCCTGGAAGCCGTCGTTCTTGAATTCGAGCGCCTCTTCCACCGCCTCCTCGACCAGCCGGTTCATGTCGATGAAGTAGAGGCCCGTCGCGTAGGGAATGACCTCGCTGCGGTAGGCGCCGCCGATCAGCTTGTGCACGGGCTTGTTGACGGCGCGGCCCATGATGTCCCACAGCGCGATGTCGATGCCGGAAATGGCCGAGATCGCCATGCCGGTCGTGCCGTAGTCCTTGATCCTGTTGTAGAGGTCTTCCCAGATCGCCTCGACGTCGAACGGATCGCGGCCGATCACGCGGGCCTTGAACTGCGTCTCGACGAAGGTTTTTGCGACGGCGGCGGGGCCGTAGCATTCACCCCAGCCGGTGATGCCCTCGTCCGTGGAAATCTCGACCAGGCAGGTCGAGCGCGTGCCATAGACCCAGCCGCGCGCCGACACGAACGGCTTCTCCACCTTGCACTGCAGGATGTGGCAGACGATGTCTGTCACCTTCATTTGTCCGTTCCTCCCTCAATCGTGTCATCCTCAGCCGAAGGCGAAGGATCCTTCGCTTCGCTCAGGATGACACGGAAATCAGCAAATTGCCGAGCTTGTCCTGGCGGACCTTGTCGCCCGGTTCGACGACGGTGGTGCAGTCGAGCTGCTCGAGGATCGCCGGCCCCTCGAACACCGCATCGCGCGGCAGTTTTTCGCGCGCGTAGACGGGAGTCTGGCGCCAGCCGTCGGTGAACCAGACGCGGCGCTCGCC
>JACPVT010000121.1 GCA_016191685.1 Rhodospirillales bacterium | reverse complement strand
GGCATGTGCCGCGCCGAGGCGTGCGTTGCGCTGCCGGCCTCGGCGGTGAAGGGGGCCGAGGTCGACGTCGCGGCCTTCTGGACGAAGCTCGGCGGACCCGTGATCGCAAGCGAGGCCGGCGACGTGTGGGCGCTGGGCGCGCCAGCCGATGAGCGCAATGCCGCCCTCGAGGGGCTGCAGGCGCCGGATTTCACCCTGCCGGATATCGACGGCACGCCGCGGTCGCTGTCGCAGTTGCGTGGCCGCAAGGTCTTCCTCGCCACCTGGGCCAGTTGGTGAGGCTGCCGATTTGACTTGCCCGTGTGGCAGACCCTCTACGACGAACTGAAGGACAAGGGTTTCATGGTGGTGGCGGTGGCCGAGGAAAGCCGCGGTGCCGATCACGCGCGGCCCTGGATCGAGCAGGCCCAAGTAAGCGGCAAGTCCTCGTACTGGCAGCTCGTCGACGCCGAGCATCGCCTGGAAGACCTCTACAATCTCGTGAACGTGCCGCAGGCGATCTGGATCGACGAGCAGGGCAGGATCGTGCGTCCGCCCGAGACGGCGGGCTCGACCGACCATTTCCGCCGCATGGACCTCAAGACCAGGACGATGTCGCCCGAGGACCAGGCCGAGCGGCTGGCCGCGCGCCAAGCCTACCTCGACGCCGTGCGCGCCTGGGTCAACACGGGCAAGCACGCATTGCCGGCCGACGCCGCGCGCGCCGCCCTGCCCAAGGTGACGCCCGAGATCGCCGAGGCGCGGGCGCGGTTCCGGCTCGGCGTCTGGCTGCGCGCTCATGGCAGCACCGTGGAGGGCGATCGCCAGATGAACGAGGCGAGCAACCTGCACCCCGAGTCGTGGAGTCTGTGGCGGCAGGCGGCGGACCTCGACGAGGTCGGCAAGGCGTCAGGCCCGGATTTCTGGAAGCGCGTGCAGGCGCTGGGTGAAAGGCCCTACTATCCGCCTCCCAAGCTCTAGGGGGAGCGGATGCGACTGTCTTGGCACGACCTCGGAACGCCGCGTGCCGACAGGGCCGACGGCAAGCCGGTCGAGATCGCGGGCTTTCCATTGACGGCACTGCCGACCGGACGCGCCGGCCATTTCCTGATGATGGCCGAGCCCGGCTGCTGCCAGGGCTGTGTCCCCAATAATCCGCTGGCCGTGGTCGAGGTCTTCGCCGATCAGCCGTTGAAGCATGGCCGGGGAGCCCTGCGGCTGAGCGGCACCTGGCGCGTCGCGTCCGATGGTGACGGATGGCGCTATCAACTGCACGGCGCCAGCGTGAAGCCTGGAATGACGCGACGCGCGATGATGGCCGCGAGCCCGCTCTTCTGTCTTCCGGTGCCCGCGATGGCCCAGGCCACTGACGGTATGGCGGTCGATATCCATAGTCATGCCGGCAACATCATCCAGATGAGTTCCGGCCGCGGCCAGGCGCTCGCCATCGCCGGCTCGATGCGCCAGGGCGGCATGTCCGCGATCTGCCTTGCGGTCGTTTCCGACTCGCCAATCATCACGACCAGCGGCGGTCGCCTGCGGCCGGGCCGGGATCCCAGGCCCGGCGAGCTCTACACCTTCAGCCAATCTTCGTTTTCGGCCCTGCACAAGCTCGCCCGCGACCAGGATCTGCCGATCATCCGGAGCGCGGCGGAGCTGCGCGCGGCCCGATCCAGCCGACCCTCCATCATCGTCTCGTCGGAGGGCGCGGATTTCCTCGAAGGCCGGATCGAGCGTCTGGACGAGGCCTATCAGCGCTGGGCGTTGCGCCATCTCCAGCTCACCCACTACCGGCCGAACGAACTGGGCGACATCCAGACCGAACCGAGCGTGCATGGCGGGCTGACGGCGTTCGGCGCCGAGGTGATCCGCCGCTGCAACCAGATGGGCATCGTGGTCGACGTGGCACACGGCACCTACGAGCTGGTGAAGAAGGCGGCGGCCGCGACGTCCAAGCCACTCGTTCTGTCGCACACCTCGCTCAGCAACCGGCAGGCGCCCTGGACGCGGCAGATCACTTCGGATCATGCGCGAGCCATCGCCGCGACCGGCGGCGTCATCGGCATCTGGCCGATCCCGGCCTTTTTCCCCAACGTCGTGTCCTATGCCATGGACGGCTTCGCGAGGATGGTCGACGTGGCCGGCATCGACCATGTCGGGCTCGGCACCGACCAGATGGGCTTGCCCGGGGGCAGCACGCTGCCGAGCTATGCCGATCTGCCGCAGCTCGCGGTTGCCTTGCAGAAGCGTTTCAATGCCGAGGAGACGGCCAAGCTTCTCGGCGGCAACTACCGGCGGGTCTTCGAGGCCAGCATCGTCTAGGAGCCGGGCTTGGGGCTTGACTATTTCCTATGGAATCCTATCTTGCCGATCGCCCCGGATTGCGGTTCGGCGGGGAAACAGAAGCGCAAAAAAATGCGACACTTTGTTTCTCACTTCCACCGGAAGTAATCGATGCGAAATCAAGGCCTTGGAGCCGAATCGACCGCGCAGGATAGGAAGGTTTTTTCCGGCATTTCGACACTCCCGAAAGTCTCGTCCACCATCACACCTCCGTGAGTGGGAGCGCTGTCACAGGCGGTGCCCCGTCGCCTCGGTTAGGCTCCGGCCATAGTGCAAAAGATAGGAGACCGGGATGGCTGTGCTCAACGTGAACGGCAAGGCGCTCAATCACACCGCCGATCCGCGTACACCGCTGCTATGGGTGCTGCGCGAGCAACTCAATCTCACCGGCACGAAATATGGCTGCGGCATCGCCCAGTGCGGGGCCTGCACGGTGATGATCGACGGCGTGGCGACGCGCTCCTGCCAGGTGCCCGTGAACTCGGTCGGCAACCGCAAGGTCACGACCATCGAAGGCCTCGCGGCCAGTGGCCAGTTGAACAAGATCCAGGCGGCCTGGGTGGCGGTCGATGTGCCCCAGTGCGGCTACTGCCAGAGCGGCATGGTGATGGCAGCCACCGCGCTGCTCGCCGCCAAGCCCAAGCCGACCGACGCGGACATCGATGCAGCCATGACCAACATCTGTCGTTGCGGCACCTACCAGCAGGTGCGTGAAGCGATCCACGCCGCGGCCAAGGCCTGAGGGAGGACGCATCATGACCATCCATCAGACCTCTCTTCGCCGTCCCTCTCTTCGTCGTAGGGGCTTCCTGGTCAGCGGCGCAGCGGTTGCCGGCGGCTTCTCGCTGGGCTTCCACATCCCCTTCGACGGCGGTGCGGCGCATGCCCAGACCGTCAAGGAACTGAACGCCTGGGTGGTGATCCATCCCGACGACAAGGTGGTGATCCGCATCGCCCGCTCCGAGATGGGGCAGGGCACGCTCACCGGCCTCTGCCAGCTCGTCGCCGAGGAACTCGACTGCAACTGGAGCAAGGTCACCTGGGAGTATCCGACCCCGGGAGAGAATGTCGCGCGCAACCGCATCTGGAAGAACTTCTCGACCGGCGGCAGCCGCGGCATCCGCGAAAGCAACCAGTATGTCCGCGAAGGCGGCGCCATGGCGCGCGAGATGTTGATCGCGGCGGCGGCGGCGCAGCTCAAGGTGCCGGCGGCCGAACTCACCGCGGCCAACAGCGTCATCACCCACAAGGCCTCGGGCAAGACCGTGACCTACGGCGCGGTCGCCGCCGCGGCGGCCCAGCTCGAGCCACCCAAGGAAGTGAAGCTCAAGAATCCCAAGGACTGGAAGATCGCCGGCAAGCCGTTGAAGCGGCTGGACACGGTCGACAAGGTCACGGGCAAGCAGGTCTACGGCATCGATTTCACGTTGCCCGGCATGCTGGTCGCCACGGTGCGCGCCTGTCCGGTGATCGGCGGCAAGCTCAAGAGCTTCGATGCCGCCAAGGTCGAGAAGATGCCGGGTGTGAAGAAGGTCGTGGCGATCGACGGCAATGCCGTCGTGGTCGTGGCCGACACCTACTGGAACGCCCGCACCGCGCTCGCCGCACTGCCGACGGACTGGGACATCGGCAAGCTGGGCGATGTCCAGCAGGAGACGATCAACGCCATGCTGAAGGAAGGCCTGGACGCCGAGCAGGCCTTCGTCGGCAACAAGGTAGGCGACGCCAAGGCCGCGATCGCCGGTGCCGCCAAGAAGGTGGAGGCGACCTACAGCTTCCCCTACCAGCATCACGTCACCATGGAGCCGATGAACGCCACCGCGCGCGTCACCGCCGACAAGTGCGAGGTCTGGTGCGGTACGCAGAACGGCGAGGCGGCGCTCGCCGCCGCCTCCGAAGCCTCCGGCCTGCCGGTCGCCAAGTGCGATGTCTTCAAGCAGCTGCTGGGCGGCGGCTTCGGGCGGCGCGGCCGTTCGGATTATGTCCGTCAGGCCGTGCTGGTCGCCAAGGAGATGCCCGGCACGCCGGTCAAGCTGATCTGGTCGCGCGAAGAGGACATGACGCACTGCCAGTATCACCCGATCACGATGGCCAAGCTCACCGGCGGCCTCGACGCCCAGGGCAACCTGGTCGGCCTGCAGGTCCGCATCTCCGGCCAGTCGATCCTGGCCTCGCTGTTGCCGCAGAACCTGCAGAACGGCATGGATCCCGTGGTCTTCCAGGGGCTCGCGGCGAGCGGCGTGGAGGCGGCCTACGGCTACAACGTGCCGAACCTCTTGATCGACCACGCCATGCGCAATCCGCACATCACGGCGGGTTTCTGGCGTGGCGTGAACACCAACCAGAACGCCGTCTACATGGAAAGCTTCATGGACGAGCTGGCCGACGCGGCGGGCCAGGATCCGCTGGCCTTCCGCCTGAAGCTGCTGAAGCCCAAATGGGCGGCGGTGCTGAAGGCGGCGGCCGACAAGGCGGGCTACGGCAAGCCGCTGCCGGCCGGCCACTTCCACGGCCTCGCGCAGGTCATGGGCTACGGCAGTTATGTCGCGGGCGTCGCCGAAGTCTCGGTGAACCCGGATGGCCAGCTCAAGATCCACAAGATCACCGCCGCGACCAATTGCGGCCACGTGGTCAATCCGGCGCAGATCGAGCGCCAGGTCGCGGGCTCGTTCGCCTACGGCCTGTCCGCCGCGCTCTATGGTGAAATCACCGTCAAGGACGGCGCCGTCGAGCAGACCAACTTCGACAGCTACAACCTGATGCGCATCGACGAGATGCCGAAGGTCGAGACCGTGCTGGTCCCGACCGGCGACTTCTGGGGCGGCGTCGGCGAGCCCACCATCGCCGTGGCCGCACCTTCGGTGCTGAACGCGATCGCCCGCGCCACGGGCAAGCGCGTGCGCAACCTGCCGCTGATGCATCACGAGCTGAAGAAGGGCGCCTGATGCTTCGTTGGCTGCTCTCGGGACTGGCCGGCCTTTGCCTGCTGGCCGGTCCCGCCTGGGCGGCCGATGCCGCGCCACCCGGCGCCAGTTCGTGCACGGGCTGTCATTCGACGATCAAGATCGCCGACTCCGTCATCCCGCGCATTGCCGGCCGCAAGCGCGAGGACATCGTCAAGTTCATGGTCGAATACAGAAGTGGTGCTTGGCCCTCGAGCGTGATGGGCCGCATCGCCAAGGGTTTCGACGACCGGCAGATCGACGCCATCGCGGCCTGGTTCGCCGCGCAACCGGAGTAGGTGGGCATGTCGACGCGCCGCCATTTCCTGAAGCTCGCCGCTGCGGCCGGCCTGGCACCGGCTGTCGTTTCGGCGCAGTCGGCGGCCGGCAAGGTCGTCGTCGTCGGCGGCGGCTTCGCCGGGGCCACGGCGGCGCGCACGCTGAAGGCGCTCGCGCCCAAGCTCAACGTCACCCTGGTCGAGCCCAACCCGGTCTACACTGCCTGTCCGTTCAGCAACTCGGTGCTGGCTAATCTGCGCGAGATCTCACAACAGGAGTTCCGCTACGACGGCGTCAAGCGCGCCGGCGTGACGGTCGCCGCGACAAGCGCCACCGCGGTCGATGCGACGGCGAAGACGGTAACGCTCGCCGATGGCAACAAGCTCGCCTACGACCGGCTGGTGATGTCGCCCGGCATCGACTTCAACTGGGGCGCCTTGCCGGGCTACGACGAGGCCGCCGCCCAGAGGATGCCGCATGCCTGGAAGGCCGGCGCCCAGACGATGTTGTTGCGGAACCAGCTTCAGGCGATGGACGACGGCGGCCTGGTGGTGATGTCGGCGCCGGCCAATCCCTATCGCTGCCCGCCCGGTCCCTACGAGCGCGCCAGCCTGATCGCCTACTGGATGAAGATCTGGAAGCCCAAGTCGAAGCTGCTGCTGCTCGATGCCAAGGATGCCTTCTCCAAGCAGCGCCTGTTCCAGAACGGTTGGGCCCAGCTCTATCCCGGCGTGATCGAATGGGTGCCTCTGTCCAAGGGCGGCAAGGTGACGTCGGTCGATCCCGCGACGCTCACCTTCACCACCGAGTTCGCCACCCACAAGGCGGCCGTCGCCAACGTCATCCCGCCGCAGAAGGCCGGCACCATCGCCGGCCAGGCCGGCGTCGCCGACCGCACCGGCTGGTGCCCGGTCGAGCCGGTGACCTTCGAATCGACCCTGCGGCCCGGCATCCATGTGCTGGGCGATGCCGCGATCATGGGCGGCATGCCCAAGTCGGCCTTCGCCGCCAACGCCCAGGCCAAGGTGTGCGCCGCCGCCATCGTTGCGTTGCTGGCCGGCGCCAAACCGCAGGACCCGATCCTGATCAACACCTGCTACAGCCTGCTGGCCGCCGACTACGGCATCTCGGTCGCCGGCGTCTATCGCCCGGACAAGGGCCAGCTCACCGACGTTCCGGGCGCGGGTGGCGTCAGTGCGCTGGAGGCGGTGGGCGGCCTGCGCGGCCAGGAAGCGCTCTACGCCGCGAGCTGGTTCCGCACCATCACCGCCGAGACCTTCGGCTGACGCCATGCGGGCCTTGCTTGTAGCCGTTCTGGCATTCATCGCGCCCGCGGCAGCGGCCCAGCAGATCGTGGGCGATGCCATTCCCGCCTCGCTCACCGGCCAGCCGGGCGACGCCGTCCGCGGTCGGGCAATCGTCGCCAACCGCAGCCTCGGGCTCTGCCTGCTTTGTCACAGCGGCCCGATCTCCGAGGAGCGCTTCCAAGGTGATCTTGCACCTACCCTTGCCGGCGCGGGATCGCGCTGGTCGGTGGCACAGTTGCGCTTGCGCATCGTCGACGGCTCGCGTCTCAATGCCGACACGATCATGCCGCCCTACTATCGGACGAGCGGCCTGCAGCGGGTCGCGCGGAACTTCGAGGGCAAGACCGTCCTGTCGGCCGCGCAGGTCGAGGATGTCGTGGCCTATCTCTCAACCCTGAAGGACTGAATGGATCGACGTCGTTTCCTTGCCGGCACCGCCGCCATCGCCGTCCTGCCGTTCGATCGTGCGTCGGCGACGCCCGAAGCCATGGCCGAGGCCATCAAGAAGGTGGTGGGCGACTCTGCCGTCACCGAGGGCCGCGTGAGGCTCGACATGCCGCCGCTGATCGAGAATGGCAACACCGTGCCGGTCCTGGTGTCGGTCGAAAGCCCGATGACCGTGGCCGACCACGTGAAGGCGATTCACGTCTTCAATGAGAAGAACCCGCAGCCCAATGTGTTCTCCGCCAGGCTCTCGGCCCGCAACGGCAAGGCCAGTGTCGGCACGCGCATCAAGCTTGGCGACAGCCAGAAGATCGTTGCCATCGCCGAGACCAGCGACGGCCGGTTCTGGAGCGCGAGCGCCGACGTGATCGTGACTCTGGCCGCCTGCCTCGAGGAGTCGACCTGATGGCCAACGTCCTGGTCAATGCGCCCAAGACGGCCAAGCGCGGCGCCGTCGTCGAGATCAAGGCGCTGATCCTGCATCCCATGGAGACCGGCTTCCGGTCGGGCACCAATGGCCAGTTCATCCCGCGCAACATTGTCGAGCGCTTCACCGCGACGTGGAACGATGCGGAGATCTTCAGCATGGACATGTCGCCCGCGATCTCGGCCAACCCGTTCGTCTCCTTCTTCGCGGTGGCGGCCGAGAGCGGCACCATCCGCCTGCGCTGGACCGGCGACCAGGACTTCGCGGTCGAGGAGCAGGTCGCAATCGCCGTCGAATGACAGCGCTGCGCGTCGTCGCCGGCCTCGCCATCGTCTTCGTCGCCTCCTACGCGGCGGCGCAGAGCGGGGCTGACAGGCGGCGCTCCGGCTACCAGGACATGGGCGAGGCGCTGCAGAAGATGCAGGACGATGACACCGCCAATCCCGGCATGCTGTTCGTGCAGCTGGGCAGCCAGGCCTGGTCGAAGCCTGCCGGGGCCGCCGACAAGTCCTGTGCCGATTGCCACGGCGCTGCCGCCAGCATGAAGGGCGCGGCCGTGCGCTATCCCGCCATTCCCAAAGGCGCCGACGTGCCGATGGATCTGGAGGGCCGCATCAATCTCTGCCGGACCGAGAACCAGAAGGCCGAACGCCTGCCGCCCGAGAGCCGCGAGCTGTTGGCGCTAGAAGCCTATGTCGCGCACCAGTCGCGCGGCATGCCGGTCGCGCCGCCGGTCGACCCGCGCCTCGGCGCCTTCCGCGACCAGGGGGCGGAGATCTACCGGCGTCGCCAGGGCCAGCTCAACCTGTCCTGCGCCATCTGCCATGACGACAACGCCGGCAAGAAGCTCGCGGGGGTCACGATCCCGGAGGCCCATCCCACCGGCTATCCGATCTACCGGCTGGAATGGCAGGGGCTCGGGTCGCTCAAGCGCCGCCTGCGCAATTGCCTGGTCGGCATCCGGGCCGAGGCCTATGCCTACGACGCGCCGGAGTATGTCATGCTCGAGCTGTTCCTGATGGACCGGGCCAGGGGCATGACCTTCGAAGCGCCCGGTGTGAGGCCTTAGGATGGAACCATGCCTTTTCTCCGGCGCCGTCTGCTGCTTGCTTCCCTGCCCGGGTTGCCACTCATGAGCGTGACCGCGGGTGCCCAGTCGCCACCGCTCAAGCTCGGGACAGCGACGCCCGGCGGCGGCTTCCCGGTCTATGGCGCGGCCTTCATCAAGGCGATCAGGGCCCACGATCCGACGCTTGCGATCGACGAGGTCAACACCAAGGGCAGCACCGAAAATGTGCCGCTGCTCGAGGCAGGCAAGCTCGACCTCGCGCTGGTCCAGGGCGAAGTGGTGCAGGACATATTCTCCGGCGCCGGTGCGCGCGGCTCGGGTCTCGTCATCCTCGGCCGCTACGTTGTGGGCGGTGTCGGCTTCGATGCCGAGAAGGACTTCGAGCCGGTCTATCTCGACCGCGCGGGCGATGGTCCGGCGATGGTGATCGACGGCCGGGTGGCGGCGCTGTGGGGCGGTGGTGCCCGCTGGCCGGGCTTCGTGACGGTCGCCAACGCCCCGGGCGGCGCGCGCTTCATCGTGCCCGAGGCCGCCGAGATCGACCGCATCCTGGCCAAGTACGGCTTCCTGAAGCGTATCACCGTGCCGGCCGGCACGTTCCCCGGCCAGGCCGCGGCGATGCCGACCGTCGGTTCCTGGAGCTTCGTGCTGGCGCGTCCCGGTCTCGACGAGGCGATCGGCCACCGGCTGGCAGCGGCCCTGCACAAGGTCGAGCGCGCCGGCGCCCCATCCGAGCAACTCGCGGAAACCACGGCCAAGAACACGCTCGACGCCTTGCCGGCGCCGGGCGCGCTGCAGCCCGGCGTCGCGCGCTATGACAGGGAAATAGGCCTGCTGCCGTGACGGCCGCGGACCGACCCTAAGTCTTGGGTTTCGTCCGCGTCTTCGGCGGCGCCGCGCGTCGCTTGATGCTGCTCGTCGCAGTTGCCGTCTTGGCGCCCTGCCGCTTTCCGGCATTGGCCTCGGCCCGCAATTCGGCACGGCGGGCCTCGATGAGACGATTGGTCGGGGCCATTGCGATCCCTGCCTCCGGTCGTTCTTTCTCTCCGTGCCAGCAAGCGTAGATCAGCCGATGGGCGCCGTCACCGCCGGGAGACGAAAATTCTCCCTCACGGCGACGGCGAAGTTTTTTCTGCTGCAGGAACAGGGCAATTCGACCGCCGGTTTCATTGCCGGCGCGGTGCGGCGGCCCCTAGAGTCGGGGCATGCTTGAGCTTGCCAGCGACATTGTCGCCCGCGCGACCCGCCTGCTTTTCACCGACCACGACGGGTCCGCCCTGTGGACGATCTCGGTCGGCGGCCGTGTGGTCGGCTCGCTGGTGTGCGAGGCGGGAACCTGGCGTCTGTCCTGGTTCAACGGCGCCGACAAGCGACTCGTGACCTATGCCGGCCCGCTGAACGACGACGTTGAAGCCCTGGCCGCCGCGCTCGGGGCGCGGTTGGGCACTCCGGTGCGCCTGGAATCCCTGCCGACCTGAACCACCTGTTGGGATTTTGCCTGGTTGAGATTTGAGGCGACACGTCCGACAGTGGATCGGCTGCTCATCACGGGTGCATGAAAAATGGATGCGATCGACCGCAAGATCGTGGTGCTTCTCCAGGAGGACGCCAGCCTGTCGCTGGCGCAGATCGCCCATCGCGTCGGCCTGTCGCAAAGCCCGTGCTGGAAGCGCATCCAGCGCCTGGAGAAGACCGGCGTCATCCTGAAGCGCGTGGCGCTGATCTCGCCCGAATCGATCGGCGTCGGCCTCAGCGTGTTCGTCTCGATCGAGACCGGCGATCACTCCTCGGCCTGGCTCGCGAAGTTCGCCCAGACCGTGACGGCGATGCCCGAGGTGATGGAATTCCACCGCATGGCCGGCGACATCGACTACATGCTGCGCGTGGCAGTGCCCGACATGCAGGCCTACGACGCCTTCTACAAGCGCCTGATCGACACCATGCCGCTCAAGAACGTGACGTCCCGCTTCTCCATGGAGCGGGTCAAGTCGACCACGGCCTATCCATTGCCGGTCGAGCAGCGCGGCCCGGCGGCGGGCAAGAAGAAGCTCTAGCCGGCTGGAATAGCCGCTACGCGGTCGCAAGGGCTTCCGGCGTCGTCCGTCCGGGGCTACCGTTGGCGACCGCCGACCAGCCCCGGAGCACCATCATGTCTGTGCACGCCCTCAAGCCCGCCAAAGTCGCCCATCTCAGCTCGAAGGTGTCGGCGGAGGAGTGGCAGGCCCGCGTCGACCTCGCCGCCTGCTACCGGCTGATCGCGCACTACGGCATGTCCGACCTGATCGCCAACCACATCTCGATGCGCGTCCCGGGCGAACCGCATGCCTTCCTGATCAACGCCTACGGGCTGCTCTACGAGGAGATCACCGCCTCGAGCCTGCTCAAGATCGATCACGAGGGCAATGTCCTGGCCAGGCCCGAGTTCCCCGACGGCCTCGACTACGGCGTCAACCGCGCCGGCTTCGTCATCCACTCCGCGATCCACATGGCCAAGCCCGAGGTCAACTGCATCATCCACACCCACACCTGGGCGGGCATGGCCGTCTCGACCCTGGAATGCGGGCTGCTGCCCAACACCCAGACTTCGATGCGCTTCGCCAAGATCAGCTATCACGACTATACCGGCGTGGTGCTCGACACCGCCGAGCGCGAGGCATTGGCCAGGAGCCTGGGCGACAACAACGCCCTCATCCTGCGCAGTCATGGCCTGCTCACGACCGGGGCAACCATTCCCGAGGCGTTCAACGCCATGCACCGGCTCGAGCTTTCCTGCAAAACCCAGATTGCCGCCATGTCGTGCAACACGCAGATGGTGCGCGTGCCGGAGAAGGTGGTCGAAGACACCTACACCATGTACCAGCCCAAGACGCGCCGTCCGTTCGGCCTGCTCGACTGGCCGGCCTTGCTGAGGAAGCTCGATCGCATCGACCCGAGCTTCCGCGACTGAGGTCGACGCGCCGTTCAGGCCTTCATGAAGCCTGCGAGGCGCCGGCCGATGATGCCCTCGGCTTCGGCCATGATGCGATCGATCAGTTCCTTGACCGTCGGTACGTCGCGGATCAGCCCCGCCACCATGCCGCACGACCAGGCGCCGGCGTCCATCGCGCCTTCCTTCATGATCTTGGGGTAGACGCCCGCGACCTCGGGCAGGATGTCCTCGAACCTGATCTTGGCGCCCAGCGCCTTCTCCTTCTCGAGCAGGCGATCGACAGCGGCGTTCTTGAGGACGCGTTCGGTGTTGCGCAGCGGCCGCATGACCAGGCGCGTGTCGAGCCCGCTGGCGGCCACGAGCGCCAATACAATGGCGCCTTCTTTGCGTAATCGCTCAACGACAAGTGCGTCTTTGAGTGGCACTGAGTTACGCAAGGCTCTTATGCCAGCTGTACTTGGAATGCCTTGAACATCTTTTAAGACATTTTTAAT
>JACPVT010000120.1 GCA_016191685.1 Rhodospirillales bacterium | reverse complement strand
GATGCAGGCCGGCAACCATGGCGACGAATGGGAGGGCCAGATCGGCCTCGGCAACCTGATCCGCAGCCTCGAGCCGAAGGACATCAGGGGCCGGCTGGTCATCCTGCCGTCGGCCAACTTCCCGGCGGCGATGGCCGGCCAGCGCACCTCGCCGATCGACGACGGCAACCTCAACCGCTCCTTCCCCGGCAATCCCGACGGCACGATCACCGAGCAGATCGCGCATTTCATCGAGCACGTGCTGCTGCCCGGCTTCGACTACAGCTTCGACTTCCATTCCGGCGGCAGCTCGCTCACCTACATCCCGAGCGCGCTGGCGCCGCGCCACGCCGACCCCGAGCGCATGAAGAAGGTCGTGGGCCTCCTCAGGGCATTCGGCGCGCCGGTGAGCTACATCGCGGCGGCGCCGCAGGGCGGCGGCCGCACCTTCACCTCGGCCTCCTACCGCCAGGGCGTGGTGTCGATGGGCACCGAACTGGGTGGCGGCGGCCTCGTGACGCCATCATCGCTCAAAGTGGCCGAGGACGGCATGCGCCGCGTGCTGGCCCACGTCGGGCTGCTGCAGGGCGCACCACCTGCCCCGCCCGCCTCGCCGACCCGCCTCACCGAAATCGGGGGCGACGACTACTACGTCTACGCCTCCGATGGCGGCCTGTTCGAGCCGCTCGTCGATCTCGGCATGGAGGTCAAGGCCGGCCAGCCAGCGGCGCGCATCCACTTCCACCACACGCCCTGGCGCGAACCCGACCTGCTCGCCTTCAAGCGCGGCGGCCTGGTGCTGTGCAAGCGCGTTCCGGCGCGCTGCGAGCGCGGCGACTGCCTCTTCCATCTGGCAACGGATATCGCGGGCTGACCCGGAGGCAATTCGTTTTACCGCCTGCCCCGGCTGTGCGAAGCTGAGGTCCCATCAATTTCGAAAGGAGGTGATTACGTGAAGTCCACCATTACGACACCGACGACCTTCACCGTAACCGCCACCGGGATCGTTCCTGTTCTGGTGAATTGCGGCCCGTAAGATCGACGGGAGTCGGCGCAAAGCCGCCTACGGGCGGCTTTGTTGTTTTCGGGGTGTTTTCCCGCGCCGGCTAGGCGCCGCGGCAGGTCACGCAGGAGAGCTTCGAGGCGGTCCTTCGACCATCCTTGCGCGGCCGGGCCACGACATGGCCACACGCGGAACAGCCGTCGATCTCGAAATCGATCCAATGCGTCGGTTCGCGGCAGCTCTCGCAGGGGAGGCCGCGCCGGGAATCGATGTGGCCAAATCCCGGAGCGCCGCAGGCCGGGCAGAGACACTGCAGTCGCTTGGCTAGCTTCCATGACAGGGCGCGCAGCACCTTCATGCGTGTCGGATTGCGGTGCGCCCGCATGTCGGCGATCAGCACCGACGCGCCATCGGGTGAGTCGTCGGCCTGCTGGCGCATCGCCGAGACCACATCGTCGAGCCTGGTCAGTCCCTTGATCGGGTGACTCCAGTCGCTGCGCAACACGAACACGCCATACTCGGGAAAGCCGAGCGCCTTTACCGCTGCTGGAATCCGGGGATCGCCGGCCTCGAAACGCAACAGCCGCCAGTTGGTGCGATGGGTAGCCAGCGTCTCGATGATCCTGAGACCCCGGCGGCGGTCGATGAAGGCCATGATCTCCACGCCGGATGGAACGAGCGGCACACGGTCGATGGGACCGTAGCTGCCTTCGCTGGCGATCGCGCAGTCGACGTCGAGGGTTCTGAAGGCGAGTTCGGCCTTGATCGCGCAGGTCTCGACCACCGGACCGGGCCGGGCCACTTCGCCGGAAAAGGTGCCCAGAATGTCGGTATCAAGGTCGGGCGCGACCACGATCTCGGCGCCCAGCAGGCGTCGAAACGGCGGCGCCACCGCGAGATCCTTGCCGTGGATGGTCGCGAGACCGATCCGTTCATGCCTGTAGGGATGCACCATCGAAAAGCGACGGCCACAAGCCGTTGAAAAGCGACGTCTATTCCGCCGCCTGCGGCACGGCTTGGCGGGCGAGTTGCTGCTCGACCAGGGTTGCCCAATACGACGCCCCGATCGGCAGGATCTCGTCGTTGAAGTCGTAGCCCGGGTTGTGGACCATGCAGCTACCGGCGCCGTCGCCGTTGCCGATCCAGATGTAGCAGCCCGGCTTCTTGAGAAGCATCCAGGCGAAGTCCTCGCTGCCCATGGCAGGGGTCGGGTTGCGGTTGACGTTGTCGAGGCCGACCAGCGCCGAGGCGGCCTGGGCCGCGAACTCGGTTTCCTGCACGCTGTTCACGGTCGCGGGATAGCGCCGCTCGTAGCGCCACTTGGTGATTTCCGCGCCGAAGCCGGCCGCCACGTTGCGTGCGATCTTCTCGATCTGCTTCTCGATCATGTCCTGTACCGGCTTCTTGAAGGTCCGGACAGTGCCGCGCAGAACGCATTCCTGCGGGATGACGTTCCAGGTGTCGCCGGCGTGAATCTGCGTGGTCGAGACCACGGCGGTATCCATCGGATCGACGTTACGCGCCACGATCGACTGTAGCGCCGTCACGATGTGCGAGCCGACCACCACCGGATCGATGCCATGATGCGGCATGGCGCCGTGGGCGCCGACGCCCTTGATGACGACTTCGAAGATGTCGTAGGCGGCCATCATCGGACCGGGGCGCACGGCGAACTTGCCGACCGGAATGCCCGGGATGTTGTGCATGCCGTAGACGCCCTCGACCGGGAACTTGTCGAACAGCCCTTCTTCGACCATGACGCGGCCGCCGCCCTCGTTCTCCTCGGCCGGCTGGAAGATGAAATAGACCGTGCCGTCGAAATTCCTGGTCTCGGCAAGGTACTTGGCCGCACCCAGAAGCATCACGGTGTGGCCGTCGTGGCCACAGGCGTGCATCTTGCCCGGGATCGTCGATTTGTGGCCGAACTGGTTGGTCTCGTGGACGTCGAGCGCGTCCATGTCGGCGCGGAGCCCGATCGCCCGCTTCGATGTGCCGGATCGCAGCACACCCACCACGCCGGTCTTGGCCAGGCCGCGGTGAACTTCGAGGCCGAACGACTTCAGCTTTTCGGCGACGACGTCGGCCGTCCGCACTTCCTCGAAAGCTGTCTCGGGATGACTATGGATGTCGTGGCGCCAGGCGGTCATGTCCTTGTGAAACGACGCTATGCGGTTAATGACCGGCATCCATGCTCTCCGACAATAAGGTCGCGGATCGTACGGCACCCTCATGACGGGTCAAGCGCACTCGACATGCACCCATGCACATCACGACCCGTGCAAGAAGATTGCCGTCCCGTCAGCTGTTCGCGACGTAGGTCCGCTCCTCGACCGGGAGGCGTCCCTCCTCGATCGCGTGGCAGGCCACCGTGCCGCCCTCGATCGCGAGCGCCATCGGCCGCTCCATCTTGCAACGGTCGTTGGCGAACGGGCAGCGCGGATGGAAGGTGCAGCCCGACGGCGGGTTGATCGGGCTCGGCACTTCGCCGGCAACCGGAGCGCGCTGGCGGCCGGTCATGTCGAGGTCGGGGATCGTGTCGAGCAGCATCCGCGTATAGGGATGCTTGGGCCGCGTGAACAACGTTTCGGTCGGCGCCACCTCGACCAGGCGGCCGAGGTACATCACGCCGACGCGCGTCGAGATGTGATAGACCACCGCCAGATTGTGCGAGATGAAAAGATAGGTAAGCCCGAAGCGGCGCTGCAGATCGACCATCAGGTTCAGGATCTGGGCCTGCACGGAGACGTCGAGCGCCGAGGTCGGCTCGTCGCACACCAGGAATTCCGGCTGGCTGGCCAACGCCCGGGCGATCGAGATGCGCTGGCGCTGACCGCCCGAGAATTCATGCGGGAACTTGCGGCCGTCGGCCGGCGTCAGCCGGACCTGGCGCAGGAGATCGCCCACCCGCTTCTCCAGGTCGGCCTTGTCCTTCGAGAGGCCGAAGGCGCGGATCGGCTCGGCTATGATGTCGAACACGCGCCAGCGCGGATTGAGGCTGGCGTACGGATCCTGGAAGATCATCTGCATGCGCCGGCGCAGTGCCGCCATATCGGACCGGCTGTAGCGGCCGGCCATGTCGTTGCCGTCGAACTCGATCGTGCCGTCGGTCGGCGGATAGAGCCCGACCACCAGGCGCGCCACCGTCGACTTGCCACAGCCCGACTCGCCCACCAGCGAGAAGGTCTCGCCCTTGGCGATCTCGATGTCGATGCCGTCGACCGCCTGGACGATCTGGCGCGGGCGGCCCTCGATGGTACGCACCAGCCACGGCGCCGAGACGTCGAAGTAGCGTTTCAGGCCCGCGATACGGACGAACTGCGTGCCGCTGCCGTCAGGCATCGACCGTCTCCTTCAGGGCCGGCGCACCGACGCCGCCGCGATCATGCAGCCAGCAGGCGGCGCGGCTCGTGCCGGCGGCCATCAGATCGGGGCGCTCGACCAGGCAGCGCTGGCCGCGTTCCGTGCAGCGCGGATTGAAGGCACAGCCCGCCGGAATCTCGGTGAGGCGCGGCATGGCGCCGTCGATCTGGGTCAGCCGCTCGGTGCGCACGCCGAGACTCGGGATCGAGCCCATCAGGCCCTTGGTGTAGGGATGCTTGGCGTGCTTGACCACGTCGCGCACCGGCCCGATCTCGGCGATGCGGCCGGCATACATCACGGCGACGCGGTCGGCGGTCTCGGCGATCACACCCAGGTCGTGCGTCACCAGCATCACCGACGCACCGTGCTGCTTGGTCAGGCGCTTCAGCAGGCCGATGATCTGTGCCTGGATCGAGACATCCAATGCAGTGGTCGGCTCATCCGCGACGATGAGCTTGGGCT
>JACPVT010000119.1 GCA_016191685.1 Rhodospirillales bacterium | reverse complement strand
GGCACCGAAGGCGATTGGCAGCACGAAGCCGCCGAGGCCGCCAACGAGGCCGACAACGCCGCCGACGGCACCGACATGCTTGGGGTAGTAGACCGGAATGTGCTTGTAGACCGCCGCCTTGCCCAGACTCATGAAGAAGCCCAGCACGAAGGCCGCCACGGTGAAGGGGACCAGGCCCATCTCCAGCGTGAACGAGATCGGTCCGGTGATGCCCTTCACAATGTACTGGGTCGGCGGATAGGACATCACGAAGCAGGCGACCACCGAGACGCCAAATGTCCAGTACATGACCCGCCGGGCACCGAACTTGTCGGAGAGCACGCCGCCATACACGCGGAACAGGCTGGCCGGCACCGAATAGGCCGCGCCGATCATGCCGGCCGTCGTGATGTCGAGGCCGTAGACACCGATCAGGTAGCGCGGCAGCCACAACGCCAGGGCCACGAAGCCGCCGAAGACGAAGAAGTAGTAGAGCGAGAAGCGCCAGACCTGGATGTTGCGCAGCGGCTCGAGCATTGCCGAAATTGGCTCCGGCTTGGTACCCGCCTTGCGCCGCGCCGCGACCTGCGGGTCATCCTTGGTGGTAAGCCAGAAGGCCAGCGCCGTGATCACCAGGGCGATCGCCCAGATGTCGGCGACGGCCTTCCAGCCGTAGGCGACCATGATGAAAGGCGCCACGAATTTTGTGACGGCGGCACCGACGTTGCCGGCGCCGAAGATGCCGAGGGCGGTTCCCTGCTTGCCGGCGTCATACCAGCGAGACACGTAGGCGATGCCGACCGCAAACGAGCCGCCGGCAATGCCGACACCGAGTGCCGCCAGCAGGAAAGTCGGATAGTCGTAGGCGTAGGTGAGCAGCCAGGTTGCCACGGCGGCAGCGATCATCACGCCGACGTAAACGATGCGCCCGCCGTACTGGTCGGCCCAGATGCCGAGCAGGAGACGGATCAGCGAGCCGGTCAGGATCGGGGTCCCGACCAGCAGGCCGAACTGCGTGTCGGTGAGGCCGAGGTCCTTCTTGATCTGGATGCCGATGATGGAAAAGATCGTCCAGACGGCGAAGCAGACGGTAAAGGCGAAGGTGCTCATGCCGAGCGCAACGCCCCGCCCTTCTGCAGGCGTCTCTTGAACGGTCGTCGGTCGTTGCATCGGATGCTCCCGGTCCGTCGCTCGTGGCGACGTCGGGCAACATCGGAGCAATACGCGTCGGTTCACTTGACGTGCGTCAAGCCCGGTATCGGCGCCGGGAAACTTCGGCGATCTGTTCTCTTTTGCGAACGGAGTCCGTTCACATTTGATAAGATCGAAGCATCGACGCTTCAGACGGGAGGGCAAGCCAGATCATGCGAACGACCGATCTACCGTTGATCCGCCGTTCGCGCCTGTTCGCCCAGGTGGCGGAGCCCGATCTGACGGCGATGTTGACCGCCTGCTTCGTCCAGGTGCTGCCCGAGGGCGCTGTCCTCTGCCGCCAGGGCGAGAAGGCCGAGTTTCTCCATATCGTCCTGTCCGGCCGCGTCGGCCTGTTCGGCGAGGCCGGCCGCGACGAGGCATTGGTCGAGTTCTTCGGACCGGGGGATGCCTTCATCGTGCCCGCCGTGGTGCTCGACGCTCCCTATCTGCTGACGGCGCGGCTGCTGGGCGAGGGCCGCATCCTGATGTGGCCGGCCCCGGCATTCCGCGCCCAGGTGCGGGCGACCGGGCCGCTGGCCTATGGCGCGGTGCTCCTGTTGTCAGGCTACTGGCGGACACTGGTCGGCCAGATCAAGGACCTGAAGCTGCTGTCGGCGATCGAGCGGCTGTCGGCGTTCCTGCTGGCGCTGGCGCCGCGCGATACAGGGCCCGTCACGGTGACCCTTCCCGGCGGCCGGCGGCTGATGGCGGGCCGGTTGGGCATCACGCCGCAGAGCCTGTCGCGGGCCTTCGCCGCATTGCGGCCTCTCGGCGTCAGCGGTGGCGGGCGCCAGGTCCTGATCGCCGATCCGGCGCGCCTGCGCGAATTCGTGGGCGCCAGCGCTTTGCGAGCCACCTAGGGCAATCGCCGACGACTTGCGTCAGATCAAAACCTGCCGCCGCCTGCGCGGCGATGATGCCAACCATGGCTCCGATCCCCCGACTCAAGCCCTACGCCGGCCCCGTCGTACTGTCCTACGGCTTCCGTCCGTTCTTTCTGCTGGGCTCGATCTGGGCCGGCATCGAGGTTCTCGCCTGGCTGCCGATGTTCTACGGCAAGTTGTCGGTTGCAACCGCCTTCTCGCCACGCGACTGGCATGTCCACGAGTTGCTGTTCGGTTATGTGCCGGCCGTCGTCGCGGGCTTCCTGCTGACGGCCATCCCAAACTGGACTGGGCGCTTGCCGCTCCAGGGCGGACCCCTGGCGGGCCTGGTGCTGGTCTGGCTCGCCGGTCGCTACGCCGTCACCCTGTCGGCCGACATCGGCTGGCTAGGCGCGACCCTCGTCGATTGCGCCTTCCTGGTGCTGATGGCTGCTGCGGTGGCGCGCGAGATCGTGGCCGGCCGGAATTGGCGCAATCTCAAGATCGTGGCGCTTCTCTGCCTGCTGGCCATCGGCAATCTCGGTTTCCACCTCGAAGCGCATTTTGAGGGTCTCGCCCTCTACTCGACGCGGCTCGGCATCGCCGCCGTCCTCATCCTGATCATGGTGATCGGCGGTCGCATCATTCCCAGCTTCACGCGGAACTGGCTGATGCGCCGCGACCCCGGCCGCCTGCCCGCGCCCTTCGGCGGCTTCGACATCGCCTGCCTGGTGGTGAGTGCCGCCAGCCTCGCCCTCTGGATCGCGGCGCCCGACGGGCCACCCACCGGCGTAGCACTGTTGGCTGCAGCCACGCTCAATCTCGTGCGGCTCGGTCGCTGGGCGGGTCATCGCACCGTTTCCGACCGGCTCGTGCTCGTGATGCACATCGGCTACGCCTTTGTGCCGCTGGGTTTCCTGCTCGGCGGGCTGTCTGCCTTTGACATCGTGGCGCCAAGTGCGGGCGTCCACGCCTGGGCAGCAGGTGCGTTCGGCATCATGACATTGGCGGTAATGAGTCGTGCCAGCCTCGGCCACACCGGCCGTGCACTCGTCGCCTCGCCGGCTCTGCAGGCAATCTATGCAGCGGCGCTGACCGCAGCGCTTGCACGCATATGCGCCGTGTTGCATCCGGAATGGAGCGAAGGCCTGCTGTATCTTGCAGCTCTTGCCTGGGCCGCGGCGTTTCTAGGCTTCGCTTCTCTCTATGCGCCTGTCCTCTGTCTGAAACGGCCGACGGCGGCCAAGGCGCCATCGTAGGCCGTAGGCTGCTTCCAACTTCGGGACATCGACCCAGCGCAGCAAGATCGCACCTATGGCGATCGCCGGCCTTTCCTCAGCGCTCTCAGCTATTCCAAGGCACCCTGCGAATCAGCGCCAGGGGCAGAAGCAACACCACGGGCATCAGTGGATAAGTGAGCCAATGATGGGCGAGCGCGCCCACCACGACACCTCCGAGATAGGTCGTCCATAAGCCGACGATCATTGCAGATTCCGCGGCTTCGGATTTGGGTGGCCTGGTCGATCCAATGAAGCGCCCAACGAAGTTCTGCATCATCTTCTGCAGATTGCCCGTCAGGAAGACGGTGTTCAGGCTCGCGCCGGCAAAACGCGTCATGGTGGCGTTCTGCAGTCCCATGGCAAAGGCGAGGACCGGCGCCGCGACGAGTGGAGCGACCAACGCCGCTCCGACGATCGCGATCGCCTCGATGGCAAAGATCGCCACCAGCGGAAGCTTGCGTCCGAGGACGGCGCTTACGGCAACCCCTGCGAGGAAGGACGCGATGATGATCGCGCTCTGCGCCGCAGCATCGAAATCCGCTCCAGCCAGCGCAATGCCCAACAGCACCGTGTTGCCGGTCATCGCTCCGGCGAAAGCACCGAAGGCCAGGAAGCCCACGGCGTCGGCATAACCGGCGACGATCACTAGGATCGAGGCCTGCCAGGCAGTGTTGTCCGATGAGGGAAGTAGATTGGCCAAGGAGCGTTGCAAACCCTGATTTCTTGCCAGTTAAACAGGCCCATACTACGGTCGTCCACCCTTGACCTGTTGTCCGGGAAACGAGAGTTGACGAGATGATCCGCTGCATTCGCCTGTGGACCGGCGACGACCAGAACTCACATTTCCAGGAGGGCTGGATCGACCTCGGATCGGGCGTTCGCGGCGACTTGATGAGCGGCACCATGGCGGTCACCAGCGTGTCGTTTCAGGAAACGGTGCCGGGCGGCACCTTCGCCTGGCACACCGCCCCCGCCCGCCAGTTCGTCATCACGCTCTCCGGTACGCTCGATTTCCAGACCCGCTCCAACCAGCACTTCATCCTCCGGCCCGGCACCGTGTTGCTCGCCGAGGACACCGCAGGCGGTGGGCATTCCTGGAAGCTTGTGGATTCCGAGCCGTGGCGGCGCGTTTACGTCGTGCTGGCGCATGGGGCACACGTGCCCTTCAAGGCTGCAGAGGTGAACTCATGAGCAACGACAAGGTCGACGTGGTGCTGGTCGGCGCCGGCATCATGAGCACCACCCTGGGCGTGTTCCTGAAGGAGCTTCAACCTCACCTCAGGCTCGAGATGATCGAGCAGATGCCGGGCGAAGCGCAGGAAAGCTCGGCCGCCTGGAACAATGCCGGCACCGGCCATGCCGCCAACTGCGAGCTCAACTACACGCCGATGCGCGCCGACGGCAGCATCGATATCGCCAAGGCGCTGGAGGTCAATGTCGAATTCGACATGTCGCGCCAGTTCTGGTCCTACCTGATCAGGAAGGGCGCCATCGCCTCGCCCGACAGCTTCATCCATCCCGTGCCGCACATGAGCTTCGTGATCGGCGCCGATCGCCAGGCCTTCCTCAAGAAGCGCCACGCCGCGATGAGCGCCCATCACTGCTACCGCGGCATGGAGTATTCCGAGGACCACGCCAAGATCGCCGAATGGGCGCCGCTGATCATGGAAGGTCGCGACCCCCAGCAACCAGTCGCCGCCACCCGTATCGTGAGCGGCGCCGACGTGAACTACGGCGCGCTCACCACCAACTTGCTGAACTATCTCAAGCGCCAGGACGGCTTCACGGTCCACTTCTCGCAGACGGTGACGCATTTGCATCGTTTGCCGGGCGGCGGCTGGCGCGTCGAGGTCAAGAACGAGACCACCGGCGAGAAGCGCACGATCCTGACCCACTATGTTTTCCTAGGTGCGGGCGGTGCGGCCCTTACATTGTTGCAGAAGTCGGGCATCCCGGAGGCCAAGGGCTTCGCGGGCTTCCCGGTGAGCGGCATCTGGCTGCGCTGCGGCAAGCCCGAAGTGGCCGAGCGCCATGCCGCCAAGGTCTATGGCATGGCGGCCCAGGGCTCGCCGCCGATGTCGGTGCCCCATCTCGATACCCGCATCATCGACGGCAAGCGCTGGCTGCTGTTCGGCCCCTATGCCGGCTTCTCGACCAAGTTCCTGAAGCATGGCTCGCTGTTCGACCTGCCGATGTCGTTCCGGCCCGACAACATCCTGCCCCTGCTGGCCGTGGCGCGGGACAATTTCCCGCTGGAGGAATACCTCGTCGGACAGGTGCTGCAGAGCAACAGCCATCGCTTCAAGGCACTGCGCGAGTTCTATCCCGACATGAAGGAAGCGGACTGGGAGTTCGACGTCGCCGGCCAGCGGGTACAGATCATCAGGAAGGACACCGCCCACACCGGCAAATTGGAGTTCGGCACCGAGATCGTGCATTCGGCCGATTCCTCGATCGTAGCGCTCCTCGGCGCCTCGCCCGGCGCCTCGACGGCGGTGTGGATCATGGTCCACATGCTGGAGAACTGCTTCCACAAGCAGCTCGTCGGCCACTGGGTGCCCAAGCTCAAGGAAATGATCCCCTCCTATGGGCACGACCTGAAGACCGACGCCGCACTCACCGAGCGTGTCCGCAGCGAAACGGCGGAAGTCCTGGGATTGCACACGGTTTGACCGCCGTTCGGGAAACGCTCGACGTCCTGCTGCGTTTCGGGGCGATGATGCTACAGGCGGGCGACACCGCCTTCCGCGTACGCGATTCCATGACGACGCTGGCCGGCCGCCTCGGCGTCGAGCGTCTCTCGGTTCGGATCGCACTCGACGGGATGACCGCGACCGCTCGGCGTGGCGGCGAGCTGGTGACGATCACGCGCGAGATCGGCCCGCCCGGCATCAATGCCTGGCGCCTTTCGGCGCTGGAGAAGCTGGCTCGCGAGAACGGCGCCGGCCTCACGGCCCACGCCCTAGCCGAACAACTCGATGTCATCGAGTCGGCGCCCCCGCTGCGTTCGATCGCCACCGTGGCAATCGCGATCGGCCTCGCCTCGGGCGCTTTCTCCTTCCTGAACGGCGGCGACACGCTGGGCACCGCCATGGCTGTCGTTGCCGGAAGCTTCGGCCAGGCGCTACGCGCCCTGTTGTTCCGGCGTCGACGCAATCAGTACGCCGTAACCGCGCTCTCGGCTGTCGTCACGGCAGGCCTCTACTGCGCCGGAATCGCCAGCCTCGGTGCCACCGGCTTCGGACCGGGCCATGCCGCGGGTTTCATCTTTTCCGTGCTGTTCCTGGTGCCGGGCTTTCCGCTCGTGGCGTCGCTGCTCGACGCCGTCCAGCACCAGCCGGTGGCGGCCCTGAGCCGCCTCTTCTACGCGATCATGATCCTGCTGGCGGCCGCCATCGGCCTGTCCGCCGTGGCCGCCGTCGCCGGGCTCGCCGCCACCACCGCGCCGCCGGCGCCCTACGGCATCGACCCAGCCACGCTGGCATTGCGGGCGCTGGCGAGCCTGCTGGCTGGTTTCGGCTTCGCCGCGCTTTACAACAGCTCGACGCGCACCGTGCTCGCCGTCGGCGTCCTGTCGCTGCTCGGCAACGATCTGCGCCTGGCGCTGCACGATCTCGGCATGCCGTTGCCGCCGGCAACCTTCTTCGGCGCCTTGGCGGTCGGCCTGCTGGCCTCGCTGGCGGAGGCACGTCTGCAGGAACCGCGTATCGTGCTGACGGTGCCCAGCATCATCATCATGACGCCCGGCCTCTATGCCTTCCAGACCATCGTCATGCTCAACCAGGGTGAAGTGCTGACGGCCCTGCAGGCGGGCGCAAATTTCTGCTTCGTGGTCGGCGCCATGGCGATGGGGCTCGCCGCCGCGCGGTTCGTGACCGAGCGGCGCTGGCTGGTCGAAAGCTAGGCCCTATTCAGTCGCGACGTAGGGCCTCACCATCTTCGTCGGATCGACGACCTTGTCGAACTCGGCCTCGGTCACGAAGCCCAGCTTCAGGGCGGCCGCCTTCAGCGTCAGGTCGTTGTCCATGGCGTAGTGGGCGATCTTGGAAGCCTTGTCGTAGCCGATCACCGGTGCCAGCGCCGTCACCAGCATCAGGGAGCGGTCGACGTACTCCTTGATCTTCTTCAGGTTGGGCTTGGTGCCCTCGACCAGGAACTTACGGAAGTTGGTGCAGCCGTCGGTCATGAGCGTGATCGAATGCGTGATGTTGAAGATCATCAGCGGCTTGTAAACGTTCATCTCGAGATAGCCGCCGGCGCCGCCCATGCCGACCGCCACGTCATTGGCCATCACCTGGACGGCCAGCATGGTCAGCGCCTCGCACTGAGTCGGGTTGACCTTGCCCGGCATGATCGAGGAGCCGGGTTCGTTTTCGGGGATTTCCAGCTCGGCGAAGCCGGCGCGCGGGCCGCAGGACATCAGGCGGATATCGTTGGCGATCTTGTAGAGCGAGACCGCCAGCGTGCGCAGCGTGCCCGAGAGCTGGACCAGCGCATCGTGTGCGCCCTGTACGGTGAATTTGTTGGGTGCCGTAATGAACGGTAGCTTCGTGAGCTTGGCAATTTCCGCCGCCGACGCTTCGGCGAAGCCGGGCGCTGCATTGATGCCGGTGCCGACGGCGGTGCCGCCCAGCGCCAGGTGATAGACACCCTTCAGCGCGTCCTGCAGTCGTTCGAGGTCGTCCGACAGCGCGCCGGCATAGCCCGACCATTCCTGACCCAAGGTAATCGGCGTGGCGTCCTGCATATGGGTGCGGCCGATCTTGACGATGTCGTCCCATTCCTTGGCCTTGGCGGCGATGGCGTCACGCAGCGCAGTGACCGACGGCACCAGGCGGCCCGTCACGTTCACGGCCGCGGCGATATACATCGCCGCCGGGAAGGAATCGTTGGACGACTGGCTCATGTTGACGTGGTCGTTGGGATGAACCGGCTTTTTGCTGCCGAGCGGCGTGCCCGCGAGCTGGCAGCAGCGGTTCGACATGACCTCGTTCACGTTCATGTTGAATTGCGTGCCGCTGCCGGTCATCCAGACGTGCAGCGGGAACATGTCGTGGTGCTGGCCGGCCAGGATCTCGTCGCAAACCTGCACGATCAATTTGTGCGCCGTGTCGTCCAGGCGCTTGCCGTCATGATTGGCGTTGGCTGCGGCCTTCTTCAGGATCGCATAGGCCGTGATCATCTCGCGCGGGATCAGGTCCTTGCCGATGCTGAAATGCTCGAGCGAGCGCTGGGTCTGGGCGCCCCACAGCTTGTCGGCCGGAACGCTCACCTCGCCGAGGCTGTCAGTTTCCTTGCGAACGTCTGCCACAGAGCACCTCTTCCGTTACCGGCGGCGACAT
>JACPVT010000118.1 GCA_016191685.1 Rhodospirillales bacterium | reverse complement strand
GTAGCGTACCCAAAGCATGTAGAGTTGCGTGCAACGCGTCATCAACTGGGGTGATGCGGGCGGGGCCGACGTGCACGCGGCCGCGGCGATGATGAGTGCGGTTGAGGCTGCGAGCCGCGACGCCAGACGAACCATTGCGGACATTTCATGCTCCTTGCAGCTTCATCCCAGCAGCCCGTGGGCGCCGAGCACGCCGGCGGCTGCAACCGTCGTGACCGCCAGCAGCAAAATCACATGCGCCCGTTGAACGTGCCGGAATGTGGCCGCCGGATCGGCTGTCGCGCGGCGCTGGAACCAGCCGCGAAGCAGCAGCGGCTCGAAAACGAAAAGGATTGCCATGAACAGCAGCCAGACGAGCGCCATCGCCGCCAGCCACCAACCCGCCGGTTCGAGGAACCGGTTCCAGGCATCGAGACGCCAGGCCATGTAGGCACCGCTGAGTCCCGCCACGGGAACCGAGACTTTCACCTGGGCCGAGAAGCGATGCTCGATCACCTCGAACAGCGCAAGGCGGCGCGACGGCTCCTCGAAGGCAGCAATGGCGGGTAGGATCACCGAAGTGACAAAGGCGACACCGCCGATCCAGTGGATTACCGCCAAGACATGTGCTGCCCGCGCCAGGGTGAGGTCATCCATCTCAATCTCATGTCGTCCCGCGACGCCTAGGCGCGCCGCGTCGCACTCGCGCCCGATACGCCGCGCGGGGCGTCCGGCGCGGCCGGCAGGCCCTGCGTCTCGAGCCAGTTTGTGATCGCCGAAGGCTCGGCCGGCAGCTCGACCGCGAGCGGACCGGCAAAAGCGCGCCAGCGATCGAGATTGCGCGCCGGAACGCCGACCAGAACCGGAATGCCAAGGGCGACCGCCTCGGCGATCGCGCCGCGCAGGCCGCCGCCATCGGCTTCGATCTTGCCGAACTTGTTGACCACCAGAAGACGCGGCCCATCGGCCTGCAGGCTGGTGGCAACAGCTTCGGCCATTTCCGTCAGAATGCCGACGTCAAGCCGGCAGCCGCGGGCCTCCTTGCCGCGTTCCTCGGCAATGGCAACGATGTCGCCGCTCGCCAAGTCCTCCAACAGCATGTCACAGGGATGTCGGCCCGGCAGGTGGCGG
>JACPVT010000117.1 GCA_016191685.1 Rhodospirillales bacterium | reverse complement strand
GGGACAATTTCTTGAAAATTGTCCCACTTAATCAACTTTCCCAACCGTATTTCCCAATCAACTTAACAAACTGACAAGCGCCGAAATCTTCTGTCACCATTCCTTCTTCGGGAACGTGATCGATCCCCTGGAGCTGATCGACAAGTACGGCGCCGACGCGCTGCGCTTCACCATGACGTCTCTGGCCGCCTAGCAGGCCGGCCGCCTGCGCCTCGCCCCCGCGAGAGTCGAGGGCGCGCGCAACTTCGCGACCAAGCTGTGGAACGCGACGCGCTTTGCCGAGATGAACGGGGCCGCGCTGCCGAAAGGCTTCGATCCGGCGACTGCGAAGCTCACGGTCAACAAGTGGATGCTGGGCGAACTGGCGCGCGCCAACACGGCGATCGACAAGGCGATGGCCGACTTCCGGCTGAACGAGGCGGCCAACACGCTCTACGAATTCGTCTGGGGCGTGGTCTGCGACTGGTACGTCGAGCTCACCAAGCCGATTCTTCAAGGTACCGATGGGCCTGAGAAGGACGAGACGCGCGCTGTCACGGCTTTCGTGCTGCGCGAGACGGTGAAGCTGATGCATCCGGTGATGCCGTTCATCACCGAGGAGCTGTGGGACAAGCTCGGCCATCGCGCCGAGCACGGCCCGCTGATCGGCCAGCCCTGGCCGGTGCCAACGACCCTGGATGCCGCCGCCGATGCCGAAATGGGCTGGCTGGTGAAGCTGATCTCCGACATCCGCTCGGCACGCGCCGAGCTGAACGTGCCGGCCGCCGCCAAGCTCAAGCTGCTGGTGATCGGCGGCAACGACACGACGGCAGCAAGGCTCGATACGCATCGTGCCGCCATCGAGCGCCTGGCGCGCATCGAAGGCATCGAGGCCGCCACGGCGGCCCCCACGGCGGCGCTGCAGATCGTGGTGGGCGAGGCGACCTATGCCCTGCCGGTCGGCGAGGTGATCGATCTAAAGGCCGAGAGCGCGCGCCTGCAGAAGGAAATCAAGAAGCTCGCCGACGAGATCGCAAAGATCGACGCCAAGCTCGGCAACGCGGCCTTTGTGTCGCGTGCGCCGGAAGAGGTGGTCGAGGAACAACGTGAGCGCCGCAGCCAGGCCGAGCAGACGAAGGCGAGGCTGAGCGCGGCCCTGGAGCGGCTGGGCGCCTAGCTCTTCTTGCGCGCCACGATGTAGGGGCGTGCCTCGGTGCCCTTGGTCGAGTGGTCTTCCATGGCCAGGATGTCGAAGCCCGCGGCACGGATCTCGCGATCGAGATCGGCCGCTGCGAAGACGCTGACATAGGGCGCCTTGCCGATCGCGCGCATGGCGGGCAACAGGACGACCCGGATGAGCGCATTCATGTTCCCGAGACAAGGCGTCTTGGAGATGAACAGGCCGCCAGGCACCAGCAAGGCATGAATGCTGAACAATGTGGCCGGCACATCGCGAACCAGATGGAGATAGTTGAAGCCCAGGACCGCGTTGAACCCTGCGGGCTCCTGCGCAAGCGTCTCCGCGGTGGTGACGCGGAAGGCGAGCGCCGGGACCGGATCGGCTGCATGCTTCTCCTCGGCGATGGCGATCATCGCGGCGGAAATATCCGTGGCCAGGTAGGCCTGTACGCCGCCCGCGAGCCGCAGCGCCGTTGTTCCCGTCCCACAGCCCAGTTCCAGCACCCGCATGTCTTGTCCCAGCAGGGCGTGGGTCCGGTCCAGGGTACGCTCATAGCCGGCCTGGTCCGAGATCGCGGCCTTGGCGTATTTTCGTGATGTGCGGTCCCAAAAGCGGGCGTCGTTCACAATGCTCATCGTCGCTCAGTAGCACATCTAGCTCAACGCCTTCGTCCACCAGTTTGACGCGATGGTCAGCTCCGACCGGCGCAGCACCTCGGTCTTGGCAAGGTCGCGATCGGCGCAGGTCACCAGGATCTGCGCCGCGCCATGCTCGTGGATCAGCGTCGAGGCATGGGACAGCAGAGCTTCGCCGATCGTCAGCCAGTATTGCGGCTCGATCACGCAGAAATCGTCGATGAGATAGGTGTCTCCGCCTGGATCGAAGACGGGCGACGACGGAAACTTTCGCGCGATCAGGAAGCCGAGCAGCTGGCTGCCCTCGACGGCCACCAGGAAGAACGTGCCGGGCTCCGTCAGCAGCCTGGTGAAGAATATCTGCGTCATCGCCGCCGATTGCGGGTGCTTGCGCCAGAATGTCGGCTGGTACTTCTGGTATTGCCGCCGGTTGCGTTCCGCCATTTCTACGGTTGCTTCGATGTCGGACGCGGCAGCTTTGCGGACGTCCATGAGCAACCCCGTCGGCTACGATGCCTTGCGCAGGTCCGGCACGTAGGGTTTGCTGGCGAAGTGCTCCTGGCCGTCGCCGCGGGCGAAACGCAAGCCAGCCCGGCGGATGGCCTCGTCGTCGACCGGCTCGAGCGGGACGTAGTAGCGGTCGTCGACCCTGGTGAAGGTGTCGTTGTCGACGCGGTTATAGCAGATCAGCAGGGTCCAGCGCCGGTTGGCCGAGCGGTTGGCATCCGAGCGGTGGATGGCGTTGCAGTGGAAGATCAGCGCGTCGCCGGCCTCCAGTTCGCAATACTCGATCGGACACTTCTCAAGGATATGCGGCATGCGCTTGGGATCGACCTCGTTCTGGGTCGGCGACAGCGGCGTGTGATCGATGCGGCCGAGCCGGTGCGAGCCGGTGGCAATCTGCAGACAGCCGTTGTTCCGGTCGGTCCTGTCGAGGGCGATCATGACCGAGAGCAGGTCGGGCCTGAGGCAGCCGTTGTAGTACCAGTAGCCGTAATCCTGGTGCCACTCCCAGGCACCGCCGACTTCGGGCTCCTTGGCCGTGAGCTTCGATTGATAGTGATAGACCGGACCGCCAAGCAGCGCCGCCGACGTGTCGACCATCCGGTGCGTGCGTGCGGCGAGCCCATAGACGCTGTCGCCGGCGCGGTTCCACAGCGCGATGCGCGTCGAGCGGCCTTCGCCGTCGCGGCGATCAAGGATGCTGTCGCGCACGGCGGGATCTTCTTCCATCGCACGCGTGAGCAGCTTCACCTCGTCGGGCGCAAACAAGCCGCGGGCGTAGGTGAAGCCCTTTTCGTTGAATTCGGCCATCTGGGCCGGGTTCAGGATGTTGGACATCGTTTCCTCGCCTAGGTCGGGCGGAAGACGTTGCGACCGCCCTCATCGGAGACCGATACCTTACGCCCAAGCTGCTCCTTCGTCAGCATGTCGGCCAGGATAGCAGGCTCATTGGGCGCCATGGCGACAAAGCGGTCGCCCGAGGCGTCAAGTCGGCCGATGATGTAGCCGCGCTCCGGAGCGTCCTTGCCGTAGGTGACGCAGTAGGTCTCGATCGTGCCGGTGCCGGACGGCTGGGTTTCGACCTTCCGCTTCGGCCGGGCATCGAGTTCGGCCTGCAGCTTCTTCGGATCCTCGCGCTTCCACGGACCCTTGGTTGGCTCAGTCGAATAAAGGCCGGCCGAATGCTTGGTGAGGTAGTTGCCGTTGGCCGTCACCATGCCGAAGGAACCGGGCTTCCTGCGCACGACGTTCATCATCTCGGCGATGGAGTGCGTCACGTAGTTGTTGCCGGGGCCGCCGAAGAACGGCAGGCCGCCAGTGACACTGATCGGCCTTGGATTGTCCTCGGCGAGGCCGATCTCCTTCATTGCGACTTCGACGGCGGAGGGGAAGCAGCTGTAGAGGTCGAAGGCATCGACGTCGGCGACCTTTTTGTTCGCCATGTCGAGCGCGATGCGGGCGCAGCCGCGGATTGCAGGCGAGGTGTCGAGCTTCTCGCGCTCCGAGACCACCCAGGTATCCGTGCCATCGGCGCAGCCGTGCAGGAACACCCAGCGGTCCTGCGGGATGCCCCATTCACGCGCCTTGCCGACCGAAGTCATGAGGACGGCGGCGGCCTGGTCGATGATGGCATTGGCGTTCATCAGGCGCGGGTAGGGAAAGCAGATCCAGCGATTGTCGTCAGAAATCGTCGCTAAGGCTTCAGCGCTATAGCCGTTGCGACGCGTCGCCAGCGGATTGTTCCTGGCCACGGCCGAAAGCCGCTCGAACAGGCGGCCCATCGCCTCCATGTGGCTGCCGACGTCGCGCCCGAGGCCACCGCGGATGGCGTTCTCCAGCAAAGGATAGAAGTGAATGGCGGCGCGCAATTCATGGCGGGCTTCCTCGTCGCTGAAGCCAAAGCGCTTATCGCCGATGCGGACGGGATCGCCGCCAGGATCCTCGTTCCAGTCGATCTTTTGTCCGGACCTGCGCGCGATCTGGGTGCTACGCAGCAGCTCGGCGCCGCAGATCAGGGCCAGCTCGGTCTCGCCGTTGGCAATCTCCTCGGCGAAGCGGTTGACCAGGTACTGGGGCATGTTGCCGCCGGAGTGACTGTAGAGGAGCTGCCGGGGATGGGCATGCAGCCGGTCGGCGACGCTCCTCGGCGGATTGCTGGAACGGCCGAACGGCGAGGCGAAGCGCGGACTGATGTCGCTGAAGAACTCCATTACCGCGATGGCGTCGATCTCGTGACCGAGCGCATGGCCGCCGATCGCTGCTCCCGTATCGTCGAGCGCGAGGGCTGCTGCTTCGGCGCAGAAGGCGACGCGCGAACGATCGCTCGACGGCACCCCCGTCGTGTCGGTGATCTGGCCGCAACCGACGAGGATGGGCGTGCTGTCCTCGATCATTTCAGCAGCGCTTCGATTTCGGCCGGGGCCAGGCCCGCCTCGGCAAGGACGCTCCTGGTGTGCTCACCGAGGCCGGCGACCTTGGGGCCGCTTTGCAGCGGCGACCCGGAAAAGCGGAAAGGCGGCGCCGGTGACTTGAACGCTCCCGCGCTGTCCTCGATGGTGCAGAGCGAGCCGCGGTGGGCGACCTGCGGGTCCTGCAGGGCCTCGGTGACGGTGAGGTAAGGCGAGCAGGGCACGCCGTGCTTCTCCAACGCTGCGACGCATTCGGTGACCGTGAGCGTCCTGGACCACTGCTCGAACTCGTCGACGAACTTGTCCCAGTTCATGCGTCGGTCGCCATATTTCTCGAAGCGCGGATCGCTGAGCCAATCGCGCCGTCCGGCGGCCGTCGCCATGTCCTGGAAGGTGCGTTCGCTGGCCGTCGCCAGCATGACGTAGCCGTCCTTGGCCTCGACCGGGCCGTACATCGGCCGCGACGGCATCTCGAAGTCGAATTGCGCGCGATTGACCTCGCCCAGCAGCATGCCGACCAGTGCCTCGAACATCGACACGTCGACCATCTGGCCCTTGCCGGTGACGTGCCGCTGGTGCAGCGCCGCCAGGATGCCGCCCAGCGCATAGGCGCCGCTGGCATAATCGGCGACGAAGATGCCGCAATTGTCCGGCCGTTCGCGGCCCTGCTGGTAGAAGAGATGCGCCCTGTCGTAGCCGGTCGAGGCATGGATGACCGGCGCATAGGCCGGCCGGCCGGCGGCGGGGCCTGTCTGGCCGTAGCCGGAGATGGCGCCGTAGACGAGCCTGGGATTGATCTTGGCAAGCTCGGGATAATCGAGGCCCAGCCGCTTCATCACACCCGGACGATAGTTCTCGAGCACGATGTCGACGGTCTCGACGAGCTTCTTCACCGCGGCAATCGCCTCGGGCCTCTTGAGGTCGAGCACGATCGAGCGCTTGCCGGCGTTGAGCTGGCCGAACATCGTGCCGGCGCCGTTGCGCTGCACCGGCCGGCTGCGCATGAGGTCGCCCTCGGGCGATTCGATCTTGATCACATCGGCGCCCATGTCGGCCAGCAGCCGGCTGCAGTGCGGGCCGGCAATGGTGGTCGAGAAATCGAGGACCCGCAGGCCATCGAGCGGCCTTGTCTGTTCGGTCATGAGATCACCGCGTTACAAGAATGAGAACGACGCCGCCGACCACGAGGATGCTGCCGATCCACTCGCCGAGGGACGGGCGCTCCTTGAGGACGAGGCGCGAGGAGATGAAGGTGAAGACCAGCTCGATCTGGCCGACGGCGCGCACCAGGGCGGCGTTCTCCAAGGTCACGGCGAGCGCCCAGCCGGCCGAGCCCAGCACACTGAAGATGCCGACCCAGATCGAGGAGCGCCAGTTGTGCCAGACCTTGCCGAGTTGCGGCCGGTCGCGTCGTGCGAGGTAGACAGCCATCAACACAACCTGGATGGTGTTCATACAAGCGAGCACCGTGATGCCGCGGATCATGAAATCGCCCTCGGGCAAGAGCTTGGAGGCCTCGCGGATCGTGCCGGCGGCGATGGCGAAGACCGCACCGGAGAGGATGCCGTAGACCGCGCCCTTGTGCGTGAGGTCGGCAAGGACACTGCGTATGTCGGAGAGCTTGCCGCGCACGCTCAGGATCGCCACGCCGCCCAGGCAGACGAAGATGCCGATCCAGGAGCCGAACGCCAGCGGTTCGCCGGCGATGTAGGTCGCGAACAGCGCCACGAACACCGTCTCGGTCTTGGAGTAGACCGTGCCGACGGTGAAGTTGCGCAGCGAGAAGGAGTGGATCATCAGCGACGTCGCCACGATCTGCGCCACGCCCGCAACGGTGACGAGGCCAAGGAAGGCCAGGGTGATCGTGGGCACCGTCCGACCGGTGCCCCAAACCAGGAAGGCGAGGGCGCCGAGTGCCAGGGGCGCGCCGTAGAGGTAGCGGACGAAGTTGGCGCCATCGACGCTCAGCAGGCCGCGGATCTTCTGCTGCATGGTGGTGCGGATGTTCTGGCACAGCGCGGCAGCGATCGTGATCGGTATCCAAAGCGGCACGGCATATTCTCCCTTGGCGGGGAGTGTATGGCTTCCCAAAAGGCGCGTCTGCCGCCCAGATTTCCGCGCTGCAGGCCTCACCCCGGCTGCAGGTGAGCTATGCATCGGTCGCGGCGGTGGCTATGTTTCAGCCAAGATCAGGCGGACATGCAGGGGAAGAAACCATGACGCGGAAAGCGTTCGGACGGCGAGCCATCGTCGGGGCGGCGCTTTCCGCTCCTTTCCTCGGTTCGGCGGGGTGGGCGCAAGACAGCTGGCCCACCAAGCCCATCCGCATTGTCGTGCCGTTCAATCCCGGCGGCGCGATCGATGCTTTGGTGCGGGTCATAGCCGACGGCCTCACCGCGAAGCTCGGCCAGCAGGTTCTGGTCGAGCCCAAGCCGGGCGCCAACACGATCGTCGGTTCGGAGATCGTCGCCAAGGCAGCCCCCGATGGCTACACCTTCCTGACTACGACGAATTCGACCCATACCAACAATCCGGCACTTTACGCCAAGCTGCCGTTCGATCCCGCCAAGGACCTGATCCCCGTGTCGTTGATCTCGCTGGGGACGATCCTCGTGGTGGTGAAGGCCGATGCGCCATTCAGCGACCTCAGGGGCATGGCGGCGTGGGTGAAGGGGCTGGGGCGGCCGGCGACCTACGGCAGCTGGGGCATCGGATCGAGCGCCCACCTCTATGGCCTGATGTTCGAGAAGGCCCTCAGCGGTCCGAATGGAGGCGGCTACTACAGCCACGTGCCCTATCGCGGCGACGTGCCGGCGCTGCAGGACGTCGCGAACGGGACGCTCGACATCACCTGGGCCAGCCCGACCAGCGCCAAGCCGCAGATCTCGGCCGGCCGGGTGAAGCCGCTCGCCGTTGCCGGGGCCAAGCGCTCGGCGTCGATGCCCGAACTCGGAACCTTTGCCGAGCAGCTGATTGCCGGCTTCGACCTCAGCCTGTTCGTGGCGGCCTACGCACCGGCCGGAACGCCGGCCGACATCGTCAATCGCCTGCAGCGCGAGATCAAGGCAGTGATCAGCCAGCCTGCTGTCGCCGAGAAGATGATCGCCCAGGGCCAGACACCGATCGGTTCCACGCCGGCCGAACTCGCCGCCGTACTGACGCGCGAGACTCCGATCTGGGCCGACCTCATCAAGCAATCCGGCGCCAAGGTAGAGTAGGGAGTTCGGCATGAGTGCGACCACCGATATCCGATCCGCCTACGACCTGAAGCCGCCGGCCTACAATGCCCGCCTCACCGAAGTCGGCCGTGGCACACCGATGGGCGAGTTGCTGCGCCGCTACTGGCATCCAGTCGGCATGGCGGCCGACGCCGGCGCGACACCGCGTCCGGTCAGGATCCTCGGCGAGGACCTGATCCTGTTCCGCGACGGCCGCGGGCAGGCGGGTCTCGTCTACCCGCGCTGCTGCCATCGTGGCACGACGCTCTACTACGGCAAGGTCGAGGAGCGCGGCATCCGCTGCTGCTATCACGGCTGGCTGTTCGATGTCGAAGGCCGCTGCCTCGAGATGCCGTGCGAGCCCAACCCGACCGGCGCGCAGTGCCAGCGTGTGCGCCAGCCGTGGTATCCGGTCGAGGAACGCTACGGCCTGGTCTTCGCCTATCTCGGTCCGCCGGAGAAGAAGCCCGTCCTGCCGCGTTACGAATGCCTGGAGGTTCTGCAGGCCGGCGAGTTCGTCGAGGCCGACGATTCGAGCATCGGCAGCGGCGGCATAGAGATCGCTCCGTGTAACTGGCTGCAGCATTTCGAGAACGTGGTCGATCCCTACCACGTGCCGATCCTGCACGGCTCGTTCAGCGGGCCTCAGTTCGTCGAGCAGATGAACGCCTTCCCGAAGGTCAAGTTCGAGTATGGCCGCCAGGGCGTAAAGGCGACCTCGATTCGTCCCGGACCCGAGGGCAAGCGCTTCCGCCGCGTCACCGAAGCCGTGGTGCCGACCCTGCGAGTCGTTGCCAACCCGCGGGTCGCGCAATACGGCATGGTCGAGTCGATCGGCTGGACGCTGCCCATCGACGACACGCACTACCGCATCTACGTCGCCGGCCGGGTTCGCGAGAAGGGCGAGCTCGCCAAATTCAAGTCGCGCTACAACGGCAAGACCTGGGCCGAGCTGACGCCGGAGGAACACCAGAAATTCCCCGGCGACGCCGAAGCCCAGGTCGGGCAGGGCGCGATCACCTTCCATTCGGAAGAACATCTGATGTCGTCCGACCAAGGTGTGTCCATGCTGCGCATCCTGCTGCAGAAGCAGATCGACATTGTGGCAGGCGGCGGCGATCCGCTGGGCGTCGCGTTCGACGAGGCCGGCGCCTACGTCAAGTTCGACGCCGGGCAGTACCTTGACGAAGCCTCAGCGTAGATCGGCGCCCACAGCCTCTGTCACCGAGGCGAACCCGTCGCGGGCAAGCAGTGCGGCCAGTTCGTCCTTGATGCGGCGGATCAGTGGCGGGCCCTCGTAGACCATCGCCGAATAGAGCTGGACGAGGCTCGCGCCGGCCCGGATCTTGGCATAGGCGTCCGCACCCGAGCCGACGCCGCCGCAGCCGATCAGCGGGAACTGGCTTTCGGCACGCCGCGCAGTCCGGCGCAGCACATCGGTCGACAGAGTCATGAGCGGGGCACCCGACAGGCCACCGCTCTCCTCCCGCCGGGTCGACCGCAGCGTGGGCGGGCGGGACAGCGGGAGGTTGCGCAGGCCGGGCGTGTTGGGTGAGGACATGTTGCAGACGAGATAGTCGGCATACGGTGCCAGGGCCACGCTGCAGGCGACATAATCCGCCGCCCGGTCGGTGCTGTCCTTGTTCGCGCCGACGTTGACGCCGACGAAGCCGCGGCGCGGGCGGGCAGCGAGCCTGGCGCGGGCGGCGTCCAGACCTTGGCCCGGAAAGCCCATGCGGTTGATGACGCCACGGTCCTCGGACAGGCGGAACAGCCGCGGCCGCGGATTGCCCGGCTGCGGCCGGGGCGTGACGCTTCCGATCTCCACGAAACCGAAGCCAAGGCCCAGGAGGGCGTCGGGAACCTCGGCGTTCTTGTCGAAGCCGGCGGCAAGGCCGATTGGGTTGGGAATCGGGCGGCCCCAGACAGCGGTGGAAAGCGATGCCGGGTCCGGCTTGCTGTCCCCCGGCAACAGGCCGCTCTTCAGCGTACGGAGAGCCAGCCCGTGCGCCGCCTCGGCGTCGAGACGGGACAGAACCTGGTCGGCGAGAGAATACCAGACGGCCATTGCCGTCTGGTTAGCAGAGAGTGCCTGTGGAGCGCTTCGGTCCTATTGCCGGTCGAAGCCGTTGTGCGGACGGACCGCCATCGAATCGGTGAACACGACCATGAACAGCTCCCGAAACAGTTCCTGGACGCGTGGGTCGTCGGGGCCGGTAGCAGGTGTCCAGGCCGTCGTCTGGGACATCGTCATGTCGTTGCGGCAATAGATGGCAAAGACCTTGAAGACGCCGGGTGTGCCGCGGGCGGTGCGCTGCCTGCCCTGGCAGACGGAATCGGCACCGAGGTCGTTGGGATAGTCGAACACCAGCATCAGCCGGTAGTAGGGGCGCGGTATTTCGGCGGGCTTGTCATAGGTGAAGGTCAGGTTGGGCCGCGGCTTGGCAATCTGCATCACCGGCAGCAGGCGTTGCGCCATCTCATCGGCGGGCATGTTGGGAAACGGGTTGCCCTCGATGACGACCTGGAAGGTCTTGTTGTCGGTCGCAGTCCAGAAGTCCGCAAAGTCGTACTGGGGTGCGTACCACACGCCGCCGATGGTTGCCGCGCAGGCGATGGCCGGCGCAATAACGAAAGCCGCGATCGCCGCAGCGATCTTCTTCGCATAGCCCATGCGACCCTTCTCCTCGATATCCTTTCAAGTCGGGCACGATACGCGATGATCGTCCCCGCATCATATCACATTCCTGCGCGCCTGCCGTCAGGTCGAGGTAAGCCGATCAAACGTCGAGGTCACGGGCAAACTTGGCGTTTTCCTGGATGAACGCATAGCGCTTCTCGGGCTTCCGTCCCATCAGGTCCTCGACCAGGGTCGCCGTCCGCATCGCTTCGCGGCGAGCGTCGACGTCGGCCGCCGTCGGAACGTCGACCTTGAGCAGGATGCGCTTGGTCGGATCCATCGTGGTCTCGCGCAGGTGGACCGACTGCATTTCACCGAGACCTTTGAAGCGCGTCATCTCGGCCTTGCCGCCGAACACGGTCCGCAGCAGCTCGTCCTTCTGCTGCTCGTCGTGGGCGTACTCGGTCCGGCCGCCCTTGCTGATCCGGAACAGCGGCGGCTGGGCCAGGAAGAGGTGGCCGTTTTCGATCAGCTTCGGCATCTCGCGATAGAAGAACGTCATCAGCAGCGAGGCGATGTGGGCGCCGTCGACATCGGCGTCGGTCATGATGATGACGCGCTCATAGCGCAGCTTGTCGTCACTGTAGTGGGCGCCGGTGTTGCAGCCGAGTGCCTGGATGAGATCCTGGATCTCCTGGTTTTCCCGCAGCTTGTCGGCGCTGGCACTGGCCACGTTCAGTATCTTGCCTCGGAGCGGCAGGATCGCCTGCGTCTCGCGGTTGCGCGCGGCCTTGGCCGAACCGCCGGCCGAATCGCCCTCGACCAGGAAGATCTCGGTGCCGGTCGATGCAGTGCTGCTGCAGTCGGCAAGCTTCCCGGGCAGGCGCAGCTTGCGCGTCGCGGTCTTGCGTTGCTGCTCGCGGTCCTGCTTGCGGCGCAGCCGTTCCTCGGCCTTTGCGACCACATGCTCGAGCAGGACGTTGCCGACTTCCTTGTCGCCGGTCAGCCAGTGCTCGAAGTTGTCGCCGACGACGGTCTCGACCAGCTTGGTCGCCTCGACACTGACCAGCTTCTCCTTGGTCTGGCCCTGGAACTGCGGCTGCTCGATGAACACCGACACCAGGCCAGCCGCACCCTCGATCAGATCGTCGGCAGTGATGATCGAGCCCTTGCGATTGCCGGTCAGCTCGGCATAGCGCTTGAGGCCGCGCAGCAGCGCGCTGCGGAAACCGGATTCGTGCGTGCCGCCTTCGATCGTCGGCACGGTGTTGCAGTAGGAGCGGACGAAGCCTTCCTCGTCGTTCGGCCACCACACCGCCCATTCGACCTTGCCGCCGGCGGTACCGTTGGTCTCGCTCTTGGCTTCGCCGGCGAAGGGCTGCGGCACCACGGTGGGGCGCTCGCCGATCTCCGACGTCAGGTAATCTTTTAGGCCACCGGCGAAATGGAACGACTCCTCGGCTGGAATGGAACCATCCTTTGGCACCAGGGACGGATCAGCTTTCCAGCGAATCTCGACGCCGCGGAAGAGGTAGGACTTGGATCGTGCCATGCGGTAGAGCCGCTCGGCGACGAAGGTATGCTTGCCGAAGATTTGTGGATCGGGATGGAAAGTGACAGTCGTCCCGCGCCGGTTCGGCGCCGGGCCGGCTGACTTGAGCTTGGTCACGGGCTTGCCGCGCGAAAAGCTCTGCGTCCAGGCCTGGCGGTCGCGCGCAACCTCGACAGTCAACTCATCCGACAGCGCATTGACGACCGAGACGCCGACTCCGTGCAGGCCGCCCGAAGTGGCATAGACCTTGTTGTTGAACTTGCCGCCGGAATGCAGCGTGGTGAGGATCACCTCCAGGGCCGACTTGTTCTTGAATTTCGGATGCGGATCGGTCGGGATGCCGCGACCGTTGTCGCGCACCAGGATGCGATTGCCGGCGAGCATTTCGAGCCAGATCGTGTCGGCATGGCCTGCCACGGCCTCGTCCATGGCATTGTCGAGCACCTCGGCCACGAGATGGTGTAGGGCGCGCTCGTCGGTACCGCCGACGTACATGCCGGGCCGCTTGCGGACCGGCTCGAGCCCTTCCAGGACTTCGATGTCGCGCGCGGTGTAGGAGGTGTCCTTGGTCGCCGCGGCGCGCTTGCCGCCTCCCGACCGATCGAATAGATCGCCGTTCTTGGCCATATTTGCTTCTTTTGTTACCGGCCGCGCGAGGGGACCACTTGATGGCCGGTGGAGCATGGGTATGGTAGCAAAATCGTCCGAAATCAACCATATCCGGTGGGGAATCGATGTCTGAAAGTCGCCGCGATCCCATCGTAAGGACCGTGCCGCAGCCCGCCGATATGAACGGGAACGGCGACATTTTCGGTGGCTGGGTGCTCTCCCAGATGGACATCGCAGGCGGCGCGCTGGCCGCGCGGGTGGCCAAGGGCAGGGTGGCTACCGTGGCGATCACAGCCATGACATTCGTCCAACCGATCAAAGTGGGAGATATGGTGTCGATCTATGGACAAGTCGCGAAGGTCGGCCGGACTTCGATCACCATCGCGCTGGAAACCATGGTGCAGCGTCGTCACGAGCAGATCGATATTCGCGTGACCCACGGCACCTATGTTTTCGTGGCGATCGACGATCACGGCAAGCCACGGCCCGTGCCGGCGCAGGAGTCCGCGACATGAGGACCACTTTCGGATGGCTCCTGGCGATCATGGGAATGCTGCTTTCGTCCGCCGCGGTGGCGCATCCGCACATCTGGATCCAAGAAGTGGTCCGGGTCTTGGCCAAGGATGGAAAATACACCCACGTCGAGATCGAATGGCGCTTCGATCCGTTCTCAAGCGAGATCGAGATCCCCCTGATCGACGAGAACCAGGACGGCAAGTTCTCGGCAAAGGAAGTGAAAACGCTGGCCGACGAGATGATGCCGGAGCTCAAGAACTACGGGTATCTGACCTGGCTCAATACCGGCGGCAAGGATTTCCGGCCACCCAAGCGCCCGGATTTTTCGGCGCGGATCGACGACCCGGCAAGCTTCATTCCACCTGAATGGAACCGCGCGGCAGGCGACAAGGGCGGCATGGAGATGCCTGCCAACAAGAAGGCCGCTCAGCCGGACGCGCCGCGCAAGAACGGCCCGCGCAATCTCGTCTACATCATGCGCTTCGCGCTGCCTGAGCCGAGCAAGTCCTTTTCGGTCGTGACTTACGATCCGGAGGACTTCATGCGCGTCGAGATCAACAAGGCCATCATTCCGGCAGGCTGCACGCTCTCCAACAGTCCTGCGCACAAAGCCGAGTTCGTGCGCGGCTATCCCGTGTTCGCGGATATCGTGACGTGTCAGCTTCCCTGAGGGCGGCCGTCCTGCGCTCGCCGTTCCTCTGGATCGGCGTGCTGCTTCTGCTCGCCCTCGTGGCTGCGCTGGTGTTCAGTGACGGCGTCGCCGAACTCGCCCGCTATTCCGCCGAGTATCAGCGCCGCATCCAGCAGACCCTGTCGACGTCGCTGCGCGACATCCAGTCCGGTTCCGGCTCGGCGGCGCTCTGGACCCT
>JACPVT010000257.1 GCA_016191685.1 Rhodospirillales bacterium | reverse complement strand
GGCGAGTTTCTTCTGATGGCCGACGATCAAGTGACGGAGCAGACGACCGGTCCGCGCGCGACCTTCATCAACATCGGCGAGCGCACCAACGTCACCGGCTCGGCGAAATTCAAGAAGCTGATCCTGGAAGGCGACTACACGGCCGCCGTCGAGGTCGCGCGCCAGCAGGTCGACAGCGGCGCCCAGATCATCGACGTCAACATGGACGAGGGCCTGCTCGACGCCGAGAAGGCGATGGACACGTTCCTGAAGCTGATCGCGGTCGAGCCCGACATCGCCAAGGTGCCGATCATGATCGACAGCTCCAAGTGGAGCGTGATCGAGGCCGGCCTGAAATGCGTCGCCGGCAAGCCGATCGTGAACTCGATCTCCATGAAGGAGGGTGTCGAACCCTTCATCGCGCACGCCCGCAAGGTCCGCCGCTACGGCGCCGCCGTCGTGGTTATGGCGTTCGACGAGAAGGGCCAGGCCGACACCAAGGAGCGCAATGTCGAGATCTGCGCCCGGGCCTACGACATCCTGGTGAACCAGGTCGGCTTCCCGGCCGAAGACATCATCTTCGATCCCAACATCTTCGCAGTGGCGACCGGCATCGAGGAACACAACAACTACGGCGTCGATTTCATCGAGGCGACGCGCGAGATCAAGCAGCGCTGCCCGCACGTAAAAATCTCGGGCGGCGTCTCCAACCTGTCGTTCGCCTTCCGCGGCAACGAGCCGGTGCGCAAGGCGATGCATTCAGTGTTCCTCTACCACGCCATCCAGGCGGGCATGGACATGGGCATCGTCAATGCCGGCCAGCTCGAGGTCTACGACCAGATCCCGCAGGAGCTGCGCGACGCCTGCGAGGACGTGATCCTGAACCGCCGTCCTGATTCGACGGACCGGCTGCTCGAGCTCGCGCCCAAGTACAAGGGCACCGGCGAGGCGGCCGAAGTCCTCGACGCCGAATGGCGCAGCTGGCCGGTCGAGAAACGGCTGGAGCACGCGCTGGTGAAGGGCCTCGACCAGTTCGTCGTCGCCGACACCGAGGAGGCGCGCCAGGCGATCACGCGGCCGATCGAGGTGATCGAAGGCCCGCTGATGGCCGGCATGAACGTGGTCGGCGATCTCTTCGGTTCCGGCAAGATGTTCCTGCCGCAGGTGGTGAAGAGCGCCCGCGTGATGAAAAAGGCGGTGGCGCACCTGCTGCCCTACATCGAGGCGCAGAAGACCGTGGGTTCCAGGCCCAAGGGCAAGATCGTCATGGCCACCGTCAAGGGCGACGTCCACGACATCGGCAAGAACATCGTGGGCGTGGTGCTCCAGTGCAACAACTTCGAGGTCATCGACCTCGGCGTCATGGTGCCGTTCCAGGACATCCTGAAGACCGCCAACGACAACAAGGCCGACATCATCGGCCTCTCGGGCCTGATCACGCCGTCGCTCGACGAGATGGTGACAGTGGCCGAGGAGATGACACGCCAGGGCTTCAACGTGCCGCTGCTGATCGGCGGCGCCACGACGTCGAAGGTCCATACCGCGCTGCGTATCGCGCCACGCTACAACGGCACTACTGTGCACGTCCTCGACGCCTCGCGCGCCGTCGGCGTCTGCTCGGCGCTGGTGTCGGAGTCGGGCTCGCAGGCCCTGGATTTCGCCGACAAGGTCGCGGCCGAGTACGAGACCATCCGCGTCGAGCGCGCGGGCGGCACCAAGGAAAAGGTCATCGCGCTCGAGGCCGCGCGCGCCAACGGGTTCAAGATCGACTGGCAGGGCTACACGCCGCCCAAGCCGGCGATCACGGGCACGCGCGTCTTCGCCGAGTATCCGCTGCACGAGCTGATCGAGCGCATCGACTGGACGCCGTTCTTCCGCGCCTGGGAACTGGCCGGCAACTATCCGGCGATCCTCGAGGATCCGGTGGTCGGCGACAGCGCCAGGAAGCTCTACGCCGATGCGCGCAAGATGCTGGAGCACATCGTGCGCGAGAAGTGGCTGACGGCCAAGGGCGTCGTCAGCTTCTGGCCGTGCCGGCGCGAGGGCGACGACGTCGTGCTCTACAGCGACGACACGCGGACCAAGGAGATCTCGCGGCTGTATTTCCTGCGCCAGCAGATCGAGAAGCGGGCGCCGCGCGCCAACATGTGCCTGGCCGACTTCATCTCGCCCGAGGCCGACTGGATCGGCGGCTTTGCCGTCACCGCCGGCCACGGCATCGAAGAGCATCTCAAGCGCTTCAAGGCCGACCACGACGACTATTCCGACATCATGCTGAAGGCGCTGGCCGATCGCCTGGCCGAGGCCTTCGCCGAGCGCCTGCACGAGCGCGCGCGCAAGACGCTGTGGGGCTACGCCCCCGACGAGGCGCTCAGCAACGACGAGCTGGTGCGCGAGAAGTACCGCGGCATCCGCCCGGCGCCGGGCTATCCCGCCTGCCCCGACCACAGCCAGAAGCCCGAACTCTTCCGCCTGCTGAACGCCGGCCAGAATGCCGGCATCACGCTGACCGAAAGCTTCGCCATGATGCCGACCTCGGCGGTGTCGGGTTATTACTTCGCCCATCCCGAGGCGCAGTACTTCGGCGTCGCCCGCATCGGCCGCGACCAGCTCGAGGACTACGCCCGGCGCCGCGGCTGTACACTCGAGCAGGCGGAGAAGTGGCTGCGCCCCAATATTGGCTACTGATCCTTTCCTGACCTACGCCCTCGTGCTCGTCGTCGGCTTCGTGGCCGGCACGGTGAGCGGAATCGTCGGCACCGGCGCCACCATCATCCTGCTGCCGGTGCTGGTCTTCGCCTTCGGGCCGCGCGCGGCGATTCCGATCATGGCGATCGTGGCCCTGATGTCGAACTTGTCGAACTTCGCCAAGATCACCTCGTGGTGGAGCGAGATCGACTGGCGCGCCTGCGCCGCCTATGCGCTGGGCGGCATCCCCGCGGCGGCGCTGGGGGCGCGGACCCTGCTGGTCCTGCCCGAGCGGGCCGTCGACGTGGCGCTCGGCCTCTTCTTCCTCGCCATGGTGCCGGGGCGACGCTGGCTGGCCGCCAGGAAGCTCACCTTCGGCTTCTGGCACCTCGCCGTCGCCGGCGCCGTCATCGGCTTCCTCACCGGCATCGTGGTCTCGACCGGCCCGCTCAGCGTGCCCGCCTTTGCTGCCTACGGCCTGGTCAAGGGTGCTTTCATCGCCACCGAGGCGGCGGGCTCGCTCGCCCTCTACATCAGCAAAGCGGTGACCTTCCGCGAGTTCGGCGCCCTGCCTTTCGACATCGTGATCAAGGGTCTGATTTCCGGCTCGTCGGTCATGGCCGGAACCTATCTGGCGCGCCTGATCGTCGAGCGGCTGAGCGTCGCCACCTTCCAGCGTCTGCTGGACGGTGTGATGCTGATATCGGGTCTCGTCCTGCTGTATGCGGCGGCACGCTAGTGACGGTGCAGGACACGAATCCGTGAAATCGACCGACGACCGGCGCTTGACCATTTGTCAGGCAATCGCGCTCCGAGTGCACGCTTCGTAAACGCAATCGCCTGCGCTGATGATCGTCGATTCGCCGCTGCCGCCGCGATTCGTCGCGTGGCACGAGAACTGCAGAGCCTTTGTCGACTTCATCGCGGAACAAAGGTGTCCAGATGGCGATCGATCACAAGCAGATACTGGCCGACACCCTGGCGGCGCGCCTCGGCCGCCGTCGCCTGATCCAGGGCGCGGGCGCGGCCGTCGCGGCGGCAAGTCTTCCCACCGTCGCGCGCGCTGCCGAGGGCGGGCACATCAAGCTCGCCTGGATCGACTTCGTCGACACGCTCGATCCGCATTTCACCAGCTACCTGGGCGCCATCAAGATCCACAACAACATCTACAACGGCCTGCTGAAGGTCGAGTACGACGGCGAGAAGGTGTCCTTCGTCCCCGACCTCGCCGAGTCGTGGACCCTGCTTGACGACAAGACCCACCTGTTCAAGCTGCGCAAGGGTATCAAGTTCCACGATGGCGAGGTCTGTGACGCCGAGGCGGTGAAATGGAGCGTCGAGCGCGTCTGGCGCGGCACGCCCAAGTCGCCGCATGCCTGGAAGTACGACTATCTCGAGAGCGTCGAGGTCATCGATCCGCTGACCGTGAAGCTCAACTTCAAGAAGCCCTATGCCTTCCTGCCCGTGGCGCTGACCGGCAGCACAGGCCGCGCCGGCACGATCGTGCCGCGCAAGGCGATCGAGAAGTACGGCAAGGATTTCGGCCGCAATCCGGTCGGCACCGGGCCGTTCAAGTTCGTGAGCTGGAAGGAAAACGACTCGATCGTGCTCGAAAAGAACCCCGACTATTTCGAGTCGGGCCTGCCCAAGCTCGACCGGGCCACCTTCCTCATCATGAAGGAGGCATCGAGCGCGGTGGCGGCGATGCTGGCCGGCCGGGTCGACGGCATGAGCAACAGTCCGCTGCAATTCATCAATCAGCTCAAGACGAACCAGAACCTGATGGTTCATGGTGAGATCGAAGGCAACTACTCGCTGATGGCCATGAACTGCCGCCGGCCGCCGTTCGACGACGTGAACGTGCGTCGCGCGGTCGGCTTCGCGATCGACCGCGAGGCGTTGATCAAGCAGGCGTTCTTCGGCATCGGCATTCCGGCCTACACGCCGATTTCCCCGCCCATGACCGGCTTCTTCGACAAGAACATCGCCAAGAGCGGCCGCGGCCAGTTCTTCGACCTCGAGAAGGCCAAGGCGTTCCGCGCCAAGGCGAAGACACAGGGGCCCATCGAGGCTGTCATCCTGACGTCCGAGCAGGGCCAGTACGGCACGCGCGTGGCGCAGACCATCGTGCCGATGCTGGACAAGATCGGCATCAAGGCCAAGCTAGAGCTGGTCGAGCGCGCGGCCTGGATCAACCGCCGCAACGCCGGCGACTTTCATATGCTGGACATGACGTGGTCGGCCGACCTCGATCCCGACGAGACGATCTTTCCCGAATGGCACACCGGCAACGCCTGGAACTTCTCGGGCTGGTCGAACACCGATTTCGACAAGCTGGTCGAGCAGGCGCAGGTCGTCCTCGACGTCAAGACCCGGCGCGACCTCTACGTCAAGGCCGAGGACATCCTCATGGACGAGGCGCCGATGGCGATCCTGACGCACATGCCGGAGTTCAAGATCCTCAGCAAGAAGGTCAAGGGCTTCAAGTATACACCTGCCGACAGTCTGGATCTGCATACCGTGAGCTTCTGATGCTGCGCTGGGCGCTGGCGAAGATCCTGCAGACCGCCGCCGTCCTGCTGATCGTTTCAGTCGCCAGCTTCAGCCTGCTGAAGCTGGCGCCGGGCGATCCGGTCGAACTGATGCTGGGCGATGACTATTCCAAGGAGTCGCATCAGTCGCTGATGGTCCAGCTCGGCCTCGACCGGCCGCTGCCGGAGCAATACGTCGACTGGCTCGTGCGGTTCGTCCGCGGAGACTGGGGTACGTCCTTCGTCAGCCGGACGCCGATCTTCCAGTACGCCTTCGTCGAGGCCCTCCCCGTCACCCTCACCCTGTCGGCGGCGGCGCTGGGCCTCGCCCTCCTGATCGGCATTCCCCTGGGCGTGCTCTCGGCCGTCCGCAAGGACTCCGCCTGGGATGCCGCGGCGGCGGCCTTCTCGCTGACCGGATCGGCGTTCCCCAGCTTCTATCTCGGCATCCTGCTGATCTGGATCTTCGGCGTCGCCTTCGGTCTGTTTCCGACCATGGGCTTCGTCGCGCCCTGGCAGGATTTCTGGGGCGGCGCCTATCACCTCGTGCTGCCGGCGATCACGCTCAGCACACCCTTCATGGCCCTGATCGTGCGCATCACCCGCGCCAATCTCGTCGAGGTGCTGGAGCAGCCCTACATCGCCGCCGCCCGGGCGCGGGGCGAGCCGGCGTGGCGCATCACCTGGGTACACGGCATGCGCAACGTGCTGATGCCGCTGGCCACCATCGTCGGGCTCCAGCTCGGCGCGCTGCTGCACGGCGCCGTCCTGACCGAGACGGTGTTTTCGCTGCCCGGCGTCGGCCGGATGATCACCGACGCCGTGCTGAACCGCGAATACATGGTGGTCCAGGCCGGCGTGATGATGACCGGCTGCCTGGTCATCTTCACCAACCTCGCAGTCGATCTCTCCTATCCCGTGCTCGATCCGCGCCTGAGGCCGCGCTGACATGGCGGTCCGCGATCTCTCCCTGGCGGATCGGCGGGCGCGCCTGCGTGCGCCTGCACTCCTGCGCCTCCTCGCCTACCAGCTTGGCGCCCGGCCCTTCTTCGTCGTCGCCACCGTGGTTTCCCTGGCCTTCCTGTTCGCCGCGGTCTTCGCGCCCTGGGTGGCGCCCTACGCGCCGGACTTCCAGGATCCCAATGCTCTCATGGCGCCGCCGAGCGCCGCCCACTGGTGCGGTACCGATTCTTTCGGCCAGGATCTGCTGTCGCGTGTCATCTACGGCACCCGCTACGTCTTCCTGATCGGATTCTCCTCCGTCGTCATCGGTGCCGTGGGCGGGCTCGCGATCGGCCTCGCCGCCGGCTTGACGCAGGGCGCGGTCGAATGGGGCCTGATGCGGTTCGTCGACGCGATCCTCGCGCTGCCGTCGCTGATCATGGCGATCGCCTTCATCTCCATCCTCGGGCCGGGCGTCGACAAGGTGATCTATGCCGTGGGCTTCGCCATGATCGGCCCGTTCGCCCGCACGGTGCGGGCCGACGTTCTCCAGGTCCGCGCCCAGGCCTTCGTCGAGGCCGCCGGGCTGATGGGAGTCGACAGGCTGCGCATCATCTGGCGACACATCCTGCCGAACGTGATCTTTCCCCTCGCCGTCCAGGCGACGATCCGGATCGCCGAGGCGATCCTCGTGTCCTCCGCCCTGTCCTTCCTCGGGCTCGGCGTGGTGCCGCCGGCGCCCGACTGGGGTCTGATGATTTCCGAAGGCCGCGCCTTCATCAGCATCGTGCCGTGGATCTCCGGCGTGCCCGGCGCCGCCCTGGCCTTCCTGCTGATTGCCCTCAGCATCGTCGGCGATGGCGTCCGCGAGCAGTTCGATCCCAAGCTGCGGGCCAACCGGTAGGACCAGGACATGGCCCATCAATCCGCGCGACGGACCGAGCCGCAAGGGGAGCACGTCCTGCCCTTCACGGATCACCGCGAACCGCTGCTGTCCCTCGCCGACATCTCGCTGGCCCGCAACGGCCATTCGGTGCTCGACCGCGTCAGCTTCGACCTCGGCCGTGGCGAGACCCTGGGTCTGGTCGGCGAATCCGGCGCGGGCAAGTCGACGATCGCGCTGGTCGCGATGGGCCTGCTTCGCCCGCCGGCGGTGACGCTCGAGGGGCGCATGCAGTTCGCCGAGCATGAGAACCTGCTCGTCGAGTCGGAGGCCGGGTGGGCGACGCTGCGCGGCCGACGGATCGCCATGATCTTCCAGGATCCGGCCTCGGCGCTGAACCCCTGCTTCACCGTGGGCCGCCAGCTGGAGAGCCCGCTTCGCCGTCTGCTTGGTTTCGACCGTGCGGCGGCCCGGCGGCGCTCGATCGAACTGCTGGAGAGTGCGGGTCTCAACGATGCCGAGGCCCGACTCGCCGCCTTCCCGCACGAACTCTCCGGCGGCATGCAACAGCGGGTGATGATTGCCATCGCGCTGGCCTGCAATCCCGAGCTGCTGCTCGCCGACGAGCCGACCAGCGCGCTCGACGTCACCATCCAGGCGCAGATCATGCAGCTCATCCTGAGCCAGGTCCGCGCACGCGACGCGAGCTGCATCTTCGTCCTGCACGACCTGGCGCTGGCCTCGCAGGTGTGCGACCGCATCGTCGTGCTCTATGCCGGCCAGGTGGTCGAGGCCGGGCCGACCGAGAGCGTATTGCGGCGCTCGCTGCACCCCTACACCAACGCGCTCAAGTCCTGCGTGATCGAACTCGACACCGAAACGCTGACGCCACCGGAGGGCGGCCTGCCCGCCGTCGGCGCCATGCCGCCGGGCTGCCGGTTCGCGCCGCGCTGCCCGCGCGCCAGCGCCCAGTGCGCCAGCCAAACTCCGCCGCTTCGTTCACTGGAGGGTCGCGACATCGCATGCTGGCATCCGGGATGAGCGAAGCCGCACCCATCTTCCGTCTGCTCGACGTCGAGAAGGTCTACCGGATCGATCGCGGCGGCTGGTCGCGTTTCGGCCGGAACCCGCCGCGGCGGCTGGCTGCCCTCGACGGCATCCGGCTGACCGTGCCGACAGGCGACAGCGTCGCACTGGTCGGCGAGAGCGGTTCGGGCAAGTCGACCCTGCTGCGCGTGCTGCTCGGTTTGACCGAGAGCAGCGACGGCCGTGCACTCTATCGCGGCGACGATATCGAGACCCTGACGGACGACAAGCGGCGCTCGTTCCAGCGCGACGTCGCCATGATCTACCAGGATGCGCGGGCCTCGCTGAATCCGCGGCTGAAGGCGCTCGACCTGATCGGCGAGCCGATCCGCCAGCACGCGCTGTGTCCGGAGTCGGAGCTGCGCGACCGCGTCGCCGCCCTGCTCACCCGTGTCGGCATGCCGGCCGATACCGCCGACCGCTATCCGAGCCAGCTGTCGGGCGGCCAGGTGCGACGCGTCGCGATCGCCCGGGCGCTCGCCTCGGAGCCCAAGGTGATCGTGGCCGACGAAGCGGTCTCGGGCCTCGATGTCTCGACCCAGGCGCAGCTCCTCAATCTCCTGCGCGGCCTGCAGCGCGAGATGGGGCTGACGCTGCTGTTCATCACCC
>JACPVT010000256.1 GCA_016191685.1 Rhodospirillales bacterium | reverse complement strand
CCGGGGATCCCGGCTGTGTCTGATAGGCGGCACGACGGATGGCTATGAAAGCGCCAACGATATGGGAGGAAGCGCCGCCATGCCGCCATCGAATCGCCGTGCTTTCGTTCGCCATCCGGCCGCCGCCGCCGCCGCGCTCGCTACTTTCGGCGTAGCGGGTCGCGTTGGCGCGCAGGGACCCAGCCGCTCGATGCCGTCAAGATCGTCACCGGCTTGCCGCCCGGCGGCACCACCGACACGCTCAGCCGGCTCGTAATCCGAGCCCGCGGGACTCTTCGGGAGCCAATGGCTCGTCAGACGCCGCGGCGGTGGAATTGCGAGCCGCCGTAGGATTGATCCGTCGGAACGATTTCCATGAAGCTCACGTCCATGCGCTGCGGTGAGCCCAGGACGAACATGATGGCTTCGGCGATGTCCTCGGCCAGCAGGCTCTCGTAGCCCTCGTAGAAGCGGCGCCGGCCTTCCTCGTGGTCGTCGAGCAGGGCGAGATGGGAGCCCGTCTCGACCCGGCCCGGTGCGATCTCGCTCACGCGCACGCCCGAGCCGTGCAGGTCGAGCCGGAGCGTCCGGCTGAGGTTGTGCAGGGCAGCCTTGGTCATGGCGTAGATCGGCATCCCGGGCACCGCCCAAGTGGCGGCCATCGAGCTCAGGTTGACGATATGGCCGAGCCCGCGCGCCTTCATGCCGGGGACCAGGGCGGCGAGGCAGTTGAGCATGCCGCGCAAGTTGACGTCCAACAGGGCGTCGATGTCGTCGGGTGCGGCCTCCCATGAGGTGGTCGATCGCGCGAAGGCCGAGGCGTTGTTGACGAGAACGTCGGCGTCGAGCGATCCCAGAGCCGACAGCACGGCGTCGCGATGGGAGATGTCCAGCGCCAGCGGCCGGCAACCGGTCTCCTGCGCCAGGCTGGTGAGGTCGTCGGCCGATCGCGCCACGGCGTAGACCTCGATGCCGCTGATCCGGAGCTGCCGGACCGTCGCGGCGCCAATGCCGCGGCTCGCCCCGGTCACGACAGCGGTGCGATAGCGATCCAGGGACATGGCTTCTCCTTTGCGCGGTGCCGGCCGATCGTTACATTGCCGACCATAGCGCATCGAAAGGCGGAGCGAGTCATGGCCAAGAAGCTTTTCCCCGACGGCACCGAGGTCGCGGGATTTTACGTCCGAACCATCAGGAGCGGGCCGTTCGTCTTCGTCTCTGGAACGACGTCGCTCAACGCCAAGGGACAGGTGCAGGGCAAGAATGCCGCCGAACAGACGGCGATCACCATGCGCAAGATCGAAGCCGGCCTGAAGTCGGCCGGTGCGCGACTGGCCGATCTCGCCCGCACGACAATCTACGTCACCGACATCCGCGACATGGCGGGCGTCAGCCAGGCCCTGGGCAAGGCGCTCAAGGGTTCGGTGGTCACGTCTACCCTGGTAGCGGTCAGCGCGCTGGCCGTGCCGGGACTGTTGGTCGAGATCGAGGCGACGGCCGTCGTCGAACGTTGATTAAGGAGCATCGGATGAGCGGGATGAGAGTACGGCTGCTCGGCCGCCGGCAGGCGCTGGCAGGGGTTGCGGGGACGATGCTGGCGATGCCGGCGATCGCCCAGCAGCGGGTCAAGTCGGGAACAGTCAATATCGAGCAGGTCCAGGTGGCCTTCATCGGCAGCGGCAACGTCGGCAGCGGCACGCTGCACTTTCAGGGCAAGAGCTATCGCTTCTCGGTTGGCGGCCTGGGTGTCGGCGGTTTCGGCATCTCCAAGATCGAGGCCTGGGGCGACGTCTACAATCTCAAGGAACTGCGCCAGTTTCCCGGCGCCTATGGTCAGGCGCGCTATGGGGCCGTCGCCGGCGACAAGGGCAGCGGCGAGATGTGGCTGGAAAATCCCAACGGCGTGATGATCGACCTGAAGACACGTCGCCAGGGCCTTGCCGTGTCGCTCGGCGCCGATGCCGTCATCATCGATTTCAAGTGAGCCGAGCCATGACCATTTCCAGTCGCACCCTTGCGAGCATTGCCCTCGTCCTTGCCGCCGCCATTCCGGCCGCCGCGCAGGACGACGTCCAGACCTTCAACGCCTTCGCCGTGGTGACGGCAGACGGCACCATCGTGCGCTCGGCAGAGAAGCAGCTCATGGCGATTGCCACCCTCTCCGGGCCCTTCTTCGTGGAAACCGACGAGGGGCCGCAGCAGGGCGGCCGTGTGAGCTGCGCCATCTCGGCGCGCATAGATCAGGCCACGCGCAAGACCAGCGCGTCGGGCGCCTGCACCTTCACGGCCCATGACGGCGCCACGGCCTGGGGTGACTGGGACTGTGCCGGCTACGAGCTGGTGGGTTGCCGCGGCGGCTTCAAGCTGACGGGCGGCACTGGCCGCTTCGTCGGCGCAAGCGGCGAAAGCACATTCGTCTGGCGGCCGACGGCGCACGAGTTCAAGAAGCAGCTCGACGGGACGGTTCTGGACAACGTGACGGGCATCGTGCTGTGGCGCGACTTCAAGCTGAAGGGCAAGTAACCGTCAGCTCGCCGGCGGGTAGGAGATCCTGTTGCCCTGGAGAAGGTCCTCCAGTGCCTTGATGCCCTGTTGGTAGCGGCCTTTCTGGCAGTCGATGCCGGCGCCCATCCGGATCATGTCCGGTCCGCCCGATCCTTCGCCGCGCCGCGTGCCGTACTTGTCGTAGATGGCGCCCAACTCGTTGCAGCGCGCGGCGAGCTGCTCGTTCGTCTGTTGCGCGCCGGCGCCGCCTAGTGGCGACAAGACGGCGGCGATGCCGAGCAGGACGGTCGTGCGGAGGCGCCGGACCGTCGGTCGGCGCGAGAAGTCGTGGATCATTGATCGAGATCATACGTGTCTCGAGGGCCGTGGGCGATGATGTCTTTGCGGCCTCGCATGTCGCCCCGCCTTGCGGGTGCGGCTTTGGACGATGTACTGTCGCAGACGCAGCCGCAGGCTGAAATAAGAACGGGGGACGGGGATGACCTTGCGATCGACGGTTCGCTGGATGCTCGGCGTGGGTATCGCAGGTCTGCTTGCGGCGTGCGGCGTCGGCAAGGGCACATTGGGCAGCGATCCCGCGACGGAAAGCCAGGCATCGACCGTCACATGGTCGGATGGTCGGCCGGCCCTGGCGATCAGTTGCCAGACACCGGGCGGTTGCCAGTCGCGGGCGGTTGCCCTGTGCGGCAAGACCAGCGGCGACTACACCGTCCTGAAGATGGAGAACATGCCGACCCGGGGCGATATGTCCGAAGTGCGTGGCCCGGCCTCGGTCGTCATCCGCTGCAGCAACTAGCTGGCCGGCCCCTAATGCGGGCGGCGCGAGCCCCATAGCGCGGCCAGCTTGGGTTGCGATCGGGCTGCGTCGGCGCCCGAGGGCAGGACGGCCTCGTGATCCGATATCCATGCGACGACGTCGGCGGCCACGACGGGCCCATCCTTGTCGCGCAGCAGCAAGTGATAACCTTCGCGATAGAAGGCGAGCTTTGAGTCGGCGCGCCGCGGCATGACCTCTATGGCGGCCCGCACCGGTTCGCGCGGCACGATCCGGTCGCCCAGCCCATGCAGCATGAGATAGGGCATTTTTACCCGCTCGGCGGAGTCCTTCGCCGCGTCCATCAAGTCGACCAGTCCGTAGCCCATGTCGAGGCGCGTCTGGCGCAGCATCATCGGATCGCTGCGCAGCTTCTCCAGCGTCTTGGGATTGTCGGTCGGCTTGTAGTCGATCGAGGTCGGGCCCGACGGCATCCAGGGGATCGTATGGGCGAAGAACCATAGTCCGCCGCTCGCCACCGGCCCGAATGTGTCGCGCGAGCGCAGTGCCGTGGCCAGCAGGACCAGGCCATCGACGTCGATCCCCTGATCGGCAGCCACCAGGGCAACGGCGCCGCCCATGCTTTCACCGGCGAGATAGAGCGGCACGCCGGGGTAGCGGGCGCGGAGGAGGGTGGCCATCGTCCGGGCGTCCTCGACCAGGCTCTCGGTGCCGGCCCAGCGGCCGCGGGTCGGGCTGCCGCCGAAGCCGCGCTGGTCGTAGGCGTAGGTGGTGATGCCGGCCTTGGCCCAGATTGTTGCCGGCTCGTCCCAGGCGTTGCGGTAATCGCCATAGCCATGCAGGCCCAGGATGACCGCGGTCGGGGCGCCGTTTGCCGCAGGCCACACCGCTACCGGTAGCGCCGTGCCGTCGGCCGCGACATAACGGTCCGTCGTCAGGGCGGGCGCCTGCACCGTGTCGCCGGCCGGAATGACTGTGGGCGCGCAGGCGGAAAGAATGACCGGAGCAAAGACGGCCGCTATCATCCGGCGGCGTAAGAGGAGTGAGATCGTGACAGAGCCTTTTGAAGTCATCATCGTCGATACTGACCGCGTCGCCTGCGATGGCGGTGGCGGCGCGTTGGGACACCCCAAAGTCTACCTCAACCTGGGGCCAGAAGGGCATGTCGAGTGCCCATACTGCAGCCGGTTGTACAAGCTGCGCGAGGGTGCACACCCGGCGCACGCACACTAGGGAGCGGCCCCTTGAAGCAGCTCGGCGAAGGCTGGAACTGGCGCAACCTCGAGGTCGGCGAGAAATTCACCACCTATGGCCGGACGCTCTTCGAGGCCGACCTTCTCAATTTCGTGACGCTTTGCGGCTTTTCCGAGGAGCTGTTCACCAACAAGGAATACATCAAGAGCCATGCACCGATGCGCGGCGGCCATCCCGTGCCCGGCGCACTGGTCTTTTCCATGGCCGAGGGGCTGGTGATCCCGACCACGCTGCAAGGCTCGGGCCTCGCCTTCCTGTCGATGGGTTTCGATATCAAGGGACCGACCTATGTCGATGACACGATCCACGTCGAGATCGAGGTCACCGAGATCAAGCCGACTTCGAAGGATCCATCGCGCGCCCTCGTGCGCACCACCAACCTGGTCAAGAACCAGAAGGGCGATACGGTGCTGGTCTACACGCCGTTGCGCATGATGCAGGGGCGTTAGCATGGCCAAGGTGGCAATCGAGAAAGACGGGCCCGTCACCATCGTCTCCATCGATCGCTTCGCCGAGGCGCGCAACGCCGTCGATCCCGAGACCGCGGGCCTGCTGCGCGAGGCCTTCCTCGCCTTCGATCGGGACGAGGCGCAGGCCGTCGCGATCCTGACCGGTCGCGGCGGTACCTTCTGCGCCGGCTACGATCTCAAGGCGGTGGCGACGCGGACGACGACTCCGATCGACGATCCCACGCGTCCCGGGCCCATGGGACCGACGCGCCATCTGCTCGGCAAGCCGGTAATCGCCGCGGTCGAGGGCTATGCCGTTGCCGGCGGCCTCGAACTCGCACTGTGGTGCGACATGCGGGTCGCCTCGGCGACCGCCAAGTTCGGCGTGTTCTGCCGCCGCTGGGGCGTGCCGCTCATCGACGGCGGCACGGTGCGCCTGCCGCGCCTGATCGGCCAGAGCCGTGCTCTCGACATGATCCTGACCGGCCGCGAGGTCGGCGCCGAGGAAGCGTTGTCGTGGGGTCTTGCCAACCGGATCGCGCCCGCCGGCCAGGCGCTCGACGAAGCCAAGGCGCTCGCTCTTCAACTCACCAAGTTTCCGCAGACCTGCATGCGTTCCGACCGGCGCTCGTCCTACGAGCAGTGGGGCATGGACCTGCGCGAGGCGCTGGTTAACGAGAGCCGGCTCGGCATGCCGGCACTCGAGGCCGAATCGCAACGCGGCGCCGCCCGCTTCGCCGCCGGCAAGGGTCGCGGTGGCGATTTTGGCGAGATCTGATGGTGTTGCCGAGCGACGCCGAAGTTGCGCGATATCGCGAGGACGGCGCCATTTGCCTGCGCGGCGCCTTTGCGGCCGGCTGGATCGAGCGTCTGCGTGATGCCGTCGATGCCGACATGGCCGACCCCGGCCCGATGGTGCGGCTGAACACCCCCACGGGTGCGCCGGGATTGTTCTTCGTCGATTTCCAGCTCTGGCAGCGCCACGCCGCGGCGCGCGCGTTCGTCTACGAATCGCCTGCCAGGGAAATCGCGGCCCGCCTGATGGGAGCCCACGAGGTCGTCTACTATCACGATCATCTTCTGGTGAAGGAGCCGGGCACGCAGGAGCGCACGCCCTGGCATCACGACCAGCCCTACTATCCGATCGATGGCGAACAGATCGTCTCGCTGTGGCTGCCGCTTGATCCCGTCGACCGCGCGACCTGCGTTGAGTACGTCAGGGGCTCGCACCGCTGGGGCCGCTGGTTCCAGCCCAAGTTCTTCAGGCAGGGCGGCGTCGATCTGGCGGTCCAGGACCCACGCTTCGAACCGCTGCCCGATCTCGACGCCGAGCGCGACCGCCACGAGTTCCTCGCCTGGGACATGGAGCCGGGCGACGTCATCGCCTTCCATGCGCTCACCTTGCACGGCGCCGCGGGCAACCGCTCGACCTCGCGCCGCCGCCGCGCCTGGGCGACGCGCTGGTGCGGTGACGACGCACGCTACGCTGCACGCGTCGGCCAGGTCTCGCCGCCGCTCGAAGGGCACGGGCTGAAGCCCGGCGACCGCCTGGCCTGCGCGATGTTCCCAAAGGTGCTTTAGATGGCCAATCCCATTCCCGTCGGCCCCGGCGAGCGCACCCTGCGCGTGGGCAAGCATAAGCTCCGCGTCTTCACCTACAAGCCAGCCAGGTATCGCGGCGGGCCGCTGCTGGTGGTGTTCCACGGCATGAAGCGCAATGCCGACGACTATCGCGACTTTGCCGCCTCCATCGCCGACCGCTTCGACATGGTCGTGGCGGCGCCCAAATTCGATCTCAAGACCTATCCGATCGGGCGTTATCAGCGCGGCGGCATCGTGAGCCGCAGCAGCTTGCTGCCGCGGGCGCGGTGGACGACGACGGCGGCGCTGGCCCTGGTCGACGCCCTGCGCCGCGACGAGGGCAAACCCAACCTCGATTTCCATCTGCTCGGCCATTCGGCGGGCGGCCAGATCGTCGGCCGGCTGGCAGCGTTCTCGCCCAACAAGGCCAGGCGCATCATCGTCGCCAATCCGTCGTCGTGGGTGTTTCCCGATCTCGATGTGCCATTCCCGCACGGTTTCGGCGGCCGCACCGCGTCGCTCGCCAGCCAGGCGGCGCTGAAGCGCTTTCTCGCCCTGCCGCTCATTGTGTATCTCGGCACCGCCGACATCGGCCGCTCCAATCTCGAGAACACGCGCGGGGCGCGGGCCCAGGGCAGCTCGCGCTATCAGCGCGGTCGCAATTTCTTCAAGGCGGGCAGGGCGCTGGCAAACAAGAAGCGGTGGCCGTTCGGTTGGCGGTTGGTGAAGGTGCCCGGCGTCGGCCACGACGGAAGGGCGATGTTCGCCTCGGCCCGGATAAAGCAGGCGCTGTTCGGCTAAGGCACCAACACGGCCTTGCCGACGACCGTGCGTTCCTCGATCAGTTTGAAGGCTTGCACCCAATCGGCGAGGTCGAGCGTCGCGGCGACGGTGGCCTTGAGCTTGCCCTCGGTGAACCAGCGCATCAATTCGGCCTGCGCGTCGGTCACCATGGCCTGGCGCTTGGCAAGCGCGGCGGCCTCCTTGGGCGTCGGCGTACCTTTGCCGCCCCAGCCGTTGTAGTAGCCGTAGTAGAAGCCGATCACTGTCACATTCTTGACCAACAGGATGTTGGCCGGGATCTGCGGGACGACGCCGCTGGCGAAACCCATCGGGATCAGCCGGCCCTCCGGCGCGATGCAGCGAAGGGATGTATCGAACGCGGTGCCGCCAACGGGATCATAGATCACGTCGGCGCCGCGGCCGCCGGTCAGCTCCAACACCCGGTTGCGAAGATCCTCGGTGCGATAGTCGATCAGGTGGTCGGCGCCGGCCTCCCTGGCGGCAGCGAGCTTGTCGGCGCCGCCCGCCGAGGCGATGACGGTCGCTCCCATCGCCTTGCCGACCTCGATCGCGGTCAGGCCCGAGCCGCCGCCCGCGCCGTGGACCAGCATCACCTCGCCCGGTTGCAGGTTGGCCTTCCATTTCAGGACGCCATAGGCGGTCGGATAGAGCGTGGGAAAGTTGGTCGCTTCGGCATAGGGCATGGTTTCCGGGATCACCACCGCGTTGGCTGCGGCCGCCACCGCGTACTCGGCATAAGCGCCCTGGCTCACGCCGGTGGCGATGCGCTGGTTGACCCTGAGGTTGCCGACGCCGTCGCCCAGTTCCACGATATGGCCCGCCATCTCATTGCCCGGCACGTAGGGCAACGGCGGCTTGTTCTGGTGCTTGCCCTGCACGCCCAACATGGCGGCGAAGCTGATGCCTGCAGCGCCGACCCGGACCAGGATCTCGCCGGCTTTGGGCTTGGGCACGGGCACGTCCTTGATCCTGAGGCTCTCGATCGCGCCATACGCCTCGCAAACCAGTGCCCGCATCATTTCCTCTCGAACTATTTCTTGAACTGGCCGTGCCGGCCTTCGCCCTTGGCGAAGCGTGCCGCGCCACTTTGCGATTCCTGCCGCCGCGCCGCCAGCGACAGTTCCATTTCGCGCCGGATCGCCGCCGCCTGGTCGCGGTCGAAGCTTTCGTAGGCCGACTGCCGGTCCGACGTCATGGCAATGGGCGGAAAGCCCGCGATTTGCGCTGCGAGTTTCTCGGCCTCGGCGCGAGTCGTACCCCGCGGCACCTTGCGGGTGGCAAGGCCGATCGCCATCGCCTCGTCGGCGCCCACCGCGCGGCCCGTCAGCAGCATGTCCAGGGCGCGGCCCTGGCCGACGATGCGTGGCAGGCGGACCGTGGTGCCGTCGCTCATCGGGACTCCCCAGCGGCGCGAGAAGACGCCGAAGCTCGCCGTCTCGTCGACGATGCGGATGTCGCAATAGAGCGCCACGCCGAGGCCGCCGGCGCAGGCATGGCCCTCGATGGCGGCGATCACCGGCTTCGACAGGGGCGCGCGGAGCGGCCCTTCGTTGCTGCCCGCCCAGGGGAAGTAATCGGTGCCGCTGCCCAGTTCCTTGAGGTCGGCGCCGGCGCAGAAGGCGCCGCCGGCGCCGGTCAACACGGCCACACGCGCCTGTGGATCGGCCTCGAAGGCCTTTAGCGCCGCAGCCAGCCCGTGCGCCGCCTCGTTGTCGAGCGCGTTCTTCGATCCGGGGCGGTTGATGATGATGGTGGTGACTGGTCCGGTGGTCTCGACCAGGATTTTCGGCGTGCTCATCTTACCGTCGCAAGCTCGTCTTCCAGCTGGGCATTGGTCCGCCGCGGCGTGCGGAAGTACCACCAGTTCTCCTGGGCCGTCCATTTTTCCTTCTTGGCCGTTCCGCTGCCCCAGACGCAGCGCTTGAAGTCGCGCGTGCCCGCCATGAATTGCCTGTCGGCCTCGTCGAGCTTCAGCGCGTGATCGCCCATCTCCTCGCGGCTGAACATTGGCAACGCCTCGAGGATCAGTTCTCGCACGTCGACGTCGTTCAGCCAGTTGTCGAGGTCGAAACTGTAGTCCTGCCGCTCGAGGTCGGCGGTGAAGGCAACCCACTGGTCGACCAGCTCGCACAGGTCCTTGACGTCGGGAGGGCCGGGAGGAGGGGGTGGTTTCATTCCTTGCCGCGCTCTGCCTGGCGGCGGTAGTAGCGCTCGCCATCGTTGGGTTTGAAGAAGGTCCGGATGACGCCGTTGGGATTGAAGGCGATGAAGGCGCCTGTCTGCCGGTCGAAGCGCGTGGTGACGCCGTCGCGCCGGACGGTTTCGAGGACCGGGCCGCCCGCCTTGGCGTCCCTCAGGAGTTGCGCCTGCCGCAAATAGTCCTGTTTGGTGATGTGGCCGAACTCGGCCCCGTGCTTCTCGAAATGCTCCTCGAGTCGGCGCGCGTCGGCGAAGCCCACGCTATTGCCCCAGCCCTTCGTCGTGGGCTCGCTGGACCCGGGGACGCGTGTCTCGGCCGCCGCGGTTTCACGCACGGCGGTGCGGTCACCGCGTTCGGAGACCTGGGTCCAGAACAAGAAGATCGCGACCACCGCCAGCGCGGCGGTGAGCAGGCGTCGCCAGGGCAGACCGCCGGAGCGGAGGATCATCCGCCTATTGTGCGCCGCCTTTGAACCAGCGCGCAATCATGCCTCGCTCGGCATCGGTAATATGGGTCATGTTGCCGGGCGGCATGACCCGGGATGCGGCGGCCTGCTGGTAGATGGCGGCGGCGCGCAGATGGATCTCGGCCGGCGTCTCAAGGATCACGCCCTTGGGCGGTGCCGCTATGCCTTCCTGGGTGGGCTTCGCCGCATGGCAGGAGACGCAGCGCGCCTGGATGATGGGCTGGAGCTGGTCGAAGGCGACCGGACCGCCGCCGTCGGCGCTTGGCTGCGGCAACGCCAGGACGGCCGTCAGCGCCAGCAAGACCAGCCCCGAGGCGAGCACCAGCGGATTGGGATCGCCCTTGTGGCGCTGAACGAACCACACCCGGATCAGCGCGCCGGCCACCGAGATCATGAGCAGCAGCACCCAGTTCCACTCGTGGCCGTAGAGCCCCGCGTAGTGGTTGCTGATCATGGTGAACAGCACCGGCAGGGTGAAATAGGTGTTGTGGACCGAGCGCTGGCGACCCATCAGCCCGTACTTCGGGTCGGGCGTGCGACCTTCCTCCTTGGCCTTCACCAGCTCGCGCTGGCCGGGAATGATCACGAAGTAGACGTTGAGCGCCATGATCGTGCCCAGCATGGCGCCGAAGTGGATGTAGGCGCCGCGGCCCGAGAAGACGTGGCAGAGCGCCCAGGCCGCGACCGCGCAATAGAGGAACAGCAGGCCGCCCAGGACGGCATCGTCCTCGCCGAAGGCCGAACGGCAGAGCGCGTCGTAGACCAGCCAGCCGACGACCAGCGATGCGAGGCCGAGCGCGATGGCCTCGGTCTTGCCGAGATTCATGACGGAGGGGTCGATGAGCGCGATCTCGGCCCCGTAGTAATAGACGAGGCAGAGCAGGAAGAAGCCGGTGATCAGGGTCGTATAGGCTTCCCACTTGAACCAGTGCAGCTCGGGCGGGAGCGTGGTGGGCGCCAGGGTAAATTTCTTGGCGGTGTAGAAGCCGCCGCCATGGACCGCCCAGACCTCGCCGCTGATGCCCTTGGCGGCGTCGGCCGGATCGAGCGGCTTGTGCAGGTGATTGTCCAGCCAGATGAAATAGAAGGAAGCGCCGACCCAGGCGATGCCCACGATCATGTGCGCCCAGCGCAGTACGAGATTCAGCCACTCCACGACATAATATATCACGAACCAATCAACTTCGAATATTTTTTTATAGATTCTAATAGAAGACGTCACTAGCTATTAAACAAGGTATAACATGTGACCATTCAATCATATTTTAAT
>JACPVT010000255.1 GCA_016191685.1 Rhodospirillales bacterium | reverse complement strand
CGATAGTCGCGTGGCCTGAAGCGAACTCACAGCGTTCTCTGCGTCGAACCTCAGACTTCGAGCGGATTGTGGATCGGGAAGGAACATCCAACGGCGCTGCAGATAGGTGGTGTCGACCTTTTCTGTACCCGAAAAGCGCACCTTGCCCATCTTCGCCGTGGGGCCGGGCTCGACGATATAGGTGACCTCGGCTTGCCGCGTGGCATGGTCGACCACCACCTCGCGCTTGGCGGTTGCGAGTGCATGTCCCTGCTTGCGCAGCTCGACGAGGACTTTGTCCTGGGCCGCGACGATCGCGGCCGCATCGGCGGGATCGCCCGGCACGAGGCCGATCCTGCTGCGATCGACATCGGGCAGCGACGCCATCGCGCCGGGCGGTCGGATCGCCACCGTGCCGATCCTGTATCTGGGTCCGGTTTCGACGGTCATCGCGATGGACACCTGCGCGGAGTCCGGCTGCGCCTCGATGGCGTCCAGCGCCGCGGCCTCGGCGATCGGCCGGCCCTCGACGCTGGCCCGGACTTCCGCATCGTAGAAGCCGCGGGACCGGAGCGCCGCGTTCACCCGCGACAAGGCGGCCTGCGCGGCCTGGAGCAGCGACAGGCCGTCGCCCGTGAGCGGCTGCTGCTTTTCGAAGGTTTCGACGAGTTCCCGGAGATCGGCGCCCATCGCTTCATCCCCCGTCACGGACAGCGCGATTTTCGCCGTCCGGGCCTGGAGGGACCCCGAAAAGAGCACGGCCGCGAGCAAAATGGCCGCCGAAACGGCACGCCGCACGCGCACAACGCCCCCGGCCCGCGCCTCCCGTTCAGTTCGGCAGTTGACCCTCACAATGACGAGACAACGCCAGTCGGCGCGTTTGGATGCGAGGCCGCAAATGGGAATATCGCGCCGCCAGTTGGCAAAAAGCCGCCGCTCGTCCATCAAGGCATGATGGATTTCGACCTCGAGAACCGGACCTGCCTCGTCACCGGCGCCAGCTCCGGCATCGGCGCCGGTGTCGTGCGCCTCCTGGCACAGCAAGGCGCAAGGGTTGCCGCCACGGCGCGGCGCGTCGACAAGATCGAGCGCCTCGACAAGGTGGCGGCAATCGCAGGCGACGTCACCAACGCGAAGGACATCGCGCGCATCGCCGCCCAGGCCACAAAGGCGCTGGGACCCATAGACATCCTGGTCAACTGCGCCGGCGGTTCGCGGCCGACCGGGCCCGACGCCCCCGAGGACGTGTGGGAGGAAGCCTTTGCATTGAACTTCACCGCCGCTCGCCTCCTCACCAAGGCGCTGCTGCCGGCAATGCGCGCGCGCAAGTGGGGCCGCATCGTCAGCATCAGCGGTTCCATGGAGCCGCGTGGACTCAACGCCGCCATGGCCGCCAAGGCCGCGCTGCATCTGTGGGCCAAGGGCCTGTCATGCGATGTCGCCGCCGACGGCGTGACGGTGAACACCATCCAGCCCGGCCGCATCAACTCGGAGCAAATCCTGCAGAAACTCCACCCGACCGAGGAAGCGCGGCGCCTCTTCATCGAGCGCAACATCCCGATCGGCTACTTCGGCGAGCCCGAGGACGTGGCGAACCTCGTCGCCTTCCTCGCCTCGCCGGCGGCACGTTACATCACGGGCGCCGTAATTCCGGTCGACGGCGGCATGCGCGCCTCCGCGCACTAGGGGAAGGCCGTGGATCGTCCCCGCTACATGCACCTCGGCGTCTTCGTGCAGACACCGGGGCATCACGTCGGCGGCTGGCGACATCCTGATGCCACAGTCGACGGCTGGCCCAACCTCGCGCTGATGCAGCACATCGCGGCCACCGCCGAGCGGGCGAAGTTCGACATGTTCTTTCTGGGCGACGGCTTTGCCACCGGCTACAGCGAGCATCCTTCGACCATCGGAAAGTTCGAGCCGCTGACGCTCCTCGCCGCGCTCGCCATGGGAACCTCGCGGATCGGGCTCGCCGCGACAGGCTCGACGACGTACGCCGAGCCCTATCACGTGGCCCGCGGCTTCGCCTCGCTCGATCACCTCTCCGGCGGGCGCGCTGGGTGGAACGTGGTGACGACGGCTTACGACAAATCGGCCGCGGTGTTCGGCCGCCACCATCCGCCGCACGCCGAGCGCTACGCGATGGCCGAGGAATTCGTCGAAGCCTGCCGCGCCCTGTGGGACAGCTGGGATGACGGCGCCTTCACGCCCGACAAGGCGGCGGGCCGCTTTGTGCGCCCGGGTAGCCTTCATGTGCCGGACTTCCGCGGCAAGTACTTCACCGTGCAGGGCGCGCTCAACGTGCCGCGCTCGCCGCAGGGCCATCCGGTACTGATCCAGGCCGGCTCCTCCGGGCCCGGCCAGGCGCTGGCGGCGCGCATCGCCGACGTCGTGTTCACGGCACAGAACGATCTCGCCGAAGCGCAGACCTTCTGCAATGCCGTGAAGGCGCAACTGGTCGGCTACGGCCGGACGGCGGACGCCGCGCGGATCATGCCCGGCGTCATGCCGGTGGTGGGACGGACCGAAGCGGAGGCGCGGGAGATCTTTGCCGAGCTCAATCGCAGCATCGACACGGCACAGGCTTTCACCGTGCTGTCGGAGCGGCTGGGCTCGGACATGTCGGTCCATCCGCTCGACGAGTCGCTGCCGGACCTGCCGGAGACGGAGAACCTGAAGAGCCGTGCGGCGCTGCTGCTGAAAATGGCCCGGCGCGACAAGCTCACCCTGCGGCAGCTCTACCATCGCGTTGCGGCGGCGCGCGGCCATCTGCTGTTGATCGGCACGCCCGTCATGATCGCCGACACGCTGGAGGCTTGGTTCCGCGCCGGCGGCGCCGACGGTTTCAACGTGATGCCGCCGTTTTTCCCCGGGCAGTTCGACGACTTTGTCGCCGGCGTGGTGCCGCTTCTGCAGGAGCGCGGCCTGTTCCGTGCCGACTATGAAGGCACAACATTGCGCGATCATCTCAGCCTGGCGCGCCCGGCCAGCCGCCGCACTGCTTGAGAGCCTAGATCAAGCGGCCCTACACTTCATGCCTCGACAGTTTGTCTCTCTCGGTGGAGCAAGGCCATGGTGGCGGACGACAAGCTCTTCGCGGGATCGATCCCCGAGGTCTATGACCGGTTCCTGGTTCCGCTCATCTTCGAGCCCTACGCGCGTGACCTGGCAGAGCGGATCGCCCGCGCCGAACCCCGCGACGTTCTGGAGACGGCGGCGGGAACCGGCGTCCTCACGCGGGCGATCGCCGCGCGGCTGCCCGCGCACACGCGTATCGTGGCGACCGATCTCAATCAACCGATGCTCGATCAGGCTGCGGCGCGGCAAGCCGCTGCGGATCGTGTGACGTGGCGACAGGCCGATGCGCTGGCTCTACCCTTCGAGGATCGGGCATTCGATGTCGTCACTTGTCAGTTCGGCGCCATGTTCTTTCCCGACCGGATCAAAGGTTATAGCGAAGCCCGCCGTGTCCTGAAGCCGGATGGTCATTTCCATTTCAACGTATGGGACCGGATCTCTGAAAACGAATTCGCCGACGTCGTGACCCAGGCGCTGGCCACGGTCTTTCCGCAGGATCCGCCCTTGTTCATGGCCCGCACACCGCACGGCCATCACGACCTCGGCAAGATCCGCGAGGAGCTGGCCGCTGCAGGGTTTGCCGACGTCTCGATCGAAACGGTCGATCACAGGAGCAGGGCCCAGTCGCCGCGGGACGCAGCCGTCGCCTACTGCCAGGGAACGCCGCTCCGGAACGAGATCGTGACCCGTGATGCCTCGCGCCTCGAAGACGCGACGACGGCCGCGACGGACGCTCTCGCGCGGCGCTTCGGCAAGGGACCGATCGACGGTCGCATCAGGGCGCATGTGATCGCAGCCACGGGCTAACCGGCGGCGGCGTGAACGGCCGCTACGACGCTGAGGCCATGATCCGATCTACAGTTTGGACAGGTCCATTGCAGGGTCGTATTTTCCGCCCTCGACGTCCTTCGTGATGGCCTGCCCGCAGATCACCTCGCCGCTCTTGCCGTTGAAGGTCAAGGTAGGCTGGCCATAGAGCTGCCATCCGCGATTCAAGGCCTCGGTCACGCGATGGCAGAAGGCGGCATCGTCCTTCCCGGTGAGGTATCGATAGACTTTCATGGCGCCTGCTCCGATCGTGCGGGCGGAGGTTGTAGCGCCGTGGGACGGACAAGGTCGAGCGTCGGCGTTCATAACCGTCCAAGCCCAATTCCGAAGCGGTGTCCAAAAGTCGTTTCCGTCGTCGAATCAAGGCCTTGGCCGGCCGGATCGGACACCGACATCGGTCAAACGACAGCCTTTCAGGCGGGACACGGAATGGTCCATTTCATCCCTTGCGCGGGATGGTCCGAGTCCTGATATAACCCCTCCGAGGGGCCGGTGTGGGCGGAGCAGTCGCCAACCCGGTCAGATCCGGAAGGAAGCAGCCGTAACGAATTCGCTTCGGGTCATGCCGGTCTCTCACCCGTTTCCCGCGCACGCCATCGCGGCGGGCGGGCCGCCCAGGCGCGACGACCGCCGGGCTTGAGGGGCCACGGCGTGTGAGCGGGTGATCGCCATGGCACAAGCCACCAAAGGCACTGGCGACAAGTCCACTGGCGACAAGTCCACTGGCGACAAGGCGGGGGAAAAGGCGCTTCCCTACCGCGTCCTCGCCCGCAAATACCGACCCACCGATTTCACCACCCTGGTCGGCCAGGAGGCGATGGTGCGCACCCTGCGCAACGCCATCGCATCGGGCCGCATCGCGCACGCCTTCATGCTCACGGGCGTGCGCGGCGTCGGCAAGACCACGACGGCCCGCATCATCGCCCGGGCGCTGAACTGTGTGGGTGCCGACGGCAAGGGCGGCCCGACGGTCGATCCCTGCGGCGTCTGCGACAACTGCAAGGCCATCACCGAGGACCGCCACGTCGACGTGATCGAGATGGACGCCGCCTCCCGCACCGGCATCGACGACGTGCGCGAGCTGATCGAGGGCGTGCGCTACCGCCCGGTGTCGGCGCGCTACAAGGTCTACATCATCGACGAAGTCCACATGCTGTCAGAGAAGGCTTTTAACGCGCTGCTGAAGACCCTCGAAGAGCCGCCGCCGCATGTGAAGTTCCTGTTCGCCACCACCGAGATCCGCAAGGTGCCGGTGACGGTGCTGAGCCGCTGCCAGCGCTTTGACCTCAAGCGCGTGCCGCAGGACGTGCTGATCGAGCATTTCGGCAAGATCTCGGCCACCGAAAAGGTCGAGATCTCGCCCGAGGCGCTGGCGCTCATCGCCCGTGCCGCCGACGGCTCGGTGCGCGACGGCCTCTCGATGCTCGACCAAGCGATCGCCCACGGCGGTGGTGTCGTGGATGCCGCACAAGTACGCGACATGCTGGGCCTGGCCGACCGCAGTCGGGTGCTGGAACTGTTCGAGAAGACCATGCGCGGCGATGCGCCGGCGGTGGTGGCGTCGCTGGGCGAGATGCACGATTCCGGCGCCGATCCGGTGGTCATTCTGCAGGACTTGCTCGAACTCACGCACTGGGTGACCCGACTGAAAGTGGCGCCCGAGGCCGCGGCGGGTTCGGCCGACAGCGAGCGCGCGCAGGGCCTGGCGATGGCGGCCAAGCTCTCCATGGCCTCGCTCACGCGGGCTTGGACGCTTTTGATGAAGGGCCTGCAGGAGACGCTCAGCGCGCCCTCACCGCTGCGCGCCGCCGAGATGGCCCTGATCCGCCTCTGCTACCTGGCCGACCTGCCCTCGCCCGCCGATGCGATCAAGGCCCTGCAGAACGGTGCGCCGACCAATGGCGCCAGCGCCCCAGCGCCGCGCGGTGGCGGCGGCGGTGCGGCGGCGCGTCTGGCGTCGCAGCCGGTTGCTTCGATGGGCCAGCCCGTCGAAGCGCTGCCGGCGCCCAAGAGCTTCACCGAGGTCGTGGCCCTGTTCGAGGCCAAGCGAGAGGCTCGCCTCGTCAACTACCTGATGCATCATGTCCACGAAGTGCGCTGCGAATCCGGCCTGATCGAGTTCAGGCCCGAGCCTCAGGCGCCACCCGATCTCGCGCACCGCCTGAGCGAGTGCCTCAGCCGCTGGACCGGCCGTCGCTGGATCGCCTCGGTCTCCAGCGATGCCGGCAAGCCGACGCTGGTTGCCCAGAAGGCCACGAAGGCCGACGACCTCAGGAGCCAGGCCGAGGTCAATCCCGTGGTCCAGGCCATCCTGAAAGCCTTCCCTGGGGCGAAGCTCGAGGCGGTGCGTCGCAAGGGCGAGCAGACCTCTCTTCTCGCGGGCCTCGCGGGCCCTCCCGGCGAGGAGCCGCCGCCGGCCGAGGAATACCCCGCCGACGACGATATTCCGGAAAGCGAGTTCTGATGTTCGATAAACTCAAGGATCTCGGCGGCCTGATGCAGCAGGCCCAGGCCATGCAGCAGAAGATGCAGGAAATGCAGGCGACGCTGGAGCGGCTGGAGATCGTCGGCACCTCAGGTGCCGGCCTGGTGAAGGTGACGGTGAACGGCAAGAACGAGACGCGCCGGGTCGAGATCGACGCCTCGCTGTTCGTGCCGGCCGACAAGGGCGTGGTCGAGGACCTGATCGTGGCCGCCGCCAACGATGCCCGGACGAAGGTCGAGCAGACGGTCCAGGAGCAGATGAAGTCGATCACCGGTGGGCTGCCGCTACCGCCCGGCTTCAAGCTCTAGATGATTGGTCCCGAGATAGAGCGGCTGATCCAGTTGCTGGGCCGCCTGCCCGGCCTCGGCCCGCGCTCCGCCCGCCGCGTGGCGCTGCACCTCCTGAAGAAGCGCGAAACCCTGATGCAGCCGCTCAGCGCCGCGCTTGGCGATGCCGCGCGGGCGATCCGGGCCTGCTCGGCTTGCGGCAACCTCGACACCGTCGATCCCTGCTCGATCTGCGCCGATCCCAAGCGCGACGCGGGGCTGCTGTGCGTCGTCGAAGATGTCGGCGACCTCTGGGCCATGGAGCGCGGCAAGATATTCCCCGGCCGCTATCACGTTCTGGGCGGCTCGCTGTCGGCGCTCGACGGTATCGGCCCCGACGAGCTCAACATCGCAGCACTTGTGAAGCGCGTAGGCGCGGGCGGCATCCGCGAAGTGATCATGGCGACCAACGCAACCGTCGACGGACAGACCACCGCCCACTATCTCGCTGAACGTCTGGCCGAGCTGGACGTGCCGCTGACGCGTCTCGCCCATGGCGTCCCGGTCGGCGGCGAACTCGACTGGCTAGACGACGGCACGCTGGCGACGGCGCTGAAAGCCCGGCGCGCCCTTTGACACCCGACCGACGATGAGCGCCGAAACCCTTGCCGCACTGGCCGTAGCGCTCGGTGCCGGGTGGGCAAGCGGACTCAATGCTTATGCAGCCGTCCTGGTCCTGGGTGCGGCGGAGCGCTTGGGCTTCGTCAGCCTGCCACACGATCTACAGGTGCTGGCCTCGCCCTGGGTCCTGGGCGTGGCGACACTGCTGTTCGCACTCAACTTCCTGGCCGACAAGATCCCCTATGTCGACAGCATCAACGACGCACTGCAGACCTTCGTTCGCATTCCCGCGGGCTTCCTGCTGGCCTACGGCGCAGCGGGCGGGCTCAGCCCCGAGGTCGCGGTCATCGCCGGCCTCTTGGGCGGCACTCTGGCGGCAGGAACGCATATCGCCAAGACCGGTTCCCGAGCCCTCATCAACACCTCGCCCGAGCCGTTCAGCAACATCGCCGCCTCGCTGACCGAAGACGTGGCGGTGGTCGGCGGCCTGGCACTGGCGATCGCCCATCCGATCACATTCCTGTGTCTGCTGGCGGCATTCGTCGCCCTGCTGGTATGGCTGCTGCCCAAGCTGGTGCGGCTTGCCCTCGTTCCGATCCGCCGGATGGTCGGCAGGCAGCCAAAATCTTGAATTTTTCGGCTTCTTCGACTTTTGGCGGATGAACACCCGCTTTCCTTCGCCGGCAAGAGGGTTACACTCGTTCTTATAAATCCATGTTCATTCGCCAAAACATCCAGACCCTGCGGTTCTTCCGCACCACGCCGGCGATGCGCTGTCCGTATCTGCCGCACCGGCTGGAGACCAAGCTCGTCACAGAGCTGAGCGGGCCGGATGCGATCTCCCAGCACGACACGCTGACCGACGCGGGCTTCAGGCGCTCCCACCATTTCGTCTACAAGCCGCTTTGCGACGGCTGTCGCGCCTGCGTACCGGTCCGCATCCGGGTGCGCGACTTCGAACCCAGCCGGGCCCAGCGCCGGATCCTGCGGCGGAACGAACATGTCCATGCCGTCGAGGCACCACCGCTTGCCACCGGCGAGCAGTATGCGCTTTTTTCACGCTACGTGCTGACCAGGCATCGCGACGGCGACATGGCCGACATGGATTTCGATGACTATCGCGCCATGGTCGAAGAAAGCCCGGTGGAGACCGCGATCATCGAATTTCGCGACGACTCGGCCGATGGCCGCCTGGTAGGCGCCTGCCTGGTCGACTGGCTGTCGAGCGGCGTATCGGCGGTCTACAGCTTCTTCGACCCGCAGGACCACCGACGCGGCCTCGGCACCCAGATGATCCTCTGGCTGGCCAATGCAGCCGCCCGACGCGGGTTGCCCTATGTCTATCTCGGCTACTGGATCGCCGACTCGAGCAAGATGGCCTACAAGCGGGCCTTCCGCCCCCTCGAATTCTTTGGACCGGAGGGCTGGATGGAGTTGCCTACGGCCTAGGCAGACCCCGCGAATGTAGCGACTTGACGCACCCCGCCGCCTGCCGGAACAGTCCCAAAAGCTAGCGTGGTCCCACGGACCGCGTTATTAGAAAGCCCCCGGTCAGCGAGAACGGGGAGCTAAAAACAAGAACTCGCCCTAGGGGAGATGGATGCGCCTTTTGCTGTCCTTCAGCTCGATCATCGACGCAATGAACGAGAAAATCGGGGTTGTCTGCAACTGGCTGGTGCTGCTGGCCTGCGTTGTCAGCGCCGGCAATGCCATGATCCGCTACGCCTACGACCAAAGCTCCAACGCCTGGCTCGAAGTGCAGTGGTACATGTTTGCCGTCATCATCATGTTCGGCGCCGCCTACACGCTCAGGAAGAACGAGCATGTGCGTGTCGACATTGTCTACATGACCTTGAGCCGCCGCGGGCAACTGTGGATCGACATCCTCGGCACGCTTGTCTTCCTGATCCCGACCTGCGCCATCCTGGCCTGGTTGAGCTGGCCCTTTTTCATGCAGTCCTACAACGTGTTTGAGCATTCCTCGAATGCCGGCGGGCTTCTGCGCTGGCCGATCAAGCTGGTGCTGCCCGTGGGCTTTGCTCTGGTGGCGCTGCAAGGACTTTCCGAACTGATCAAACGCGTCGCGTTCCTGAACGACTACGCCGTCGACAGTCTCGAAGCGCACTACGAGAGGCCGACGCAATGATCCCCTTGGATTGGATGCCGCCGCTGATGTTCGGCGGCCTCGTCGTTTTCATGATCATCGGCTACCCCGTAGCGTTCTCTCTCTGCGCCGTCGGCTTCTTCTTCGGTTTCCTGTCGATCGAGATGGGCTACTTCACGATGGCCTTCATGCAAGCCATCCCAGGCCGTGTGTTCGGCAGCATTCTGTCGAACGAACTGTTGCTCGCCATCCCGTTCTTCACCTTCATGGGCGCGATCCTCGAGAAGTGCGGTCTCGCCGAGGATATGCTCGAGTCGATGGGCCAGTTGTTCGGTCCGGTAAAGGGCGGGTTGGGCTATTCGACCATCATCGTCGGCTTCATCCTGGGCGCCATCACCGGTACTGTCGCGGCCCAGGTGATCGCCATGGCCTTGATCACCCTGCCGGTGATGATCCGCTACAAGTACGACATGCGTTACGCGACCGGCGTGCTGGCGGCATCGGGTACGATCACCCAGCTCGTGCCTCCGTCCCTGGTTCTGGTCGTCCTGGCCGACCAGCTCGGCCGCTCGGTCGGCGACATGTACCTCGGTGCCTGGGGTCCGTCGATCCTTCAGATCGTCCTGTTCGCCGCCTATACGTTCTATTTGACGCTGGTTAAGCCGGACGCCCTGCCGCCCGTGCCGAGGACGCTGTTCGGCCGGCCCCTGCTGGTCAAGTGCGCCTGGGGTATCATCCCGGCGGGCGTGCTGATCTTTCTTGTCCTTGGCACGATCATGATGGGCCTCGCGACACCGACGGAAGCCGGCGCCATGGGCACCATCGGCGCCATCGTCCTTGCCGTCGTGCGCAACGCCCCGCTGACCAAGTTCGATCGCCTCATGTTCGTCGGTGGTTGCGTCGCCGCCATCATCGGGGCTTTGATCGGCATCGTCGCCTTCAAGTCGATTCCGTTCCAGATCGCCTTCACCGTCATGTTCGCCTCGATCATCTGGCTGTGCTGGCGAGCCTGGCAGTTCAAGGAACTGCGCGATCTCATCGTTCAGGCCATGCAAGCGACCATGCGCATCACCGCGATGGTGGCCTTCATCCTGGTCGGCGCCACCTGCTTCTCGATCTCGTTCGCCGGCGTGGATGGCGGCCGGTGGGTCGAGCATCTGTTAACCGATCTTCCCGGTGGCGTCTGGGGCTTCCTGATCGTCGTCAACATCTTCGTGTTCTTCCTGGCCTTCTTCCTCGACTTCTTCGAGATCGCCTTCATCATCGTTCCCATGCTCGCGCCGGTTGCACAGAAGGTTCTGACCCCGGTGGTCGGCGCCGATGCGGCGTTGATCTACTTCGGCGTCATGCTGTGCGTGAATGTGCAGACATCGTTCATGCATCCGCCCTTCGGTTTTGCTCTGTTCTACCTGCGTAGCGTGGCGCCGAAAGAAGTGAAGAGTTCGGACATCTACTGGGGCTCGATTCCCTGGGTCGTGTTGCAGCTCGTATTGGTGGCGATCGTGATCGCTTTTCCGAAGACGGTGACTATTTTCCTCGACAAGCCCCATGGCATCGACCCGAGCAAGGTCAAGATCGAGATCCAGGCCACACCCAGCGAAGACAGCGCGCCGCCGATCTTCGGCGCGCCACCGCCCAAGAATTGAGCGGCCTCGGATGCAAAAAAGCCCCGCCTTGCGGCGGGGCTTTCTGATTCGAGAGTCGTGCGCTCGGTCTAGCGACCTTGAGCCGACATCGAGAAGTTGAAGTTATCGAAGGTGTTCTCGGCCACACGGAACCACAGGTTCTCGTCGGACCGGAACGACTTCAGGTTGTCATAGATCTTCTTGAATTTCGGATCCTTGGCCGCAAGCTCGTCGTAATACTTGTAGGCTTCGAGGAAACACGGCTCGAGGACCGCACGCGGGAACGGCCGCAGCTCGGTGCCGGCCGCCACCAAGCGGCGCAGCGCCGGCGGATTGCCGGCGTCGTACTTCGGCACCATCCAGGACGTGACACGGCCCGCGGCTGCCTCGACCATCGCCTTGTACGGCTTGGGCAGTTCGTCCCACGCCTTGTTGTTGACGTAGAGCGAGCCGACCGAGGCTCCTTCCCACCAGCCGGGATAGTAGTAGTACTTGGCGACCTTGTTGAAGCCGAGCTTCTCGTCGTCGTATGGACCGACCCACTCGCAGGCGTCGATCGTACCCTTCTCCAGCGCCGGATAGATGTCGCCACCGGCGATCTGCTGTGGCACGACGCCGAGGCGCGTGAGGATCAGGCCGGCGAAGCCGCCGACGCGGAACTTCAGCCCCTTCATGTCGTCCATCGACTTGATTTCCTTGCGAAACCAGCCGCCCATCTGCGCGCCGGTACCGCCGAAGGTGAAGGAACGGAAATTGTATTCCTTGTAGAAGTCGTTGATCAGCTCATGGCCACCACCGAACTCCAGCCAGGCATAATACTGGCGCTGGTTCATCGTGAACGGCAGGCCGGTCTCGAACACGAAGTTCGGATGCTTTCCGAAGTAGTAGTACGCTGCGGTCTGACCCGCTTCGACGGTGCCGTTCTGCACCGCATCGGCAACCTGCAAGCCCGGGACGATTTCGCCAGCGGCGAACGGCCGGACCTGGAACTTGTTGTCCGACATTTCGCCGACGAGTTTGGCGAACAGTTCGGTTCCCCCGTACAGGGTATCGAGTGACTTGGGAAAACTCGACGTCAAACGCCACTTAACTTCCGGCATGCTCTGAGCAATAGCCGGCGCCGCAACAGTCGACGCGGCTGCAACACCCGCGACACCCACGCCCGCGGTACTGACAAACTTTCTACGCTTCATCTCTTTATGCCTCCCAACAGGACGCCCTCATGGCTTCCTTAAGTGGCGGAAGACTGGCACGCGGGTTTCTGTTTGGAAAGCGTCACCCACCTGAACAAAGAAAACCCCGCCGGAGCGGGGTTTTCACGTTTGTGGATGCGGTTAATGCCTAGACCTTGCCGGCGCCGTACATGCGCGCCATGAAGCCATCGAAACCGCCTTCCGCGATGCGGGACCACAGTACCTGCTCGGACCGGTAGGGCTTCCAGTGGTCCCAGACCTTCTTGAACTTCGGGTTCTTGGCCGTGATCTCGTTGCAGAGTTCATTGGTCGCATTGAAGCAGGCTTCGAGCACCGCCGTGGGGAAGGGCAGGAGCTTGGTGCCGCCGGCCACCAGCCGCCGTAGTGCTGCGGGGTTGCCGTTGTCGTATTTCGCCAACATCCACAACGTCACTTCGTTAGCCGAGGTCTCGACCGCCTTTTGATAGCTCGGCGGCAGCGCGGCCCACGACTTCTGGTTGATATAGGCCGTCCCCATGCCGGTACCCTCCCACCAGCCGGGATAATAGTAGTACGGCGCGACCTTGTTGAAGCCGAGCTTCTCATCATCATAGGGACCAACCCACTCGGCGGCGTCGATCGTGCCCTTCTCCAGCGCGGGATAGATGTCGCCGCCTGGAATCTGCTGAGCGACCACACCCAACTTGCCAAGTATCTGGCCGGCGAAGCCGCCGACACGGAATTTCAGTCCCTTGAGGTCGTCGACAGTCTTGATCTCCTTGCGATACCAGCCGCCCATCTGTGCGCCGGTGCCGCCCATCATGTGCCCGATGACGCCGTAGTCCTTGTAGAATTCGTCCATGATCTGACGGCCACCACCGTGCATCCACCACGCCACGTGCTGACGGCTGTTCAGACCGAACGGCATGGCAGTGTCGAAGGTGAAGGTGATGTCCTTGCCGATGTAGTAATACGCCGCCGTCTGCCCGATCTCGACGGTGCCGTTCTGGACGGCGTCGAGAACCTGGAGGCCCGGGACGATCTCCCCGGCCGCGAACGGCGTGATCTTGAATTTGCCGTCGGTAATCTCGCCCACCCGCCGACAGAAAAGCTCGGCACCACCGTAAAGCGTGTCGAGCGACTTGGGGAAACTCGAGGTCAATCGCCATTTGAGTTCTGGTGTGCCTTGCGCCAAGGCTGGTGCGGCCATCGTCGTAGCCGCGGCGGCGCCCACGCCAGCAGTCTTCAGAAATTTGCGACGTTGCATGGTGTCCCTCCCTAAGGGCTTTTGTATGCCAAGCATTGTTTCCACTCAGCGGAATCAGCCTGCCATGAGTAGCCCCAGTTGGCAAAGGGGCAAAGAAAAGCCCCGCCGGAGCGGGGCTTTTGCGATCAGTAACAGCCGACGTCACTTGACCGTCTGGCCGGCGGTGAAGGCGAAGTTCTCATAGGTTAGCTCGGCGACGCGGAACCACAGATACTGCTCGTCGCGGAAAGTCTTCCAGTTGTCATAGATCTTCTTGAATTTGGCGTTCTTGGTCGAGAACTCGCCGTAGAGTTCGTGCGTCGCCTTCCACGCCGCCGCCAGAACCTCGCGTGGATAGGGGCGCAACTGGGCGCCCGCCGCGACCAGCCTGCGCAATGCCTGTGGATTGAGATTGTCATAGCGTGCCAGCATTTCGCCGTTCACGTCGGCTGCGACCGTTTCGACGGCCACTTTGTAGCCCGGCGGCAGCGCATCCCAGTGCTGCTTGCCGATGAGCAGGGAGATCTGCGTGCCCGCCTCCCAGAAGCCCGGGTAGTAGTAGTAAGGGGCAACCTTGTAGAAGCCGAGCTTCTCGTCGTCGTATGGCCCCACCCATTCGGCGCCGTCGATCGTACCGCGCTCCAGCGCTGGATAGATATCACCACCAGCGATCTGCTGCGGCACGGCGCCGAGTTTCGCCCAAACTTGGCCGCCGATGCCAGGAATGCGCATCTTGAGGCCCTTCACATCGTCGAGCGACTTGATCTCCTTGCGAAACCAGCCGCCCATCTGCACACCGGTGTTGCCGGCCGGGAACGGTACCGCGTTGTATTCCGCCATGAACTCGCGCATCAGCTGCTGTCCGCCACCCTGAAGCATCCAGGCATTCTGCTGCCGCGCCGTGAGGCCAAAGGGGACGCCGGCATCGAAGCCAAACGTCAGGTCTTTGCCGACGAAGTAGTAGCTCGCCGTTTGACACATCTCGACGGTGTTGTTCTGCACCGCATCGAGCGCCTGCAAGGCCGGCACGATCTCGCCCGGCGCGAACACGCGCACCTGGAACTTGTTATCGGTGAGAGCCGCCAACTTCTTGGCGAACGATTCGGCACCGCCATAAAGCGTGTCGAGCGATTTGGGAAAACTCGACGTCAGGCGCCATTTGAGTTCAGGCATCGATTGGGCGATCGCCGGAGCCGCGATAGTCGTCGCGGCCGTTGCAACACCGGCTGTCTTGAGGAATTTGCGCCGCTGCATGAAGTCCCTCCCTTAGGGCATTTGTTGTACCAAGCATTATGTTCCACTCAGCGGAATCAACCTGCCATGAGCGACTTCCGCTGGCAAAGGGCAAAGAAAAGCCCCGTCGGAGCGGGGCTTTTCACCGGACGAACAGGAAGGCCCTAGAGTTTGTTGGCTGCGGACATCCGGGCCATGAAGGTGTCGAATGAACCCTCGGCCACCCGGAACCACAGGACCTCCTCGTTCCGGAACGGCCGCCAATTATCATAGACCTTCTTGAATTTCGGGCTTTTCGCCGACAGTTCAGCGTAGATCTCGTTCGATGCCGCGAACGCGGCCTCAATGATCGGCGTCGGCCATGGCAGCAGCTTCGTGCCACCCGCCACCAGTTCGCGCAGCGCCTTGGGATTTTCGGCGTCGTACTTGGACACCATCCAGGTGTTCGCGTTAGCCGCAGCTGCCTCGATGATCCGCTTGTAGCTGTTGGGCAGCTCGTTCCACTTGGCGAGGTTGACATAGGCCGAGGTCTGCGGCCCGCCTTCCCACCAGCCGGGATACATGTAGTACGGCGCGATCTTGTTGAAGCCAAGCTTCTGGTCGTCGTACGGACCGACCCATTCGGCGGCGTCGATCGTGCCCTTCTCCAGCGCCGGATAGATTTCGCCGCCGGCGATCTGCTGGGGGACCGCGCCGAGCTTGGCACAGATCAAGCCGGCGATGCCGGCGATGCGGAACTTGAGCCCCTTCATGTCGTCGAGGGTCTTGATCTCCTTGCGGAACCAGCCGCCCATCTGCGCGCCGGTGTTGCCGCACGGCATCGAATGGATGTTGTAGTCCTTGTAGACCTCGTTTATCAGCTCGCGGCCGCCGCCCCATCGCATCCACGCTTCCTGCTGGCGCGCGTTGGTGCCGAACGGCAGCGCCGTGTCGATGGCGAGCGCCGGCTCCTTGCCGAAGTAGTAAGTGCCGGCGGAGTGACCCATTTCGATGGTGCCGTTCTGCACGGCGTCGAGCACCTGAAGGCCGGGCACGATTTCGCCCGAGGCGAAGACGCGGACCTGGAACCGGTTGTCCGTCATCTCCTGGATGTACTTGGCGAACACCTCGCCCGCGCCGTACAAGGTGTCGAGCGACTTGGGGAAACTTGAGGCCAGACGCCATTTGAGTTCCGGCATCGACTGGGCAATTGCCGGTGCAGCGAGCGCTGTTGTGGCGGCAACGGCGGCGCCACCGACGCCAGCATTGCGCAGAAATTTGCGACGTTTCATGTAATGTCCCTCCCAGGACTCGTTTTGTTTGCCGAGCGTTGTTTCCACTCAGCGGAATCAACCTGCCACGGGCGACCACGATTTGGAAGGACCAAGGCAAAGAAAAAGCCCCGCCGAAGCGGGGCTTTCCGTCTGGTGCCCGGACTGGGGGCTAGAGCTTGTTGGCCGCTGACTGGCGCGCCATGAAATTGTCGAACGTGTTCTCGACTACACGGAACCACAGCACCTGTTCGCCGCGGAACTGCTTCCACGGCTCGAAGACCTTCTTGAACTTGGCGTTCTTGGCGACGGTATCGGCGTAGAGTTCGTTGGCGGCGTTGAAGCATGCCTCCATCACCGACTGCGGGAACGGCAGGAACTTGGTGCCACCCGCCACCAGTTCGCGCAACGCCTTCGGGTTCTGGGCGTCGTACTTGGCGACCGACCAGCTGACGGTATCGGCGGTCGCCGCCGTGATTGCCTCCTGATAGGCCGGTGGCAAAGATGCCCAGGCCTTGAGGCCGACATACAGGGTAAGGGCGGCGCTGCCCTCCCACCAACCGGGATAGTAATAGAACGGCGCGACCTTATTGAAGCCCAGCTTCTGGTCATCGTAGGGGCCGACCCATTCGGCCGCATCGATGGTGCCCTTTTCCAGCGCCGGATAGATTTCACCGCCGGCCAGCTGCTGCGGGACGACCCCGAGCTTCGCCATCACCTGCCCGGCGAAGCCGCCGATGCGCATCTTCACGCCCTTCATGTCTTCGGGCGACTTGATCTCCTTGCGCCACCAGCCGCCCATCTGCGCGCCGGTGTGGCTCACCAGAAAGGACGTGACGTTGTAGCTCTTGTAAAACTCGCGCATCGCCTCAAGTCCGCCGCCCTGATAGACCCAGGCATTGTGCTGCCGGGTGTTGAGGCCGAACGGCACTGCCGTGTCGAAGGCGAACGTCGGATCCTTGCCGACGTAATAATACGAAGCCGTGTGGCCGCACTCGACCGTCTCGTTCTGCACCGAGTCGAGCACCTGGAGGCCCGGGACGATCTCGCCGGCAGCGAAAACCCGGATCTGGAACTTGTTGTCGGTCAGGCCTGCGACACGCTTGGCGAAGTACTCGCCGGCGCCATAGATCGTGTCGAGCGACTTCGGGAAGCTCGAGGCGAGACGCCACTTCACTTCCGGCATGGACTGGGCGATGGCCGGAGCGGCAAGCGTACTGGCCGCAGCGACAGTGACGCCGCCGACGCCGGCGGTGTGCAGAAATTTGCGACGTTGCATCGAGAGAACTCCCTAAAAACTTTCACCGCAAAGCGTATTCCGCCAAGCGAACGGGCCAAAATGGCGGGCGTTTATCGCACGCGCCAATCGAGATGAAAAGCGCGCAGCTTGCCACATTTCAAAACGCCCAAACCGCCTCGGTCGGGGCTACCGGATGAGCAGAAATGCGAGCGCCAAGCCGCCCACGACGATGCGGTACCAGGCGAACACCGCGAAGCCGTGTCTGCTGATGAACCGAACAAAGGCCCCGACCACGACCGCTGCCGAAATGAACGCCACGATGAACCCGAGGGCGATGACCGCCCCGCCGTCCCAGTTCAGCGTCGACCAGTTCTTGTAGAGGTCGTAGACGGTCGCACCGATCATCGTCGGGATGGCTAGAAAGAACGAAAACTCCGCCGCGGCGGCCCGGTCGACGCGAAAGACGCGCGCACCCATGATCGTCGAGCCGGCACGCGACACGCCTGGCACCATGGCGAGGGATTGGCACAGGCCTATCAGGAAAGCGGTCTTGAGGTCGACATCGTCGACCGTCTTGATGCGGGGGCGCTGGGCAAACCGCTCGATGATGAGAATAGCCACGCCGCCTACGATCAGCGCGACCGCCACGACCATCGGATTGAAGAGCACCGACTTGATGTACTTGTGCGCGGCAACGCCAATGACGGCTGCCGGAAGGAAGGCCACGACGATCGCCGCCGCAAAGCGCATTGCAGGCTTCTCCCGTCGGAGAACGCCGGTCACGGTATTCCAGAGTTTCCGGCGGTACAGGAAACACACGGCCAGAATCGCCCCGAGCTGTATGACGATCTCGAAGACTTTCCCGGGCGGCCCCTGAAAGCGCAACAACTCCTCGGCAAGGATGATGTGTCCGGTCGACGATATCGGCAGGAATTCCGTGAGGCCCTCGACGACACCGATAAGCACCGTCTTCCAGATCAGCGTCAGGTCCATGCCCGTCAATCCTTGAATCGCTTGGCGCGCGGCCATCCCTTTTCCGGCAGACGTCCGGCCTGAGCGCGTTCGCCGCGCCAGAACTTCAGCTCGCTGGCGGGGATCAGGCGATTGGCCCACGGCAGACCGTCACCGAACTTGAAGACCTGCGCATCGGCAAGCCTGTCGGCCTTCGACTTCTGCAGCAGGACGCCACGACCGCGGCCCATCTCCGGCACCTGCCCCAAGGGGAAGACCAGAAGCTTCCTGCCCTCGCTCAGTACGGCGATCGAGTCGGCACCCTCGGGCATGATCGAGAAGGCCACCGCCTTTTCCTTGTCGGCGAGATTGAGCACCT
>JACPVT010000254.1 GCA_016191685.1 Rhodospirillales bacterium | reverse complement strand
GTCTCTATGCCGCCTTCACCATCGTCTCGCTGCTGCGCCGCGTCGCGGGCGGTGGCGAGGGCGCGCACATCGACGCCTCGATGCTGGGCTGCAGCCTCGGCATGGCGGCGCTCCAGACCAGCGAATATTTCGGCACCGGCCGCGACCCCAAAAAACTCGGCTCGGCGCATCCGCGCAACGCGCCCTACCAGGCGTTCCGCGCCAGCGACGGCCATTTCGTCATCGCCGCCGGCAACAACAAGCTGTGGGAGGCCGTGACCCAGGTCGTGGGCCGGCCTGATCTGCTGAATGACCCGCGTTTCAAGACGACCTTGTCGCGGGCCGAGCATCAGGGGGCGCTGAAAGATCTGCTCGAGGTCGAGTTCGCCAAGGCGGGCGTCGACCACTGGCTCGCCGCCTTCGAGAAGGCGGGCGTGCCGCAGGGCCGCATCAACACTTACAGCCAGATCCTGGCCGATCCGCAGGTGCGGCACATGGGCTGGGTCGAGGAGATGGAATTGCCGTCCGGCGTGAAGACGAAAACCTTCGGCATGCCGGTGAAGATATCCGGCACCGACCTTCGCAAGCGGCGCGAGCCGCCGGCGCTCGGCGCCGGCACCGACGCCGTGCTGGGGGGCGAAGGGCTGCGAAAGGCCGCCGAATGAGCATCGATCGCCTGCGCCAGTTCATCGCGGACATGACGTCGCTGGTCGGCGGCGCATGGCAGGACAAGGACGAGGCGGCGACGATCGAGGTCGGCGCCAAGCTCCTGGCCGAGCTCGTGAAGCACGACGACTGGCTGCCCGAGGCGATGGCCAAGTGTCCGCCGCACGGCTACGCGCAGAATCTCCTGTGGTGCGATCCGTTCGAGCGCTTCTCGGTCGTGAGCTTCGTGTGGGCGCCGTCGGCCTGCACGCCGGTCCACGATCATCAGATGTGGGGCCTGGTCGGAATGCTGCGCGGCTCGGAGACCTCGCAGCATTTCGCGCGCGATCCGGCGACGGGCGCGCTGGTGAAGGGGCCCCTCCACAAACTCGCCCCCGGCGAGGTCGAGGTGCTGGTGCCGGCCCCTCGCAATCCGGAGGGCGACATCCATCAGGTGACGAATGCCTTGAGCGACTGCGGCTCGCTCAGCATCCACGTCTATGGCGGCAATATCGGCGCCGTGCGCCGGCATACTTTCGATTCAGCGAGCGGTGCGCCCAAGCTCTTCGTGTCGGGTTATACCAACCAGATGCTGCCGAATTTGTGGGATCGGTCGGCGGAGGCGAGGGCGGGGTCTTAGTTCTTGTCTATTCTGCGCTGTGCGGGCTCTCGCGCTTGATTACAAGCGCTGCCGCCCGCCCACCCTCATAAGCACTAGCGCGCAGCGCTAGTGCTTATGAGGGTGAGGATGCGTCGGATCCACCCAGTAAACCTCTTCGACCTTCTCGGCCGGCGTGATGTCGATGTTGATGGCGACCGCCTCGTTGTCGGAGCGGACCAGCACGCATTCCAGCGGCTCGGTCTCCGAGGCGTTGATCTCCTGGTGCGGCACGTAGGGCGGCACATAGATGAAGTCACCCGGGCCAGCCTCGGCGGTGAACTGGAGCTGGTCGCCCCAGCGCATGCGGGCGCGGCCCTTCACGACGTAGATCACGCTCTCGAGGTGGCCGTGATGGTGGGCGCCGGTCTTGGCATGGGCGTGGATGGTGACGGTGCCGGCCCACAGCTTCTGGGCGCCGACGCGGGCGAAATTGATGGCCGCAGCGCGGTTCATGCCCGGCGTCTGGGCGGTGTTGGTGTCGAGCGAGCCGGCGGGGATGACCCGTACGCCGTCGTGTTTCCAGTCGGTCATGTTCTCCATCTAGGGCGGCGGTCTCGCCTCGGCAAGGCGGCGGCAGTAGAATGAGACCATGAATCGCATCGATGAAAGCAAGCCCTTCAAGCCGGTCAACATCGCCGTGCTGACGGTTTCCGACACCCGCACGCTCGAGACCGACAAGTCGGGCGACACGCTGGTCGAGCGCCTCCAGAGCGACGGCCACATCCTGGCCGATCGCGCCATCGTCACCGACGACGTGGCGGTGATCCGCGCCCAGGTGAAGAAATGGATCGACGATCCCAAGGTCGAGGTCGTGATCACCACCGGCGGCACCGGCGTCACCGGCCGCGACGTCACGCCGGAGGCGCTGGAGGCGCTGTTCGAGAAGAAGATCGAGGGCTTCGGCGAGACCTTCCGCTGGATCAGCTTCCAGAAGATCGGCACCTCGACCATGCAGAGCCGTGCGACGGCAGGCGTCGCCAACGCCACCTACATCTTCGCGCTGCCCGGTTCGACCGGCGCCTGCAAGGACGGCTGGGACGACATCCTGCGCCAGCAGCTCGACATCCGCTTTCGGCCCTGCAATTTCGCCGAGCTGATGCCGCGCCTGAACGAAGGCAAGACGCCGCGCAGTGGCTGACACTTCATTGGCGGACAGCTTGATGGCTGATGCCCTTCTGGCGGCCCTGAATGAGCGGCCGCGATTCGCCAATCTCGCGCTTGAGGATCTCGAACCGCTGCCGGCCATCGGTACGGCGCACGGTCATGTTCGCCTGCCCCGTGGGCTGATCGCGCGCGTGGCCTATGCCTACGAGGGCGATACCGGCGCCGCCCGCAGGCTCGAAATCCAGGCGGCGGCGTTCCGGCTCCTCGCACCGAGCAAACGCACGCCGGTCCTGCACGATGTCCTGCCGCCGCGACCGGGACTGCCCGGCGGCGCGCTGATCGTGGATCGCATCGAAGGCCATGTCCCGATCCTGCCGCGCGACCTCGGCGCGATCGCGGCCACGCTCGCGGTGGTTCACTCGATGAAGAAGCCGCCGGCGGCCTTGCCGATCCCGCGCCAGAAGAATCCTTTCCTCGAGACGCTGGAAGCGATCGAGCAGAACGCGCGCCGCTTTCTCGACAAGGCCGTGCCCGAGCGAGGTGCGCACGCCGAGATCGCCGAGGAACTCAGGCTGATGCGCGGCATGGCGCTGGCTTTTGCGAAGCGGGCGCAGCCGCTCACGATGGCGCTGGCCGACACGCATCCCGGCAATTTCATCATCACGCCGGACGGCACGGCCTGGTTCGTCGATCTCGAGAAGGTCCACCTCGGCTCGCCCGCCATCGATCTCGCGCACGCGACCTTGCCCACCTCGACCTTGTGGCATCCCGAGGTCGGCAAGATCCTGACCACCGGGCAGGTCGCCGGCTTCTACGCCCATTACCTTGCGCGCATCGGCAAGGCGCGGGCGGCGGCGCTCGAACCCTGGCTGGTGCCGATGCGGCGGCTAACCTGGCTCAGGACCACGATGTTCATGGCGCGCTGGCGGGTCCAGACGCGCAGCGCCCGCAATCCCGCCGATCCATCGCAATGGAGCGACGCCGGCCTCGAGCCACGCATGAAGGCCCATGTCGATGCCCGCATCGACCAGTGCTTCGATCGCGACATGATCCGGCAAATCCGGAGCGAATGGCTCGACTGAGTTCTTATTTCCGCTAGCCACATCCCTTGGCCACATCCTTTGGGGCAATGCCTGCACTGCTGTCTGCTAGATGCAGTGGCTTGACTCGTTCCTGATTTGTTCTCACAGTCAGTCGCATGAGGCCGACCGCTCCGCCCGACTATCCCGACGATCCGATCGCCGAACCCGTGCACAAGGGTCGGGGTGCGCTGTCGAACGAGTCGAGCCGCTATGACAGCGAGAGGCGCATCAGGACCACCGACGGCTGGGAGGCCGAGGCTGCCTCCGCCGCCGAGGACGACGAGCTGCCGCCCTTGCGCACGACGCTGACGCGCGACGCCACGCGCACCATCCTGGCGCGCAATTCTTCGCCCGACATTCCCTTCGACCGCTCGATCAATCCCTATCGCGGCTGCGAGCACGGCTGCATCTACTGTTTCGCCCGGCCGACGCACGCCTATCTCGGTCTCTCGCCCGGCCTCGATTTCGAGACCAAGATCCTGTTCAAGCCGGAGGCGGCCAAGCTTCTGGCGGCCGAGCTCGCTTCGCCCAAATACCGCCCCGACGTGATCGCCATGGGCACCAACACCGACCCCTACCAGCCGGTCGAGCGCGAATTGAAGGTGACGCGCCAGATCCTGCGCGTGCTGAGCGACTTCAACAACCCGGTGGGCATCGTCACCAAGAACCACATGGTGACGCGAGATATCGACATCCTGCGATCCGCGCGCTGGCGACGGCCGGCATTCCGGTGGGCGTCATGACCTCGCCGATGATCCCGGGCCTGAACGACCATGAAATGGAATCGATCCTCGAGGCGGCGGTCGATGCCGGCGCCACGCGCGCCGGCTACATCGTTCTGCGCCTGCCGCTCGAGATCAAGGAACTGTTCGAGGAATGGCTGCGCACCCACCGGCCCGACCGCGCCGAACGCGTGCTGTCGCTGATCCGCCAGATCCGCGGCGGCGAGCTCTACCAGGCCGAATTCGGCAAGCGCATGAAAGGCGAGGGCCCGATCGCCCAGCTGCTGAGCGCGCGCTTCGCCGCCGCCACCAGGCGGCTCGGCCTCAACTGCACGCGCTACCGGCTCGACACCCAGGCCTTCCATGTCCCCGAGTCCGCGCGCACGGCGCTGGTCGACGCCAGGCGTGACGCAAGGCAGATGCGGCTGTTCTAACTCTTTTGGACCGCGAGCGTCCCGCTCGCTCATGAGCGAGCGGGACGCTCGCGGTCCGCATGACTCAATCCAGAAACACCACCTTAGGCCACAGTTCGCGCCAGCGGTTGCTGGCGATGCGCGCCTCGTACTCGGAACGCCGCTCGCGGCCGGATTCCGTCGGCCGGCAACGCAGGCCCAGGAGATCGTCGGTGCCGAGCGGCGCGATCACGCTGAGCCCGTCGTCCGCCTCCAGCCGCACGCCGATCGGCGTCACCGTCTCGAGCCAGAAGGTCATGGCGTGCGCCGTGTCGCGATGCGGCGGGAAGTTCTTCTTCACGACATGCATGCGCGCCTGGTTGCGCACCTGCCAGGGCAGGCCGGGCAGCAGATCGTCCAGCCGGTCCTCGAACTCGAATTCGCGCTCGGTGCCGATGTCGCCGGCGTCGAAATAGAGCACGTCGATATCCACAGGCAGGCGCGCCGGCGCGATGCCGTGCAGATGGTCCCACACGCGATTGCGCACGAAACCGGCGGCAATGCACCAGTCGGGCAGCGCGAGCGAACGCACGGCGCGAAGCTGTTCCATGGCGATGGCATCTTCTGCGATGATGCGGGCGATCAGGGACATTACGCTTATCATAGTACGGTCTTCGTAGTATAAGAAGCGTGTGATAAGGTCGTTCGCGAACTCGGCCACGCGCAGGTTCTATGAGCTGGGAAGACCTTCCGGCTTCCGTGGCCTCGATATAGCCGCGGCTCATGAGCTCCTTGCGACGCTCGATTCGGCGACGAACCTGACCGAATTGGGCAATTTGCGGAGTATCGGTTTGCACAAGTTGAAGGGCGACAGACGAGGTCAATGGGCCATGACCGTCAATCGACGGTGGCGTCTTTGTTTCGAATTCCGCGACGGCGACGCTTTCAACGTCGAGATCGTCGACTATCACAGGGGATGAACATGCCGATTGCCGTACATCCAGGACGCCTGCTGCGCCGCGAGATGGTGGCGCGCAAGCTCAGTGCCAACAGGCTCGCTCTCGAACTCGGGGTTCCGTCGGGTCGTATCACCGACATCGTCAACGGCAAGCGCGGCATCACCGCCGATACGGCGTTGCGTCTGGCGCGCCGCCTCGGGACGACGCCGCAGTTCTGGATGAATTTTCAGACCCGCTACGACCTTCTGGTCGCACAGGAGAAGCTCGGCCGTCGCCTCGCCATAGAGGTCCGGGCGGCCTGATCGATCTGCCATGCCGAGCTTCGAATACGAACTGCGCTGCGGGGGCCAAGGGATGGCCAGGGTTGCCGGCATCGACGAAGCCGGGCGCGGACCGCTGGCCGGGCCGGTCTATGCCGCCGCCGCCGTCATCGACCGCGCGCGTGCGACGCGGAAGCTCCTGCGCCTGATCGACGATTCCAAGAAGCTGACGCACGAGCGGCGCGAGGAGGCTTACGAGGCCATGATCGCCTCCGGTGCGGTGCAGTTCGCCATCGCCGAGGCGAGCGTCGAGGAGATCGACCGCCTCAACATCCTGCAGGCCACCTTCCTCGCCATGCGCCGCGCCCTGCAGGCGCTGGCCGAGCAGCCTGAGTTCGTTCTGGTCGACGGCAACCGGATGCCGCCCGGTCTCGGCTGTCGCGCCGAGACCATCGTCGGTGGTGATGCGCACTCCTACTCGATCGCCGCCGCCTCGATCTTCGCCAAGGTGACGCGCGATCGCCACATGGCGAAACTCGCCGAGATCTTTCCCGGCTACGGCTGGGAGAGCAATCGCGGCTACGGCAGCGCGCAGCATCTCGCAGCCCTGAAACTTCTCGGGCCGACCCCGCACCACCGTATGAGCTTCGCCCCTCTCAGTCGGCTACTCTGACGGCATGGGCATCGCCTCGATCCGGAACATCGACTACGTCGTTCTCCTCTGCGAGGACATGGTCCGCGCGCGGCAGTTCTATCTCGACGTGATGAAGTTCCGCCTCGAACGGGAGACGCCCCAGTGGGTGAGCTTCCATGTCGGCTCGGGTCTTCTTTGTCTGCGGCCACGTACCCTGGAGGGCGTCTTTCAGGACGGGCCGGGCGCCCCCGGCTCGGCGTCGGTCCAGCTCGCCTTTCGCGTGTCGCCGCCCGAGATCGACGAATGCCGGGCGGAGCTGATCGCCCAGGGCGTCGAGATGATGGGCCCGCCGCGCGACATCCCGGCCTGGCGGCACCGCGCGCTGTTCTTCCGCGACACGGAGGGCAACGTCATCGAGATCTACGCCGAAGTCTGACGGAGACCAGCCGTGCTGAAACTCTACTACGCCGCCCACACCTGCTCGCTCGCCACTCACATCGTGCTCGAAGAAGTCGGCGCCGATTATTCGACCGTGCGCGTCGATTTTAGCAAGGAGCAGCAGAAGTCGGCCGACTATCTGAAAGTCAATCCCAAGGCGCGCGTGCCGGCGCTGGTCACGGACAAGGGCATCCTGACCGAGACGCCGGCGATGCTGGTCTATGTCGCGCAGAGCTTCCCGGCATCACGGCTCGCGTTGATGGACGATCCCTTCGCCTTCGCCCAGGTCCAGGCCTTCAACTCCTATCTCTGCTCGCACCTGCACGTCGCACACGCGCACCGGATGCGCGGCCACCGCTGGGTCGATGCCGACGACAAGGCTTCCATCGCCGCCATGCAGCGCAAGGTGCCCGAGTCGGTCGGCGCCGCCTTCGACATGATCGAGCGCGAGATGCTCAGAGGCCCGTGGGTGATGGGCGAGCACTACACGATCTGCGATCCGTATCTTTTCACGCTCGCGCAATGGCTGGAAGCCGACGGCGTCGATCCGGCGCACATCCCGAAGGTGATCGATCATCGCCGTCGCATGTCGGAGCGACCGGGCGTGAAGAAGGCGATCGCCCAGGAATTTGCCTAGGTCGCTCGCTTAGCGACTTGGCGCGCTTCGCGCTGTGCTCCCATCGCGGCTCGCTCTCGGAGAGGCAAGTCCGAGGAAAACCAGGATGACTTGATTGAGCTGCAGCATGTCTGCGCCGTCGAGCCGGCCGACAGGGGCGCCGAGCCTGCTCTTGGGAACCGTCGTGACCTTGTCGACCATCAGCCGGCATGTCGCGCGCAGTCCGTTCCGGACCGTCGGCCGCACGACCAGTCGGAAGAGCGGAGCGTCCGTCTCGTCGGTCGTGAACGCGCAGATTGTGATGGAGTCGGTGCCGTCGAAGCTGTCATCTTGGACAATCACGACCGGTCTGGGCTTGCCGGCGTAATCCTTTCCGCCGGCGGCGGTCCAGATGTCGCCTCGCTTCATGCCTGTACAAGTGGTTGAATCTGATCCAGATGAGCACGTCCGAGATACAACGTCACCAACCATTGTTGCCACGCCAGTACCCATTGAATCTGGTCCGAATCAGCGAAGAGAGTCGAAGAGAGTGAAAAGCGTTGTTGCCGTTGTTGCTTGGCGCCGGAAGACTTGGACCGAGCTGAGGCGGGCATCGTCGTTCCTTGGTTGGGTTACATGTAACCTAGAAGATCAATGGCCGATCTTCAACCTGATCACCTAGCTCTGGTGGGTCGGTGGGGCAGCTTGGACTCGATCTGGTATCTAAACACTTGATTCAATTGACTTCTTGACCGGGACTCCCTGTGGATTCATTTTCCACAGATGAACGGGGACAAGTTGGATCGCGTGCTGGTGGGCGACTGCATCGAATTGATGCTGGGCCTGCCCGAAGCTTCCGTCGACATGGTCTTCGCCGACCCGCCGTACAATCTTCAATTGGGGGGCGAGCTGCTGCGGCCCGACCACAGCAAGGTCGATGCGGTCGACGACGACTGGGACAAGTTCGGAGATCCCTCGGATTCGCTCGGGACAAGTTTCGCGCTCTACGATTCCTTCACCAACGCCTGGCTCAGGGCTGCGCGTCGCGCGCTGAAACCCGGCGGCACGCTCTGGGTGATCGGCAGCTACCACAACATTTTCCGCATCGGCACGGCGCTGCAGGACCAGGGCTTCTGGCTGTTGAACGACATCGTCTGGCGCAAGTCGAATCCGATGCCGAACTTCCGCGGCAAGCGCTTCACCAACGCCCACGAGACCTTGATCTGGGCGGCGCGCGATCGCGCCAACAAGAAATACACCTTCAACTACGATTCGATGAAGGAGCTGAACGAGGGACTGCAGATGCGCTCCGACTGGCTCCTGCCGCTCTGCACCGGCGCCGAGCGCCTGAAGGGCGAGGACGGCAAGAAGGCGCATCCGACGCAGAAGCCCGAGTCGCTCCTGTTCCGCTGCATCATGGCGGCGTCGAACCCCGGCGACGTCGTCCTCGATCCCTTCTTCGGCACCGGCACCACGGGCGCCGTCGCGCGCCGCCTCGGCCGCCGCTTCATCGGCCTCGAGCGCGATCCGGATTACGCGGCCATTGCGAGGAAGCGCATCGCCGAGGTCGAGCCGTTGGCCGGCGAGGACGTGACGCCCAAACCGAGCAAGCGCAGCGAGCCGCGCATCGCCTTCGGCGTGCTGATCGAGGCGGGCCTCCTGCGGCCGGGCACGGTGCTCTCCGACCATAGCGGCCGCCTGCACGCCCGCGTGCGCGCCGACGGATCGCTGTCGGCGGCCAATGCGCTGGGCGAGCATCGCGGCTCGATCCACCAGGTGGGGGCGGCGGTGCAGGGGGCTCCTGCCTGCAACGGCTGGACCTTCTGGCACATCGAGGTCGCGGGCGGTCGCCTGCCGATCGATCATCTCCGCCAGCAGGTGCGCGCGGGGCTCTAGGGGGCAGAAAAAACGCTGCGCGTCCATAGACGCGATCAGTCAGGCGTGGCGACCGATTCCGTCCGCGACCTCCCGAAGAAGGCGGCGATACTCTTCCAGCGCAAGATCGGGAAGGGATGCGGCGTCTTCGAACGTGAACCAGCGAAGCTCCGAGTGCTCATCGTCGAGAATCCTCGGCTCACCGCCTTCCCACGCAGCGACGGCGTACATGTGATAGGTGGCTGGATCATCTGTCGCCGTATTGGGGTCGGTGATGGATCGAATGAACCGGAATTCGATCGGGGCAACTCCCATCTCCTCTCGAAGTTCTCTGCGAAGCGCATCTGAGAAGCTTTCCTGCTGCTCGACATGCCCACCTGGAAAGCTCCAAAGATCAGGGTAGGCCTTTCGTCGAGGGCTTCGCCTTGCCAGCAGAATCTTTTGTTGGCGGATGAATAACGCATTCACGATGTTGCGCATGCCGTCGCCCCTTGGGCCAAAGTGGGACGATATCAGCTCAAGGATCTCGTCCGTTGTCGAGGTTTTGGAAAGGATCAGCGATGACGCAATCAATCGCCACCGTGGCTCTCGTAGTGCGGGATTACGACGAGGCGCTTGCCTTCTATGTGGGAACGCTCGGCTTCACGTTGATCGAGGACACCTACATTCCCGCCCAGGACAAGCGCTGGGTCACCGTGGCGCCTCCTGGTTCGACGGGGCCACTCCTGCTGTTGGCGCGTGCCGTAGGCGAAGAGCAGTCGTCGCGCATCGGAAACCAGACCGGCGGGCGCGTCTTCCTTTTCCTGTACACCGACGATTTCTGGCGCGACTACGCTGCCTATCGTAGCAAGGGCGTCGTCTTCGTCCGCGAACCGAAGGAAGAAAGCTACGGCACTGTCGCAGTGTTCAAGGACCTTTACGGGACCTTGTGGGATTTGCTGCAGCCGAAGGCGGCGACCGCCTGAGAAAAGCGCGATCAGGCCGGCAGTGCGATCAGCGCGGCCTCCGGAAAGTAACTGCGATAGTGGCCGGCATTGCGCGTGAGTAGCGGCAAACCTTCGACCAGAGTCACGTCAGCGCTCGCCGCGCGTCATGGCCATGATCTCGGCCGTGCTCAGGCCCTTGCCGGCATGGCCGCGCAGGCGCGCCAAACGGTTCGGGTGGGCCTTCTTCTCGATCTTGACCAGAGCGACGCGGCCATCCGGGGCGCGCTCGAAATCGGTCATGCCCTTGCCGTCGCTCCGCCGTTTTTTCAGCTTCAGGCCGATCGCCACGATCGCGCTTATCGCGGGCACCAGTTCCCGACCCAGTTCCGTCAGCGAATATTCCACGGACGGCGGCGACGTCGGGGCGACAACTCTTTGAACGACACCCTTCGATTCGAGAGCCTTGAGCCGCGCGCTCAGCATCTTGGGCGAAATCGGCGGCATGTCGATCCTGAGTTCGCCGAAGCGGCGCGGCCCGCCGCTGAGATACCAGACGACGTTCGGCGTCCACGCCCCGCCCAGAAGCGCCATGCATTCGCCGACCGGACAGGTGGGCGGCGGAGCGGGTGACTTGTTCTTCCGTACCTTGAGCGCCATCGCCGTTTTTGCCGGTTACCAGGAGGTTATCTGAAAATGAAGTAACATATGGTTATGACATATACAAAGGTTACCATCCGCGACTAGCCTGCGCCGATGGATACGAACTTCGCCGCTGTCGCCGCCGTTCTCGGCCGGTATTTCGATGGCCTCTACTACAGCGACACCGCCCTGTTGCGCTCGGTGTTCCACCCCAAGGCGCACTATGTCTGCGCGACGGACGGCACGCTCGTCCATCTCGGCATGGACGAGTACTTCCCGATCGTCGATGCGCGGCCGTCACCGGCGAGCCGCAACGAGGTGCGCGCCGACCGCATCGTCGCCATCGAGTTCGCCGGGCCGGTGACGGCCTTCGCCCGCGTCGAATGCGCCATCGACGCCAAATTCTTCAGCGATCTCCTGACCTTGGTCTTCGTCGAGGGTCGCTGGCAGATCATTTCGAAGGTTTTCCACTTCGACCTCCGCGCGCAGTCCTGAGCGAGGGGCTATGATTGAGTCGAAGCCCAGAGGAGACGCAGCATGGAGCGATTCACTGGTGGTTGCCTGTGCGGCAACGTCCGGATTGTGGCGTCGGGACGCCCCTACCGGGTCGGCCTTTGTCACTGTCTCGACTGCCGCAAGCATCACGGCGCCCTTTTTCACGGCTCCGCGTGGTTCCCGCAGGATGCGGTGACGATCGAGGGCGAATCACGCGACTATGCCGGGCGGTCCTTCTGTCCTCGCTGCGGCTCGCCCGTTTTCGGGCGCGGCGGAGACGAAATCGGCGTGAACCTGGGCGCCCTGGATGCCCCCGACCAGCTGACGCCGACCTACGAACTCTGGACCGTCCGTCGCGAGTCCTGGTTGCCGCCGTTTCCGCTCAAGAGACGGTACGAGCGCAATCGCGACGCCACAGGTCGCTTCGAGGAGTAGGTCTGCTCGCCCTAAGCCTTGATGAAATCGACGAAGGCGCGAAGCGGCGCCGGCAGATGGCGGCGGCCGGGATAGTAGAGAAAAGGTCCCGAGAAGCTCTGCCACCAGGGCTTCAGCACCGGCTCCAACGCGCCACTGTCGAAATGGGGACGCAGCCACTCTTCGAAGATGTGGACGATGCCGAGTCCGGCGACGGCTGAGCTGACCGCGAGGTCCGCCGCCGCGCCGATCCGCACCACCAACGGTCCGGTGGGGTCGACCCGCACCACTTCGCCATCGCGCTCGAATTCCCAGGGTGGCATCGCGCCGCTGGAGAACTGTCCGCGCAGGCAGGCGTGCTTGAGAAGATCGCGAGGATGCCGCGGCCGGCCGCTCGCCTTCAGATAGTCGGGCGAGGCGGCGGTGGCGAAGCGCTGGACGCGCGGGCCGATCGGGATCGCGATCATGTCCTGCTCGAGCCGCTCGTCGTAGCGGATCCCGGCGTCGCAGCCCGCCGCCAATACATCGACGAAGCTGTCCTCGACGATGACTTCCAGCCGGATGTCCGGATAGGCCTTCAGGAACGACGGCACGATCGAGGGCAGCACCAGGTGCGCCGCCACGCCCGGCACATTGAGCCTGAGTGTTCCGACTGGCCGGTCGCGAAAGGCGTTCACGATGTCGATGGCCGCCTCGACTTCGCCAAGTGCCGGCCTCAGCCGCTCGAGGAGGCGGGCACCCGCCTCGGTCGGGGCGATGCTGCGCGTCGTGCGATTGAGCAGGCGCATGCCGAGCTTCGCCTCCAGCCGCCTTACCGCCCCGCTCAGGCTGGAAGCCGAGACGCCACCCAACCGCGCGGCATCGCGAAATCCGCCGGCTTGCGCGACTGCCACGAAGGCCGAGAGATCGTTCAGGTCCGTTGCCATTGTGCATATTTTCGCACAGCCCGTTCCGATTAGGCAGGATTATCGTTCGGATACGCCATAGCCATATGTCGGTTTGTTCAGCTTCGGAGGTTTTCATGACCGACATCACCGCCTCAGGCGCATCCGCGCTCGGCAATCGAGCCGTGAAGCGCATGGGCTATGGCGCGATGCAGCTCGCCGGCCCCGGGGTCTTTGGCCCGCCCAAGGATCGCGGCGCCGCGGTCGCCGTTCTGCGCGAGGCGGTGGCGCGCGGCGTCGATCACATCGACACCAGCGATTTCTATGGCCCCCACGTCACCAATCAGCTGATCCGCGAGGCTCTCCATCCCTATCCGGACGGGCTGGTGATCGTGACGAAGGTCGGTGCCGTGCGCGGCAGTGACGCCTCGTGGATCCCGGCGTTCACGCCCCAGGATCTCACCCGCGCCGTCCACGACAACCTTCGGAACCTCGGCGTCCAGGCGCTCGACGTCGTCAATCTGCGGATCATCATGGGAAGCGACCATGGGCCGAGCGAAGGATCGATCGAGGAGTCGTTCACCGCGCTCGCGGAGTTGCAGCGACAGGGTCTGATCCGCCATCTCGGCGTCAGCAACGCAACGTCCGCGCAAGTCGCCGAGGCGCGCGGCATTGCGAAGGTCGTTTGCGTACAAAACCACTACAACCTCGTCCATCGCGATGACGATGTTCTGATCGACGAGCTCACGAAGCAGGGCATTGCCTACGTGCCGTTCTTTCCCCTCGGCGGTTTTACGCCGGTGCAGTCGTCGGTCCTTTCCGATGTGGCGGGCGAACTCGGTGCGACGCCCAAGCAGGTGGCGCTCGCCTGGCTGCTTCACCGCGCGCCCAACATCCTCCTGATCCCGGGCACCTCCTCGGTCGATCACCTGCACGAGAATCTTGGCGCGGCCGCGCTCAAGCTCTCAGACAAGGTGTTCGCGAGGCTATCTGGAGTGGTGTAAGTATCATTGTCTTCTGGACCGCGAGCCTCTGGCTCGCTCATGAGCGAGCGAGACGCTCGCGGTCCCGAAGAAATCTCGACCCGAGTCCATTCCACTCTACCCCAGCGCCGCATCTAAACTGACGTGAAACCGCCGCAGGTTCTGCTCCAGCCGGCCGACGATCAGTCGCTCATTGGCGCCGCTGCCCATGCCGCGCTGGATCTGCTCGCAGGTCGGCAGATCCTCGCTGTTGAAGACGCCGCCGTCGATCAGCTCGAACGAGCGCGCCCAGTGCGCCGCCGCCTTGTCGTCCTCGGGCACGTCCGGCGTCAGCATGGAATGCACGAACAGCGTCTCGTCCGGCGCGCTCGGGAACAGGCCGAGATGGCTGATGTAGTCGGGATGGTAGATGAAGAGGCTGCTGGGCATCACGAAGTGCACCAGCGTGCCGTGATGCTGCGGGCTCCAGCGCTCGGGCGGCAGCTCGCGGATCTCGGCCGTGCGCTCGCGCGCCGCGAGGAAGCGGATGTGCGGGCCGACCGCGTCGCTCACCGAGACCGCGTCGGCGAAAAATGGCCCGATCGTGCCGGCGTGAAGGCGCGTCAGATGGTAGATCTCGAGGAACGCCTCGACGATAAGCTTCCAGTTGGCGGCGCGCTTGATGGCGTGCTGGCGATAGAGACGATGGCCGCCGAGGTCGATCGCATCGAGATCGCGGTCGAGCGGGCCGAGGAATGCCGCGATGTCGGGCGCGGGCGCGGCCGGATCGAGCACCGCCCAGATCATGCCGTGCCGAACTTCTGACGGCAGTTGGCGCAGCCCGAGCATGTGCTTGTCGACCGTCGGGAAGGCTTCCGCGCGCGGCAGGCCGGCCAGGGAGCCGTCGAGGCGGTAGGTCCAGCCGTGATAGGGACAGACCAGGCTCTGGCGCCGGCAAGGTTCGCCTTCATCGACGACCAGCCGCGCCCCGCGATGACGGCAGACATTCAGGAACACCTTTACGTGGCCCTCGCGTGTGCGCGTGATCAGCACGGGCACACCGCAGATCTCGCGCGCCATCGCGCTGCCGGGTTCGCGCAGCTGATCGACCGGACCGAGGCAGAGCGGCATCAGGCGGAACAGGCGCTCGCGCTCGCGCGCGAAGCGCGTCGGATCGATGTAGAGGGTGGGATCGAGGCCCGTCTCGTCGGCCTGCCAGTCGGGGCTGGTGCGTCCGTCCATTTCGCCGAGAAGGCGTTGGAACAGGGGCTGCCAATAGGGAGCCGCGGTGTCGGTCATGGTCATGATCGGGACTCCTCGTAAGGACGGGCGGAGACGGCCTGGAGGCAGAAGGCGGTGATCTCGCGCGACAGGGACAAGGCGTTGGGCGGCGCTTCCGCATCCTGCGCCAGCGGGCCGACCAGCCCCTCGGTCAGGGCGCCGATCAGGCCGGCGGCGGCGATGCGGGCGTTCTGCGGCGGGAACTCGGCGCCGGCGATGCCGTCCTCGATCAGGCCCTGCAGCACGTCGGCGAAGGCGCGACGGGATTTCAGGCGGGCGGCGTCGACTTCGGGCTCGGCCGGTTCGGCGATCATCGCCCAGGCCAGCCGCCGTGCCCGCACGGCGCGGAGCGCGAACACGCGTATCGCGTCGGCCAGCCGGGCCGTGGCCGTTCCCTCGCTGTCAGCCACGGCCTGCATGACGCTGACTTCATGGCCCGCATTCAGGGCCAGCGCCTCGGCGAACAACTCGCCCTTGGACGGGAAATGCCGGTAGACCGTGCCGGTCGCCACTCCCGCTGCTTCGGCTACGGTCGCCACCTGGGCGCCGCGGAAGCCAACTTCGTTCACGACCGCGCGGACCGCCTGCAGGATGCGGTCGCGCTTGTCCTGAAGCTGTTCCTGGACCCGTTCGGTGCGCCGGTAGGCCATATGCGAAGAAATGAATTCAAATTCATTTCTTGTCAAGAACAGCGAATGGCAGGTTTGGCGCGTGCTCACCGGCTTTGTTCGCTTGTGCCGGCGTTTGCCTGTATAGGCTCCGCCATGACAACAGCAGCAATCGGCAAACACATGGTCTGGGTGGAGAAGCCCAAGGGCGGCCGCCGCATCGGCATCGCCTACTCGACGCTCAAGGAAGCCCAGCTCCAGGCGGTTTCGCTCGAGCGGGACGGCTACTCGGTGATCGAGATCCTCCCCACGAGCCTGCCGAAGCCAAACCTCATCTAGCGTCGGCGCGGGCCGGGTGCTGGCACTGCCAGCATCCGCTCACGAAGATGTGATGAGCAGGTTCAGCAGGTTCGTGCTAGCAAGTGTGTCAGGCTGACGCTTAATCCGCGTCGGCCTTTTCTTTGGCCTTTTTCTTTGTCCAGGCCCCGCCCGGCGTAAGGAGATTTTCCGACACGGCTCGCATTCTTCGACACGCAGGTGTCGGAAAACGACCGGCGAAAAGCCTTGCCGATCAATGCCCTGAATTTCCCGACAGGATTTTCCCGACACCGGGGCGTCGGGAAAAAGCCTCGGCATCCGAGGACTGTCTCGACGATCCGCTATCGCCCGAGGTGGTGCCGCAGGGTCTCAACTGGTGTGACACTAGGCCAGGCTGGCCTTTTCGATCACCTTGCGCATCACGGTGGGCAGCGCGCGCTCGTCCAGGAGATCGAGCGTGCACCACGCGCTGCCGGGCAGCAGCCGGGCCAGGCGATCGGTCGTGGCGGTGGCGCGCGCCACGCTCAGTTCCAAGTGGAAGTGCGTAAAAGTGTGGCGCACCAGCCCGTCGAGGATGATCCAGCGCGCCGGCACCGGCGCGTCGCCCAGGGCATCGGCGGCGACGAACCTGCCCTCGCGCCATGGGCTCGACGGCACCTCGTCCATGCCGCCCAAGAGGCCCTTGGCCGGCCGCTTGCGCAGCAGGATGGCGCCGTCCTTGCGCGCCAGCACGAAGGCGAGGCCGCGGCGGGTCGGCTTTTCGGCCTTGGGTAAACGTCGCGGCAAGGTCTCGGCGATGCCGAGCTTCAGCGCGCGGCAACTGCGGCCGAGCGGACAGATGACGCAGAGCGGCTTGCGCGGCGTGCACACCGTGGCGCCGAGATCCATCATCGCCTGGGCGTAGTCGCCGGCGCGCCCGGCGGGCACCAGTTCGGCGGCACGGGCATGGATCTCGATCTTGGCGTCGGGCAGCGGCGTTTCGATCGCCTGCAGGCGGGCGATCACCCGCTCGACATTGCCGTCGACCGCCGAGGCCTTGTGGTCGAAGGCGATCGCCCGGATGGCGGCGGCGGTGTAGGGGCCGATGCCGGGCAGCGCGCGCAATCCCGCCTCATCCTCGGGGAAGCGGCCGTTGTGATCGGCCGCGACGGCTTTGGCGCAGGCATGAAGATTGCGGGCGCGGGCGTAGTAGCCGAGCCCGGCCCAGGCCGAGAGCACGTCGTCGAGCGGCGCGGCGGCCAGCGCCTCGACGGTGGGCCAGCGCTCGATAAAGCGTCGGTAATAGTCGCCGACCGTGGCCACGGTGGTCTGCTGCAGCATGATCTCCGACAGCCACACCAGGTAGGGCTCGGTGCGCGCGCCAGCCGACGCGCGCCACGGCAGGGTGCGACGATGTCGGTCGTACCAGGCGAGCAACCGGCCGGCATGATTGGGGGCGTGAGTCATGGCCATGTGAGAGGTCGTGGCCTACCATAAGGAGCGGAGTTTGAAAGGGTCCATGCGGGAAAACGGCTTCCGTGCCATCGGTGGTCTGGCCCAGCGGCTCGCGTCCGGCATGGCGAAAGGCCGCGGCGCCTCGATCGCGCGCCTGCGCGCCGAATGGTCGGCCGTCGTCGGCCCCGACCTTGCCCGCACCACCCGCCCCGACGCCCTGCTGGCCGGTCGCGGCGCCCGAAGCTCGACCGGGGGCGGCAAGCTCTTGCGGTTGCGCGTTTCCGGGGCCGCGGCGCTCGAAGTCCAGCACCAGACCGGCCAGATCGTCGAGCGGGTGAATGCCTATTTCGGCCACAGGATGATCGACGACATCCGGCTGGTTCAGGGCACCATCGCCGTGTCGCCGCCGCCGCGCCCGATCCCGGCGCCCGATCCGCGGACCGTGACCGAGGTCGCGGCCCGGGCCGCCGCCGTGCAGGACCCCGATCTCAGGGCAGCGCTCACGCGGCTGGGTGCGCGGGTGGTGAACCGGCGCGGCGTCCTGGCGGCGGCGCTGGGGGCCCTGTTCGTGGCCGACGATCTCGGTGCCCAGGAGCTGCCGCGCCACAAGCTGCTGGAACCCCTGCCGGACGATCACATGCTGGGCAAGGCGGACGCGCCCAATACGCTGATCGCCTATTTCTCGTTCACCTGTCCGCACTGCGCCACCTTCTACATCGGCGCGCTGCCGACCCTGCGGCGGGAATGGATCGACACCGGCCGGCTGCGGCTGATCCACCGTCACTACCCCTCGGATGTCGTGGCCACGCGGGCCGCCCAGCTCACCGAATGCGTCGCGCCAGACAGGTTTTTTGCCACCGTGGAGGCCCTGTTCCGTGGCCATCTCGACTGGCTGACGGGGACCGATCCCGAAGCCGACATGGTCAAGGTCCTGGCGGGGCAGGGCATGACCCCGGCGGAGGCTGAGGCCTGCTACGCCAACGACCGCGCTTTGGACAAAGTCCTGTTCAATGTGCAGACCGGCCGGGCGCTCGGGGTCACGTCGACGCCGACCCTGTTCATCAACGAGGAAAACTACCTGAATCCCGGGGGACCCGACGCCATCGCAGCAATTTTACGCCAGGTGGGGCGGTAATCGTTTGACTCCCCACAGGTGAAATTCCCAAGATGTAGTGGAGAGGAAGACGGAATGCGGAATATCTTGATTGTCGCCGGCGGCGTCGTGGCGGTGGCTGCGATCGTGGCTGGCGTCTATTTCGGCACGCGTCCCCCGGCGCCGGGCCCGACGCCGGTCGCCGTGGCGGGCACCCCTGACAAGACCGCCCTGATGGCGGTCCAGCCGGGCGACCATGTGCTGGGCGATCCCAAGGCTCCCGTCACCATCATCGAATACGCCTCGCTCACCTGTTCGCACTGCGCCCACTTCCACACCCAGATCCTGCCCGACCTCAAGAAGAAGTGGATCGACACCGGCAAGGTGAAGCTCGTCTATCGCGACTTCCCGCTCGATCAGGTGGCGGTCAAGGCGGCCCAGATCGCGGAATGCGCCGGCAACGACCGCTACTTCGGCGTCCTCGACATCATCTTCCGCGGCCAGGCGCAGTGGGCGACGGGCGCCGATCCGATCGCCGAACTCGCCAAGCCGCTTCGTATCGCAGGCCTGGGCGAGGCCGAGATCAAGGCCTGCCTCGCCAACGAGGCCATGATGAACGCCGTGCTCAACGACTATCGCAGCGGCGAGGCGCTCGGCGTCAATGCGACGCCGACACTCTTCATCGGCGGCCAACTCTATCGCGGGTCGCGTTCGATCGAGGATCTCGACGCCGCGCTCGCCAAACTCGTCAAATAGTCACAGCAAGCGTGGTGTAGATGGTCCAGTTCGACAAGCTCCGGCTCTCCGGCTTCAAGTCCTTCGTCGACCCGACGGAGCTCGCCATCGAGGCCGGCATGACCGGCATCGTCGGCCCCAACGGCTGCGGCAAGTCGAACCTCGTCGAGGCGCTCAAGTGGGTAATGGGCGAGACCTCGGCCAAGCAGATGCGCGGCAGCGAGATGGAGGATGTCATCTTCGCCGGTGCCGGCACGCGGCCGGCGCGCAACATCGCCGAGGTGATGCTGACGCTCGACAACAAGACCCGCACCGCGCCGGCCATGGTGAACGATACCGACCAGCTCGATGTCGTGCGCCGCATCGAGCGTGGCCACGGTTCGGCCTATTCGGTGAACGGCCGCGAGATCCGCGCCCGCGATGTGCAGACGCTGTTTGCCGATTCGGCAACGGGATCGCGTTCGACGGCGCTGGTCAGCCAGGGGCGCATCGGCGCCCTGATCAACGCCAAGCCGGCCGACCGGCGGACCATCATCGACGAGGCCGCCGGCATCACCGGCCTCTATGCCCGCCGCCACGAGGCCGAACTGCGCCTGCGCGCCGCCGAGCAGAATCTGGCGCGCGTCCAGGACGTGCTGGTGGCCCTCGAGGAGCAGCACAAGGGCCTCAAGCGCCAGGCGCGCCAGGCCAGCCGCTATCGCAACCTCTCCGACCACATTCGCCGCGCCGAAGCGGCGGTGCTGGCCTTGAAACTTGCCGCCGCCGAGAGCGACCTCGCCAACTCGGGTGAGCGCCTGCGCGAGGCCGAGGCCCTGGTGGCCGATCTCACGCGTCTGGTCGGGCTTGCAACCACGGCGCAGGCCGAAGCCGCGACTTCGCTGCCGCCGCTGCGCAACGACGAAGCCGCGGCAGCCGCGGCCCTTCAGCGCCTGCGCGTGGCGCACGATGCACTCACTGCCGAGGCCGAGCGGGTCGCCCAGGCCCAGCAGGACGCCGAGACCCGCCTGCGGCAGACCGACTCCGACCTCGAGCGCGAGCGCGGCCGCAAGGGTGACGCCGAAGCCGCGACCGCCGACCTCGACGGCCAGCGCGCCCGCCTCGAACAGGAGCAGGTGGGCGAGGAAGATCGCGCCGCATCAGCCCAGCGTGCCCGCGATGCCGCGCAGACCGATACCGCCACCGCCGAGGCCGAGCACGACCGGCTGACCGCCCAGATCGCCGACGACGAGGCACTGCGCCAGAGCGTCGGCCGCGAGATCGCCGAACTGCAGGACCGGCTGCGCCGGATGGCGGTTCGCTCCGAGGAAATCGCGGCCCAGCATCGCCAGGTCGAAACCGAACTTTCCGGCCTGCCGGCGCTGTCGGACGTCGAGGCCGAGCTCGACGCCGCGCGGGCCACCTTCGAGGAGGCCAAGCGCCAGGGCCAGGAGGCGATCGAGAACGCCCGCGAGGCGGCGCGCTACGAATCGGACGCGGCGCGCGCGGCCGTGGCCAAGGCCGAAGCCGAGCGCATCGACATGGAGCGCGCCCGCGCCGCCGAACGCCAGGCGGCCGAAGCGAGTCACGCCACCGCCGCCGAGATCGTGCAGAAGACCAATGCGCGGCTGACCAAGCTCCGTGCCGAGGAGGCCGGTGTCGCCGCGGCGCTGAAGTCGGCGGCCGATTCACTGTGGCCGCCGCTGCTCGATGCGCTGAGCGTCGAGCCCGGTTTCGAGAAGGCGCTGGGTGCCGCTTTCGGCGATGAGCTCGAGGCATCGTCCGATCGAGGCGCGCCAATTCACTGGCTGCCGCTCGAGCCGCTGGCCGATGCACCGGCGCTGCCCGAAGGCGCGACGCCACTTGGCGTCCACGTCAAGGCATTGCCGGAACTGGCCCGCCGCATCGCCTTCATCGGTCTCGTTGCCGACGATGCGACCGGTGAGGCGCTGCAGGCGGCGCTCAAGCCCGGCCAGCAGCTCGTCACCCGCGAAGGCGCGGTGTGGCGCTGGGACGGCTACACGATGCGCGCCGGCGCGCCGTCGAGCGCCGCCGTGCGGCTGAGCCAGCGCAACCGTCTCGCCGACCTTCGCCAGCAGATCGACGCTGTCGTGCTCGAACAGACGGCCGAACAGGCCCGCGTCGACGCCGAAGCGGGCTGGCTCGCCGCCGCCCGCGACGCCGAACGGACCTGCGTCGAGCAGGCCCGACAGCATGAGCGCGACGTGGCCGAGGCCTCGCGCCGCAAGACCCAGGAGGCAAGCGAGGCAACCAGTGCTGCCGAGCGCGCCACCCAGGCCGCTATCGCCGCCGCCGAGCGGGCCGCCGCCGCGGCACGCGACCGCCACACCGAGGTGGCACGTCGCACCGACCAGCTCCGCACGCGGCTCACGGGCATCGAGCAACTGCAGGTCGAGATTGCGGGCGACATCGCCGACGCCGAGATGCGCCGCACCTTCCGCGAGGCCCGGTTGTCGGCAATTTCCGATACCCAGGCAGATCGCGTCGCCGCCGGTGCGCTGCGCGTGCGCATCGCCGAGCTGCGCGCCGCCCTGGTCGATGCCGAGGGGACCTGCGACCGCCTTGCCCGCGAAGCGGCGATGCGCGTCGAACGTCTCGGCCAGATCGCCCAGGAGCATGCCGGCTGGAGTAAGCGTCTGGCCGATGCCGACGGCCAGATCGTCGAACTCGACGCACGCCGCGACCAGATCGCCGGCGCCATCACCGAGCTCGAGGCCAAGCCCGCCGAGATCGAGGCCAAGCGCGAGGCGCTGGGCGAGGAGATCGCCAAGGCCGAGGTCAATCGCCAGCAGGCGGCCGATCGGCTGGCCGTGGGCGAGACGCGGCTCGGCGAGGCCGACAAGGCCTTGCGCCAGGCCGAAGGTGAACGTGCCGGCGCGCGCGAAAGCCGGGTGCGGCGTGAGGGTCAGGTCGAGCAGGCGACCAAGGATCGCGAGGCCGTGGTCGAACGCATTGTCGAGCGGCTGCGTTGCGAGCCCGACGGCGTGCTGGCCCTAGCCGAAGTCCAGTCGCTCGAGGAGCTGCCCGAGATCGACAAGGCCGAACATCGTCTCGAGCGTCTGGTCCACGAGCGCGAGACCATGGGCGCGGTCAACCTGCGGGCCGAGGAAGAGGCCAACGAGCTCGAACAGCAGATCACCGGCATGACGGCCGAGCGCGACGATCTGGTCGCCGCCATCGGCCGGCTGCGCCAGGGCATCCAGAGCCTCAACCGCGAAGGCCGCGAGCGCTTCCTCGTCGCCTTCGAGCAGGTGAGCGGCCATTTCCAGCAGCTCTTCACCAAGCTGTTCGGCGGCGGCAAGGCCGAGCTTCGCCTCACCGAGTCGGAGGACCCGCTCGAGGCCGGCCTCGAGATCCACGCCAGCCCGCCGGGCAAGAAGCTGCAGGTGATGTCGCTGCTGTCGGGCGGCGAACAGGCGCTGACGGCTCTGTCGCTGTTGTTCGCCGTGTTCATGACCAACCCGGCGCCGATCTGCGTGCTGGACGAGGTCGACGCGCCTCTGGACGATCTCAACGTCGAGCGTTTCTGCGCCCTGGTGCAGGACATCGCCGGCCGCACCGACACGCGCTTCCTGATCATCACCCACCATCGCGTCACCATGGCGCGCATGGATCGTCTCTACGGCGTGACTATGGCCGAGCAGGGCGTCAGCCAGCTCGTCTCGGTCAACCTGCAGGAAGCCGACCGCATGGTCGCCTGAGGTTCATAAGCAACAAGACTATCTTCCTCTCAAATCGACTGGGCGCCGGCTCGTCCTGAGCCGGCGCCCTTCTCTTTGGGGGAGCCGGGATGTAGTGTCCCGACATGCCCGACGCCCTCACTCCCAACGTCATTGACGTGATCGACCTGACGCGTGCGCTGGTGCGTTGCGAAAGCGTGACGCCGCGCGAGGCCGGCGCGCTGGAGCTGCTCGAACGCACCCTGGCGCCGCTCGGCTTCCGCTGCGAGCGCATGGATTTCTCCCAGGCCGGCACCGACGACGTCGCCAACCTCTATGCCCGCGCCGGTCAGCCCAAGGAGGCGAACGGCCGCCATTTTTGCTTCGCCGGCCACTCCGACGTCGTGCCGGTGGGTGATCTGTCGTCGTGGACGATCGGACCGTTCTCCGCCGAATTGTCCGGCGGTTACATATTCGGCCGCGGTGCCGCCGACATGAAAGGCGCGATCGCGGCCTTCACCGAGGCGGCGTCGCGCTTTCTTGCAAAGCGTGGGCGCGACTTCGGCGGTGCGATCAGCCTCCTGATCACAGGCGACGAAGAAGGGCCGGCGGTCAACGGCACGGTCAAGATGCTGAAGCGGCTGGCCGAGCGCGGCGAGAAGCTCGATGTCTGCCTGGTCGGCGAGCCGACCAGCTCAAGGCGCTTCGGCGACATGATGAAGATCGGCCGTCGCGGCAGCATGACGGTCGACCTCACGGTGCGCGGCGTGCAGGGCCATGTCGGCTATCCCGAGAGGCTCGACAATCCTCTGCATCGGCTTTCGGCGATGATCGAGGCGCTGGTGCGCGAACCGATCGACGAGGGCAGCAAGCACTTCCAGCCGACGTCACTGCAGTTCACCACCATCGACGTCGGCAACAAGGCGACCAACATAGCGCCCGGCACCGTGCAGGCGCGGTTCAACACGCGCTTCAACGATCTGTGGACCTCGAAGACCCTGCTGGCGCACCTGCAGGAGCGCATCGATCGCGCCAGCGCCCGCGTGGGCGGCAACGGCGTCGTCGAATACAAGGTCGAGGTCTCGGGCGAATCCTTCTATACGCCGCCGGGACCGCTGAGCGATCTTGTCGCCGGCGCGATCCGCGACATCACCGGCGTCCAGGTGGAACTCTCGACCACGGGCGGCACATCGGACGCGCGATTCATCCGCGGCTACTGTCCGGTCATCGAATTCGGGCTGATCGGCGAGAGCATGCACAAGGTCGACGAGAAGAGCGCGATCGCCGACCTCAAGACGCTGGCCCGCGTCTACGAGACGGTGCTCGACCGTTTCTTCGCGGCCTGAAGGCCGGCCATGTTCAGTGCCGCCGAAATCGCCCGCGGCGTGCAGGGTGCGCTGGCTTTTCTGTGGCGTGATCCGGCGGCGGCGGGCCATTTCGACAATACAATGGAAGCCTGCCTGCGTTCGTTCCGCCTCATGGTGGTGGTCGCACCGCTCCACATCGTCAAGCTGCTGGTCGACTACTCCGAGGTGACGGTAACGGCCGACGAGATGGAAATCTTCTTCGCCGAGATCTTGCAGTACGTCGTCGAGTGGCTGTTGTTTCCGGTGGTCTTCTACGAGATCGCCCGGCGCCAGGGCTGGCTTGATCGCTACCCGCGCTACATCGGTGCCCTCAACTGGATCAATCTGCCCGGCATGATCCTGGTGGTTGCATGCCTGCCGATCATCTTCCTGGCGCCGGCCGGGATCGGGCAACTGATAAAGCTCGGCCTGCAGGGTCTGTTCTTCTACTGGTTCCTGGTGACCACGCGACAGATGCTCGGCGTCGGCTGGATGTTCTCGGCGATGCTGCTGGTCGTGAGCTGGGCGCCGATGGTCTTCGTTTCATTCCTCATCGGTCGCTATCTCGGCGTTGCCGCCGCCGTCGCCGCCTAGGTCGTAGCGGACCTGCATC
>JACPVT010000253.1 GCA_016191685.1 Rhodospirillales bacterium | reverse complement strand
GGCATCGGCCATCTCCGCCGCGCCGCGACTCTGGCACGCGCCCTGGCGGCAGGTGGCTTCGATGTCCTGCTGGTCTCGGGCGGCGCACCGACCGAGGGGCTGATGCTCGACGGCGTGCGCTTCCACCAGTTGCCGCCACTTCGGGCCGCCGATGCCCGGCTGAAGGATCTGGCGCGGCTTGACGGCACGCCGCTCGACGAGACCTTCCGCGCCGACCGGACGCGCCGCCTGCTCGACCTGTTCCGGTCCGAGGCCCCCGACGTGCTGATGACCGAGCAGTTTCCCTTCGGCCGCACGCAACTCCGCTTCGAGCTGCTGCCGCTCCTCGAAGCGGCGCAGGATCTGCCGTCGCCGCCGTGGAACGTGTCCTCGGTGCGCGACGTGGTGCGGCGTTCGGCTTCGCCCGCCCGCGTCGAGGAGATGGTGGCGACCTTCGAGGCCTTCGACGTCCTGCTGATCCATGCCGATCCCGCACTCGTACGCTTTGAAGAGAGTTTTCCGGCCTGGGACAAGGTGAAGACGCGGGCGCTCTATACGGGCTACATCGCCGACACCGATCCGGCGCACGCGCCGCGTGGCGCGGCAGGCAAAGGCGAAGCAGGCAAAGGCGAGGTCATCGTGTCGGCCGGCGGCGGCGCCGTCGGCGCGCCGCTGCTGCATGCCGCCATCCAGGCCCGGCCGATGACGCCGCTGGCCGACCGGCGCTGGCGACTGCTGGTCGGGCCGAACGTGCCCGACGCCGACCAGGCTGTCCTGGCGAACGCCGCCACCGCCGGCATCGTCGTCGAGCCGGCGCGGGACGACTTCCCCGTGCTGCTGGCCAACGCCGCGCTGTCGATTTCCCAGGCCGGCTACAACACCGTGATCGAGACTCTCTGCCATGCCGACCGCGCCGTGCTGGTTCCCTTCGGCACCGCGCGCGAGACCGAGCAGGCCGACCGCGCCCGCCTCCTCGTCGCGCGCGGCATGGTCGCCTCGGTGCCGCCGGACGGGCTGTCTCCCGCCTCCCTGGCCGCCGCCGTCGCCGCGGCATGGGCAGGCCCCTCGATCCGCAGCTTCCCGCCCGTCGACACGCGCGGAGGGCCGGCCACGGTCGCAGCACTCCGGCAGATGGTGGCGTCGTGAGTGATTGGCGGGCGCTCGAGGCCGAACTCGCACTGTGGCGTGCTGCCAGTCGCACCGCCGAGCTGTGGTGGCGTGACGACGACGCCGTCGATGCCGGCGTCGAACTCGATCGACTGCTCGAGATCCATCGCGAGACCGCGACGCCGCTGGCGCTGGCGATCGTGCCGGCGCGCGCGACGCCGGCCCTGGCGGAGCGCCTGTCCGCGGAGCCCGGCGTCGATCTGCTCCAGCATGGCTACGCCCACGTCAATCATGCGACGCCGGGCGAGGGAAAGAAGATCGAACTCGGCCCGCACCGCCCGGCCATGATCGTGCTGGGCGAACTCGGGACGGGCTGGCTGGCGCTCGAACGGTTGTTTGGCAATCGCCCGCTCAGTGTCATGGTGCCGCCATGGAACCGCATTGCGCCGGCCCTGGTACCGACCCTGCCGGAGATCGGCTTCACCGGGCTCTCGACCTTCGGCGCGCGCGCCCGCGTCGAGCCTGTGCGCGGCCTGCGCCAGATCAACACCCATGTCGACCTGGTGGACTGGAAGGGAGGGCGTGGCTTTGCCGGCGAGGAAGCCGTCCTTTCGTCTCTTGTGCAAGCGCTCGTCCGGGCGCGGACCGGCGGCGGCGAGCCCGTGGGCCTGCTCAGCCACCATCTTGCGATGGACGGCGGGGCGTGGGATTTCCTAAGGTCATTCTGGAAGAGAACAGAAACGATGTCGGGCATGTGCGTGCGTTCGGCGCACGAGCTGTTCGCCGCCAAGAAATCCGAGGGAGGGGAGGCGGGCGCTTGAGTTCTGCCGAGTTGCGCTATCCGCGTCAGACGCTGTGGGCCGACTATATGCGCGCCTCGGCGGGCGTCCTGCTGTGCGGCGCTCCCCTGCTGTTGCTCGACGTCAATCGCTGGCTGGCCTTTGTCCTGATGGCGGGGTTCCTGCTTTTCGCCCTGTTCCTGGCCCGCACAGCGCTCAGGCACCGGACGCGCTACGTCCTCGGACCGGATACGCTTTGCGCCGATGGACCGGCCGGCACGGTGGTTGAGTGGGCGCGGCTCGATCGCCTGAAGCTCAGCTACTTCTCGACCAAGCGCGACCGCTCCGGCGGCTGGATGCAACTGAGTGTCGGCTCGACCGGGGGACGGGTGGTGAAGGTCGATTCCTCGCTCGACGGTTTTCACGATATCGTCGAGCGGGCGGCTCGTGCCGCCGAGGCGGGTGGTCTCGGGCTGCCTGCTGCCGCGCACCGCCACGGTCTCGTCGGGCTCGATCCTGTTCAAGGATCCGCGCGCCGGCGGCGGCCCGGTCGACATCGCCAAGCTCGACCGCACCGGCGCCGAGATCCGGCGCATCCGCGGCGGACAGATCTCCATCATCTTCCAGGAGCCGATGACCTCGCTGTCGGCATTGCACACGGTGGGCGACCAGATCGGCGAGGCGGTGGATCTGCACGGTGGCGGCCGGCTCAGCGAACTCCATTCGCTGGGCGACCAGATCAACGAAGCGGCCGCCCAGACGTCCGGCCGCCGGCTGAGCCGCGTGCAGATCGACGAACTGACGCGCGACATGCTGCGCATGGTCGGCTTTCCCGATCCCAAGCGCGCGTTGCGCACCTATCCGTTCGAGCTCTCGGGCGGTCTCCGCCAGCGCGCCATGATCGCCATGGCCCTGGTCTGCCGGCCCGCGCTCCTGATCGCCGACGAGCCGACGACGGCGCTGGACGTCACCATCCAGGCCCAGATCCTGCGGCTCATCAAGGATCTGCAGAAGGAACTGGGCATGGCGCTGCTGATGATCACCCATGATCTCGGGGTGGTCGCCAACGTCGCCGACGACGTGGTCGTGATGTATCGCGGCAAGGTGGTCGAATCGGGCGACCTGCACGACATCTTCCGCGACCCGCAGCATCCCTATCTCAAGGCGCTGCTGCACGCGGTGCCGCGGTTCGACATGAAGCCCGGCGAGCGGCTGCAGCCGATCCGCGAGATCACCGCCGCGACCGGCCATCTCCTCAAGGAGAAGGCCCAGACCGTGCCGACGGCCAGCTTCAACCCCGACGCGCCGGTGCTGAAGGTCAGGCATCTCAGCAAGACCTTCCGCATTCGCAAGGCCGACACGTTGATCGAATCGCTGATGGGTGGCGGCACCACGCGCACGATACGGGCCGTCAATGACGTGAGCTTCGACGTCCAGCGCGGCGAGTGCCTCGGCCTGGTGGGCGAGTCGGGTTGCGGCAAGACCACGCTCAGCAAGATGCTGATGCGCGGCATCTCGGCCGATCCCAACGAGGGCGCCGGCCGGGTCGTCTACGACGACTGGGGCCGCAAGGTCGACGTCATGATGCTCGAGGGCAACGATCTCGACCGCTTCCGCACCAAGCTGCAGTTCATCTTCCAGGACCCGTTCGGCTCGCTCAATCCGCGCATGACTGTCTATGACATCCTGGTCGAGCCGCTGATCATCCACGGCATCGGCGACGACGCCTACCGCCGCGAGATGGTGAGCGAGCTGATGGAGATGGTCGGCCTCGATCGCCGCCACCTCAGCCGCTACCCGCACTCCTTTTCCGGCGGCCAGCGCCAGCGCATCGGCATCGCGCGCTCGCTCGCCTTGAGGCCCGACATGGTGATCTGCGACGAGCCGGTCTCGGCGCTCGACGTGTCGATCCAGGCCCAGATCCTGAACCTGCTCAAGGACCTGCAGAAGCAGCTCGGCCTCACCTATCTCTTCATCTCGCATAACCTCGCCGTGGTCGACTACATCGCCGATCGCATCGCCGTGATGTGCGCCGGCCGCCTGGTCGAGCTGGCGCCGGCGGGCGAGCTGTTCCGCCGGCCGCTTCATCCCTACACCAGGGCGCTCTTGTCGGCAGTGCCGATGCCCGACCCGCGCCACCGGCTCGATCTCGGCGCGTTGATGGAAGGCAAGGCCTCCGATCCGGCAGCCTGGCCGGAACCGTTCCGGGACTCCGGGCAGGAATCACTGTTCTGGACCGAGGCCGAGCCAGGGCACTATGTCCGCGTCGCGCGGGGAGGCGCCTGAGCATGCTCAATTTCATCGCCCGCCGCGTGCTGCTGATGGTCCCGACGCTGTTCGTCATCAGCGCCCTCGTCTATTTCATCATCGATCTGCCGCCGGGCGATTGCGTGACCTCGCAGATCGACGAGCTGCTGGCACGCGGCGACGCCGATGCGCTGGTGCGCGCCGACGAGTTGCGCTCGCTCTACGGCCTCGACCAGCCGCTGTGGCAGCGCTACTTCGAATGGGTCGGCGGCATCTTCCGCTGGGATTTCGGCCTCAGCTGCCAGGATACCGTGCCGGTGTCCGAACTGATCGGCGAGCGCATGGCGCTGACGCTGGTCATGGAATCCTCCACCATCGCCTTCATCTGGATCGTGTCGTTCGTCATCGGCGTCTATGCCGCCACCCACCAGTACAAGATGGGCGACTACGTCGCCTCCTTCATCGGCTTCGTCGGCCTGTCGGTGCCGAACTTCCTGCTGGCGCTGGTGCTGCTCTATGTCGGCAAGGTCTACTTCGGCCTGTCGATCGGCGGCCTGATGGATCCGGAGTACATCGACAAACCGTTCAGTTGGGGCAAGTTCGTCTCGATCGCCGAGCACCTGATCATTCCGGTGATCGTCATCGGCATGTCGGGCACCGCCGGCATGATCCGCCGGCTGCGCGCCAACCTGCTCGACGAACTGCAGAAGCAGTATGTCGTGACCGGGCGGGCCAAGGGCCTGCCGCCGATGAAGTTGCTGATCAAGTATCCGCTGCGCCACGCCATCAACCCGTTCGTCGCCGATATCGGCGGGCTGCTGCCCGATGTCATTTCGGGGTCCGTCATCGTCTCGGTGGTGCTGTCGCTGCCCACGACCGGCCCAATGCTGCTGGGCGCGCTCAAGACCCAGGACGTCAATCTCGCCGCCACCTTCCTGCTGTTCGTAGCGGTGCTGACGGTCATCGGCATGCTGATCTCGGACCTGGCGCTCGCCGCGCTCGATCCGCGCATCCGCTTCGGCGCCACCTCGGAAAAGTGAGGCGGACATGACCGATCAACCCTCCCCGCCGCCTGGCGCCCCCCAATCTGGCCGCACCCCGCACTTCGTCAGCCAGGAGAAGTGGGATCCCTACGTCGCCGAGCGCCTGACCGCCGATCAGGAAAAGTACTACATGGCCGGCCAGTGGAAGCTGATGTGGTGGCGCTTCCGCCGCCACCGGCCGGCCGTCGTCTCGATGGTCTTCCTGGCCCTGATGTATTTCTCCACCGCGATCAGCGAGTGGATCGCGCCCTACGACCT
>JACPVT010000252.1 GCA_016191685.1 Rhodospirillales bacterium | reverse complement strand
GCACCATGCTGCCCGACACCGGCATCAACTACATGTTCCTGTCGCCGCCGCCCGGCAGCTCTCTGGAGCGCGGTGAGGGCGTGCCGCCTGGAACACGGATCGAGATGTGGATGCCGGGCCAGGGCGGCCCCGGCGCCTTCTTCCAGCTGGCGGTCGGCGACAGGGGCAATCCGATGCATCCCGAGCGGGTGGTGGTCGTGCGCGATCCCGGGGTGTTCGTGAACACCGGCCGCATGTTCTTCGAGGGTTTCGACTATCTCTACGACGCCGTCGGCGGCTATGTCGGCTACGGCTGGAACGGCCGGGTAAGCGGCGCCTACGGCCGGGTGACGCCGGGCTCGCGCTGAACTGGAGCCCGTTCTGAGGGGACGATCCACCCGTGATTCCACACTCGGTGTCATCCCGAACGAAGTGAGGGATCTTTGTTGTGGCCTTAAAGATCCCTCACTGCGTTCGGGATGACATCAATTCCTCAGCGAAATTCGGTGCGATCAGCCGAAGTCGCGATAGACCACGGTCGTGAACATGCCGGCGGCCATGTGGTAGAGATTGTGGCAGTGATAGGCCCAGATGCCGGGATTGTCGGCATCGAATTCGACCTTCACGGTCGCCTGGGGCGGCACCAGGATCGAGTCGCGGACGGCGCCCGCCAGTTTGCGATCGTTGATCTCCGTCACCTGGAACGAATGGCCATGCAGGTGCATGGGATGCGCCATCATCGTTTCGTTCTGCATCACCAGCTCGACCCGCTCGCCGCGCGCGATCGTGACCGGCGCGCCGATCATGTCGTGCACCGGCATCGACCAGGTGTAGCCTGCCATGTTGCCGGTGAGGCCGACCGGAATGGAGCGGTCGATCTTCTTCGCGGGCAGCGGCTTGAGGGCGCGCAGCAGAACCTCCTGCTTCAGTCCGACCATCGGTCCGGCGACGGCGCCTTCGAGGGGAATCTTCGCCACGGCGGCGCCGGGTGGACGCAGCACGATGCCGGCCTGCAGCGTCCGGCCTTCGCCGCGCGCCAGCATCGGCACCGCTCGGCCGTCGCCCGGCAACTGGACCAGGATGTCGGCGCGCTGTGCGACGGCGAGCGGAAACAGGCTGGCCTTCAGCGGCTCGACCGGATTGCCGTCGACGGTGAGCAGCACGCCCTGGTAGGCACCGAGATCGATGGTGAAGTTGCTCGAAGCCGAGCCGTTGATGAGGCGCAACCGCACCTCGCCCGCGCGCTCGACGTCGACCACCTGGGGATCGGCCAAGGTGCGGTCGTTGGGGGAAGAAGTATTGGTGAGGTTATGTTACTGATTAGAGAGGTGGGGAACAAAGGAAAAATCCTCGAGCAGGACCACGACCTCCTGCCGGCCGCTCCTGATCGCCTCGGCTTCGCGCACGATCAGCGGCGCCGCCAGCAGGTCCTGCTCCTGCAGGCCGAAGTGCGAATGCATCCAGCGTGTGCCCACCGGCAGCGCCGGGAATTTGTAGATGGCCGATTGCCCGGCCGCGATCGGCGGGCCCGAGATGTAGGGCACGCCGTCCTGCCGCCACGGCGGATTGAGCCCGTGCCAATGGAGGCCCGACGTCACCTTGAGCGTGTTCTCGACCCGCACGTCGAAGGTGTCGCCCTCGTCGAGGCTGAGGCCAACGGCGCCGGAGGGCTGGGCGACGCCGTAGCGCGTCGCCGCCTTGCCGCCGACCTCGATCTGCCGCGTCTGCAGGCGGAGAATTTTCTGGCCACCGGCCGCCTGCATGCCGCGCGGCACCACGGCGGCGACCGCCGCGAGGGCGGCGGCGCCGAGAAGCGATCGCCGAGAGGAAGTCATGGGCACCCCCGTGTCCTAGATCGGCTGGCCCGCGCTGCTCGACCAGCGTGGCATCAATTCGTTGCTCGGGCGTTTTTCGTCTGCGACCTTGCGCGCTGTCTCGACGCCCGCCACCGGCAGGCCTTTCGGATCGAGCAGGCCCACTTGCACGAGGACCGACGCCTGGTCCCAGTAGATGTGCTCGTGCGCCACCTTGCCGTCAACGAAGCGCACGACGGCGACCAGCGGGATCTCGACCTTGCGACCGGTCGGCTTGATGCCGGGCAGCATCCAGTCGACCTCGCTGGTGTGGGTGAAGCTGAACAGCATCTCGTCGACCAGCTGGTCGGTGCCGATCGTGCGGCTGACCGGCACGAGCGCGGTGTCGGGCGGGTTGCCGCCGATGAAATGGTATTTGTAGAAGCGCTTCAACTCGTCGTGACCGACGCCGCCGGTCATCGTCGGGATGTGGTTGACGTAGGGAGCGGCCACCATGGTCGCCATGGTGGCGTCGACGTCACGGGTCTCGAATTCGTACCGGCAATGGGCTTCCCAGAGTGCGGCGAGATTGTGGGCGGTCATTCGGAGGCTCCTTGTCGGGCAATTTCCGTGGGATCGGGACGCTCGCGGGACCTTATACAATGTGGCCGTGGCGTGGCAGGTGACGGTCCCGTCGGCTTGACAGGGTCTGCCTACTTCGTGCTCCCTGTTCCTATCTGCCGGCGGCTGCCGCGAGCGCACCGCCATCCTAACGGCTTGCTCGCACAACTAGGATACAGACGATGGCTACAGGCACGGTCAAGTGGTTCAACGGCACCAAGGGTTTCGGGTTCATCCAGCCGGACGGCGGCGGCAAGGACGTGTTCGTCCATATCAGTGCCGTCGAGTGCGCGGGCCTCAACGGTCTCAATGAAGGCCAGAAGGTCAGCTACGAGGTCGCCAGCGAACGCGGTCGCGAGGCCGCCGTGAACCTGAAGACCGTCGGCTAGAGACGCCACGCTCTCGCTGCGAGAATTTCGGCGCTGGATAGTGCGCCAAACGAAAGGCCCGCCCGGTTTCCCGGTGCGGGCCTTTTGCCTGTCGGGCCGCCCAAAGGGCGGCGGATTACTCCGCCGCCATCCTCGGCGTCGCGGCATCGAGCGCCGCGCTGAGGCGCGGCGGCGACATCGGCAGGTCGGTCATGCGCACGCCGGTGGCGCGGGCGATGGCGTTGCCCACGGTGGCGAGCGGCGGCACGATCGGCACTTCGCCGACGCCGCGCACGCCATAGGGATGATGCGGGTTGGGGACCTCGACGATGATGGTCTCGATCATCGGCAGGTCGGAGGCGACCGGCATGCGGTAGTCGAGGAAGCCCGCGTTATCGAGCTTGCCCTTGGCGCTATAGATGTACTCCTCGTTCAGCGCCCAGCCGATGCCCTGCACGGCGCCGCCCTGCATCTGGCCTTCGACGTAGCTCGGATGGATCGCCGTGCCGACGTCCTGCAGCGCGGTGTAGCGGCCGATCTCGACGATGCCGGTATCGCGGTCGACCTTGAGGTCGACGATGTGGACGCCGAAGCCCGGGCCCGCGCCCTGGGCATTGAGCTGGTTGTGGCCGTTGATCGGCCCGCCGGTCTTGCCGGCGGTTGCGGCGAGCTGGGCGAGCGACAGCGGCTCGAACTCGCCGACGTTGCTGCCGGCGGGCTTGGCGCAGCCGTTCTCCCAGATCACGCCGTCGGGATCGACGCCCCAGGTCTTGGCGGCGCGCACCTTGCACTCGCGGACGAGGTCGCGCACCGAATTCACCACCGCGAGACCGGTGGCGAAGGTGACGCGGCTGCCGCCTGTGACGAAGTTGAAGCCGATCGAGCTCGTATCGGCGATCACCGGCCGCACCTTGTCGTAATCGACGCCGAGCTCCTCGGCCGCCATCAGGGCGAGCGAGGCGCGTGAGCCGCCGATGTCGGGGTTGCCCGAGATGATCGTCACCGTGCCGTCCTCGGCCACGTGCGCCGCGGCGCTCGAATCGGCGCCGACGTTGAACCAGAAGCCCGCCGCCACGCCGCGCGCCATGCCCGGCTTGGGCTTGCTCTTGTAGTGCTCGGAGTTCTTGGCGGCTTCCAGCGTCTCGACGAAGCCGATGGTGTCGAACACCGGACCGTAGCTGGTCTTGGTGCCCTTCTTGGCGGCGTTCTTGAGGCGGAGGTCGATCGGGTCCATGCGCAGTTCCTGCGCCAGGATGTCCATGGTGGATTCGACGCCCCACGCCGAGATCGGCGCACCGGGCGCGCGGTAGGCGGCGACCTTGGGGCGATTGCTCACCACGTCGTAGCCGATCACCTTGATGTTGGGGATGTCGTAGCAGGCGAAGCTGGTCCAGCACGCCGGACCCACCGGCGAGCCCGGGAAGGCACCGGCCTGCAACGCGATGGTGCATTCGGCTGCGACGATGGTGCCGTCCTTCCTGGCGCCGATCTTGACGTGGACCGTGCCGCCCGGCGCCGGGCCGGAGGCGCGGACCACTTCCTCGCGGCTCATCACCCTCTTCCCCGGCTTGCCGGACTTCTTCGACAGCATCACGGCGACCGGCTCGAGATAGACCACGGTCTTGCCGCCGAAGCCGCCGCCGATCTCGGTCGGCGTCACGCGGATCTGCGAGGTCTCGATGTTCAAGAGCCGGCTGCAGAAGCCGCGGACCTGGAAGTGTCCCTGCGTGGTCGACCAGATCTGCACCTGGCCGTCCTCGGCCATGCTGGCGAGGCACGCATGCGGCTCGATGTAGCCCTGGTGCACGGGCTGGGTGGTGTAGTCGCGCTCGACCACGATCTCGGCCTGCTTGAAGCCGGCGTCGGTGTCGCCCTTCACATTGTCGATGCGCTTGGCGATGTTCGACGGCTTGGTCGGCACCGGCTTCACGCCTTCGGTGATGAGGTTGTCGTGCAGCAGCGGCGCGCCTTCCTTCATCGCCTCGGCGACGTCGATCACGTGCGGCAGCACCTGGTACTCGACCTTGATCAGGGCGAGCGCCGCGCTGGCGATGGCGTCGGTGGTGGCAGCGACCGCGGCGACGGGATGGCTCTCATAGAGCGCCTTCTCGCGCGCCATGACGTTGCGCGTGACGTCGCGCAGGTTGACCTGCATCTCGCCGGTGGGAACGATCAGGTTGGGCTGCTCGGGGAAGTCCTTGGCCGTCACCACGGCTTTTACGCCCGGCAGCTTTTCCGCGGCCGAGGTGTCGATCGACTTGATGATGGCGTGGGCGTGCGGGCTGCGCAGCACCTTGCCGACCAGCTGGCCCGGCATGTTGAAGTCGGCGCCGAAGCGGGCGCGGCCGGTCACCTTGTCGGCGCCGTCGGGACGATCAGGGCGCGTGCCGACCCACTTGTACTTCTGCTTGCTCATCGGGCGGTCTCCCTCATGTCAGCGGCCACTTCCATGACCGCGCGGACGATCTTGTCGTAGCCCGTGCAGCGGCAGAGATTGCCGGCCAGCCAGTAACGGACTTCGGTCTCGGTCGGGTTGTTGTTGCGCTCGAGCAGCGCCCTGGACGCCATCAGGAAGCCCGGGGTGCAGATGCCGCACTGGAGTGCCGCGAACTCGATGAACTTCTTCTGCAAGGCATGGAGCTGGTCGCCCTTGGCCATGCCCTCGATGGTGTCGATCTTCTTGCCCTCGGCTTCGGTGGCAAGCACCAGGCAGGAACAGACCATGCGGCCGTCGAGCATGATGGTGCAGGCGCCGCAGTCGCCCGAGCCGCAGCCTTCCTTGGTGCCGGTGAGGCCGAGCTGGTCGCGCAGCACGTCGAGCACGGCCTGCGAGGGCTCGCAGAGGAACTCGGTCGGCTCGCCGTTGATGGTGGTGGAAACGTGTGTCTTGGCCATTGTCTGCTTCTCTCTCAGTTCTTGCCGGCGCGTTCGGCCGCGATGGTGATGGCGCGCTTGCACAGCACGCCGGCGATCTTGGTGCGATAGACGATGGTGCCGCGCTTGTCGTCGATCGGCTTGCAGACGGCGCGGCAGGCCGCGGCCGCCGCCTCCAGCGCGTTGGCGTCGAGCTTGGTGCCGACCAGCGCCTTGCCGGCGGCCTCGACCAGCAGCACCGTCGGGGCGACGGCGCCCAGGCCGACGCGGGCGGCGGTGCAGGTGCCGCCCCTCATCGGGAATACCGT
>JACPVT010000168.1 GCA_016191685.1 Rhodospirillales bacterium | reverse complement strand
GGTGCTCTATACCTCGGCGTTCATCGCCGAAATCGTTCGCTCCGGCATCCTCGCATTGCACAAGGGTCAGAGCGAAGCGGCGGCGGCGCTCGGCCTGTCGCGCAGCCAGTCGATGCGGCTGGTGCTGTTGCCCCAGGCACTGCGCGTAATCGTGCCGCCGATGACCAGCCAGTATCTCAACATCACCAAGAACAGCTCGCTGGCCATCGCTATCGGCTATCCCGACCTGGTGGCGTCGATCAATGTCACCATCAATCAGACGGGCCAGGCGATCGAGAACATCCTGCTCATCATGGCAGCCTACCTGTCGGTGAGCTTGTCGATCTCGGCCTTCATGAACTGGTACAACAAACGCATCGCCCTGACGGAGCGCTGAGCATGTCCGACGATGCCCTGCCTGGCGGCGAACGCCGGCAACTCGCCCCACCCATCGACGAGACCGGCGCGCTCGGCTGGATGCGCAGGAACCTGTTCTCGAGCTGGGGCAACGGCATCACCACCGTGGTGCTCATCGTCGCCGTCGGCTGGATCCTGTCCAGCTTCCTCGATTGGGCGGTCTTCACCGCCAATTTCACGGCGGCGTCCGGCACCGAGTGCCGCGGCGGCGGCGCCTGCTGGGCGCTGATCCGGGAAAAGTGGCGCTATATCTTCTTCGGGTCCTTCCCCTACGAACAGCATTGGCGGCCGTTCTTCGCGGTCATCGCCATGCTGGCGATGCTGATCACGAGTGCCGACCGGCGCATGTGGAACTGGCGGCTGCTCGTCATCTGGGGCGTGGGATCGTTCATCACGTTCCTGCTGATGTTCGGGCAGATCCATATCCCGCTCAGCCTCGTTCTTTTCGTCGCACTCGCGGTCGGCGGCATCGGCATGAGCCTGCGCAAGGCAATCGCCGACGCTGGCGAAATGAATGCCTATCGCGCCCTCGCCGCCATCGGCCTCGTCGGCCTCGCGCTGCGCATCGCCGGCGTCCTGCCTGCCTGGAGCTTCGCCATTGCGCCGCTCAGCTACGTCGAGACCAGCCTGTGGGGCGGCATTCCGGTGACCATCATCCTGGCCACCTATGGTCTTGCCTTCGCCTTCCCCTACGGCGTCCTGCTGGCGCTCGGCCGCCGCTCCAACCTGCCGCTGATCAAGGGCCTGTGCGTGGGCTTCATCGAGCTGATCCGCGGCGTGCCGCTGATCAGCCTGCTGATCATGGCCTCGGTCATGCTGCCCCTGTTCCTGCCGAGCGGCACCACCATCGACAAGTTCCTGCGCGCCCAGGTGGCGGTCGTCCTGTTCGCCGGCGCCTATATCGCCGAGGTCATCCGCGGCGGCCTGCAGTCGCTGCCCAAGGGCCAGTTCGAGGCAGCCGACGCCATGGGCCTCAGCTACCCGCAGAAAACGCTGCTGATCGTCCTGCCGCAGGCGCTGCGCGTGGTGATCCCGCCGCTCATCAACACCTTCATCGGCTTCTTCAAGGATACCTCGCTGGTGCTGATCATCGGCATCTTCGACTTCCTCAACACCGCCAACCAGGCTCTGGTCGATCCCAACTGGGCCGGCTTCCCGGGTGAGGTCTATCTGTTTGCCGCCTTCGTCTATTTCATCTTCTGCTTCTCGATGTCGCGATACAGCAAGTATCTCGAGGTCGAGCTCAACAAGGGGACGCGCCGCTAGGCGCTGTCAGGGAGCACGACCATGGCCGCAAAAGCCGCCCGCGATCTCTCCAACGTCGCCTCGGTGATCGAGCTCAAGGCCGTCAACAAGTGGTTCGGGCAATTCCACGTCCTGTCCGATATCAATCTCGACGTGAAGGAAGGCGAGAAGATCGTCATCTGCGGACCATCAGGCTCCGGCAAGTCGACGCTGATCCGCTGCATCAACCGTCTCGAGGAACATCAAGCCGGCGACATCATCGTCGACGGGGTGACGCTCAGCAACGACGTCAAGAACATCGAGGCGATCCGTCGCGAGGTCGGCATGGTGTTCCAGTCCTTCAATCTGTTTCCGCACCTCACCATCCTCGACAACCTGACGCTGGCGCCGATCTGGGTGAAGAAGATGCCAAAGAAGGAAGCCGAGGAAATTGCCATGAGCCTGCTGAACCGGGTGCGCATACCCGAGCAGGCGCTGAAATACCCCGGGCAGCTCTCGGGCGGCCAGCAGCAGCGCGTGGCGATCGCCCGCGCTCTTTGCATGCGGCCCAAGATAATGCTGTTCGATGAGCCGACCTCCGCCCTCGACCCGGAAATGGTCAAGGAGGTGCTCGACGTCATGGTCGAGCTGGCCGGCGAAGGCATGACCATGATGGTGGTGACGCACGAAATGGGCTTCGCCCGCGCCGTCGCCGACCGCGTCATCTTCATGGATCGCGGCGAGATCGTCGAGCAGAACGAGCCGCAGTCGTTCTTCGCCAATCCGCAGAACGAGCGCACCAAGCTCTTCCTGGGCCAGATCCTGCATCACTGACGGCGCGATCGCGCGCCGGAACATCCGACCATGAAGATTCTCATCACCGGCGGCGCGGGGTTCATCGGCTCGGCCGTCGTCCGCCACATCATTCGCGACACCGACTGGTCGGTGGCCAATGTCGACAAGCTGACCTACGCCGGCAATCTCGACTCCCTGGCCGAAGCCCGCACCAGCAACCGCCATCGCCACTTCAAGGTCGACATCTGCGACCGTGTCGCGCTCGAAGCGATCTTCCAGGAAGTGCGGCCCGATGCCGTGCTGCACCTCGCGGCCGAAAGCCATGTCGACCGCTCGATCGACGGCGCCGCACCCTTCATCGAAACCAATATCACCGGCACCTACACGCTCCTGGAAGCGACGCTCGCCCACTGGCGCACACTCGACGAGCCCGCGCGCGCGCGCTTCCGCTTCCAGCATATCTCGACCGACGAGGTGTTCGGCTCGCTGGGCGCCACGGGCAAGTTCAGTGAGACTACGCCCTATGCGCCCAACTCACCTTACTCCGCCAGCAAGGCCGCATCCGATCACCTGGTGCGCGCCTGGCATCACACCTACGGCCTGCCGACGCTCGCCACCAACTGCTCGAACAACTACGGGCCCTATCATTTTCCCGAGAAGCTGATCCCGCTCGTCATCCTGCGCGCGCTCGGCGGCGAGAGCCTGCCGGTCTACGGCAGGGGCGAGAATGTGCGCGACTGGCTCCATGTCGAGGACCATGCCGAGGCGCTGACCCTGGTTCTGCGCAAGGGCCGGCCGGGTGAGACTTACAACGTCGGCGGCAACAGCGAGCGGCGGAACATCGACGTGGTGCGCGCGATCTGCCGGCTGCTCGACGAGATGCTGCCCGAGAGCCCCAACCGCCCGCACGAGAAGCTGATCCAGTTCGTCACCGACCGGCCCGGCCACGACGCACGCTATGCGATCGACGCCGGCAAGATCGAAACGGAACTCGGCTGGCGGCCCCGCCACGACTTCGACAGCGGCCTGCGCGAAACGGTGTGCTGGTTCCTCGACAATCGCCCCTGGTGGGAGCGCGTCATGAGCGGCGCCTACCGCGGCGAGCGCCTCGGCCTCTCGGCCTAGGTTGGCCGCCGGGACCGATTGTGGCCAAAGGGTGTTGCCCACGACAACGGCAGGCAACGATCGCCCGGCAAGTGAGTTGAGTCCGCTGACAGCAAAGGAGGACCACCATGAGACCAGTCACTGGCATCGTGACGGTGGCGGCGGTTGCCGCGGCTGTCGCAGGATGCGCGTCGGATCCCTACTACGCGCGCAGCAGCTATCAGACTTCGCCGAGCTACGCCTATTCGCCGGGCTATGTTTACTCATCGCCCGGCTACTACCGGACGACGACGTACAGCTACTCGTATCCGTCAAATCGGCGAACCTATGACGGCTACTGGGACTATATGCGCAATTACCGCGGTGCCTACTCGTCGAGTCCGGAGTTCAGCTCGATGTAGCGTGACGCCGCTAACCTAGGGCCGCGCGGACGGTGGCCGCGACCTCGTCGACCGCTTCCAGCTTCATATGCGGTCCCATGGGCAGGCTGAGCACTGTCTCCGCCAGCTCTTCGGCCAGCGGATAGCTGCCCTTGCCCTGCTTCAGGTCGGCATAGGCTTCCTGCAGGTGCGGCGGGATCGGATAGTGGATCAGCGAGCCGATGCCGGCCTTGTCGAGCGCCTTGATCAGTTCGGCGCGGCGTGGCGTGCGCACGACGTAGAGATGCCACACCGGCTCGGCCCATTGCGGCGCCCGCGGCAGGCCGAGCCCCGGAATGCCTGCGAGCTTGTCGGTGTAGCGCGCCGCCACGATACGGCGGCGCTCGTTCCAGGCATCGAGCCTGGGAAGCTTGGCGCGCAGGAAGGCCGCCTGCAGTTCGTCGAGCCGCGAATTGTAGCCGCGCTCGAGGTTCACATACTTCACCCGGCTGCCGTAGTTGCGCAGCACGCGCAGCCGCTCGGCGAGCGCCGCATCGTCGGTGGTGACCGCACCGCCGTCGCCGTAGGCGCCAATGTTCTTGGTCGGGAAGAAACTGTGGGCACCGGCATGGCCGATGGCCCCGGCGCGCCGGCCGCGGACCTTCGAGCCCTGCGCCTGGGCCACGTCCTCGATCACCTTGATTCCCCGGCGGTCGGCCAGCGCCATGATGGCGTCCATGTCGGCCGGCTCGCCGTAGAGATGGACCGGCATGATCGCCCGGGTGCGTGGCGTGATGGCGGCGGCGATGCGGTCGGGATCGATGTTGGGGCCGGCCGGAGTCGGCTCGACCGGCACGACCGTGGCGCCGACTGCCGTCACGGCAAGCCAGGTCGCGATATAGGTGTTGGACGGCACGATCACCTCGTCGCCGGGGCCGAGATCCCAGGCACGCAGCACCAGCTCCAGCGCCTCCAGCCCGTTGCCGAGCCCGACGCAGTGCTTCGTCCCGCAGAATGTCGCGTACTCGGCCTCGAAGGCCTCGACCTCCTTGCCGAGGACGAACCAGCAGGATTCCATGACGCGGGCATAGGCGGCATCGAGTTCCGGCTTCAGTTCGGCATAGGTCGCCTTCATGTCGAGAAACGGGATCATGTCGTCCTGCCTGCGGCTTCACGCTTGAAGGTCTCGTAGTCGCGCAAATATTCGCCCTCGTCGTAGAGCGTCGAGGCGATGACCAGCACCACCGTCTGAGGCGCAAAGTCCGTGAGTTCATGCCAGATGAGGGGGCCGATGTGCAGCGCCTTGGCGGGGTCGTCGAGCACCACCGTCTCCTTCACCCGGCCGTCGTCCAGATGAACCTTGCAGGCGCCGTTCAGGATCAGGGTGACGAGGTGCGACTCGCGATGACCGTGGCGGCCGCGCCACTGGCCGGGCGCGATGTGATGCAGCCAGAACAGGCGCCGCGGCGTGAAGCCCAGCTTGCCGTCGAACGCCAGGAAATTCACTTGACCGCGTTCATCGGCGGCGCCGGGGATCGAAATCCAGCTGCAGCCGGGCGTCGTGAGGTTGGGAGCAGTCATCGTTCGGAAAGCCTATCTCAGCGATGTGTCATCTGCAGCTTGCGCCATTGCATATAAACCACGCCGCTCAATGCCACGAGGCCGCCCGCGATCTGATAGGCATTGGGCATAAAGCCATAGGCCATTGACCACAATATGGCGAAGAAGGGGACGAGGTTGACCCAGAGCGAAGCGACGGCGACCCCGAGGCGGCTGGCGCCCACGTTCCAGAAGTACCCACCGAGTGCGCTCGCGAACACCGCAATGGCCAGGAGCTGAGTCCACACCCAGGGATCGGTTACGGTGAAGGGCGAACGCGTCCAACCCAGCCCGATCAGCACGACGCTGAGCATCACCATCCAGCTCATGGCCGACAGCGACGCGACGTAGGTTCGGTGGAGCTGGCTCGCCCGGTCGAACCACGACTGCGCCTTGAGGCTGTAGAGCGTCCACAGCGCGTTGGAGAGCAGGACCACGATCTCGCCGCCACCCAGGGTGACGGAACCGCCGCCCAGGAGACTGCCTGAAACCAGGATGGCGCCACCCAGCAGAGTGAGCCCCAGCGCCGTAGCGAAACCGGGATCGAAACGGGCGCCGGTGAGCAGGCGCACCGTCACGGCAGAGACCAGCGGACCCGCGACCTGCACGGCCGCCGCCGAGATCGGATTGCTGAACTGGATGCCCAGCGTATAGATCGTGAAGAAGCCGCCCATCATGAGGCCAAGCAGGGCGAAGCGGCGCAGGCCGACGTCGATCCGCAGCCCGCGGATGCCTTCGACCGTCGCCACCAGCAACGCCAGGATGGCAGCACCCGACGCCGTTCGGATCGCCGACATCGGGATCAGGTCGAAGTGCTCCAGCATCACCTTCGACACCGGCACGTTGGCGCCCCAGCTCGCGCCCACGAAAATCATGGCAGCGAAAGCTCCCAGGAGATGACGGCGATCGCTGCGCGTCATCGGCCCCTCGCGACGGCCCGGGCCGCCCGCATCTGGCGGATCTGGAGCTGTGCGATGCCCCCCATCACCACGATGCCGCCGGCAAGTTGCAGCCAGCTCGGCTCGAAGCCCATCAGGGCGGCGAGACCGATGGCGAACACCGGGGCGGAGTTGGAAAACAGCGAGGCAACCGGCACGCCGACCAGCGACACGCCGGTGTTCCACAGCAGCACCGCCACGGCGACACCCAGCACGCCAATCCAGACGATCATGCCGCCTTCCAGCAGAGTGGGAGCCCGCGTCGGCAGGTCGAGCCCGAGGGTCGCCCAGACGGCGAGGCAGACGCCCGCCAGCAGCACGCTGGCGACACTCGAGGTCAGTGCCGACAGCGCCATCTGACCGCGATCGGCCAGCCATTGCTGGGCGCGGATCGAATACCAGCTCCAGCAAAGCTGGGCGATCACCAGCAGAACCTCGCCACCCTCCACGCCGAAGCCATCCGCCGTCCGTCCGGGCGTTCCCAGCACGACCAGCACGCCACCGCAGACCACCAGCACGAGGGTGACGTAGAAGCCCGGCGGCGGCACGGCGCGCAGCAGCAGGCGCGACAGGATGGTGGCCCAGATCGGCCCGCACATCAGCACGATTGCCGCAGTCGCAGGGTGGGCATTGGCAACACCGAACGTGTAGAGCACCGAGAAGGCCGTCATCGCGGCACCGAGGCGAAACAGCCGGCCAGGCCGCAATGGTCGCGGTGACGCGACCGGAGGCGTGCTGCACAGGACGGCGAGCCACAGCACCGGCAGGCCAAGCACGTAACGCGACCACGACAGCAGCCACTTGTCGTAATGTTCCGCCAATGCCGCCAGCACCGGAATCATCGAACCCCAGATCAGCGCCGCCAGAAGCAATACCAGGGTCGCGCGCCGAAGCGCTCCGGTGGACGGGTCGGGCATGCGGACCGCCGGCTCAGCCGGCGGTGCGGCGGCGCACCGCTTCGTAGCCGACGCGGCAATCCTTGTAGACGTCGGGCTTCTCGGTCGAGACCCGGGCCTCGATCACGCCGGGCTGGGTCAGGCAAAGGTCGAGGATCGCCTCGACCAGTGTTTCCTGCAGGTTGAAGTGGCGGCTCTTCGCCAGCGCCACGATCCCGTCATGCACGACGTCGTAGTTCAACACCTTGGCGATCCTGTCGCCGTGCGCCTCCTCGGCTGCGCCCAGCAGAAGGTCGATGTTGACGACGACGGTCTGCGGCCCCTCTTTCTCGAAGTCATGGATGCCGATCGAGACCTGCAGTCGAAAGTCGCGGATGAAGATGCGGCGTTCGGCGTCGGGGAGGGCCATCTCGGGGGTCATGTCACTTTTTCTTCTTGTCGAAAGCGATGTCGCGCGGCCGCCCGGTCAGGTGCTCGCCGCTGTCCACGACCAGCGTGTCGCCGGTGTAGCTCGGCGTCTGCAGAATGAACCGCAGCGCCCTCACCAGGTCGTCGGTGGCGACGCCGACGCCCAGCGGATTGGCGGCATGCTGTTCGGCGAAACGGGCGTCAGTCTGGCTGCCGCTGCGGAGCGTGAGGCCGGGGGCGATGCCCGCCACCCGCAGGCGCGGCGCGAAGGACTGGGCGAGAAGCTTGGTGAGCCCATGGAGGCCGATCTTGGAGAGCGTGTAGCTCAGGAAATCCGGGTTGAGGTTGAACAGCTTCTGGTCGAGCACGTTCACGATCAGCCCGGTCTCGCTGTCCGGGAGTTGGCGCGCCAGCGCCTGCGACAGCAGCAACGGCGCGCGGAGATTGATCGCCATGTGCTGGTCGAAATCGGCGGCCTTGGCGGCAGGCGCGCGGTCGAGCTTGAACAGAGAGGCGTTGTTCACCAGGCAGGTGAGCCGGACACCGCGGGCCCGGCACTTGCCGACCAGCGCCTCGGCCTGGCGTGCCGACGACAGGTCGGCGCGAACCGCCT
>JACPVT010000167.1 GCA_016191685.1 Rhodospirillales bacterium | reverse complement strand
GAGTCGGTATGTCCGACGTGCGGCGCCGTGGGCGAGCTGCGGCCCAACATCGTGTGGTTCGGCGAGGAGCCGATGCATCTCGACGAGATCTACGCCGCGCTCGAGAAATGCGGCCTGTTCATCGCCGTCGGGACCTCCGGCCAGGTCTACCCGGCAGCGGGTTTCGTGCTGCACGCCCGCCGCCGGGGCCGCGCCCGCACCGTCGAGCTCAACCTCGAGCCGACCGAGAGCGAGCCGCTGTTCCAGGAACACGTCTACGGCCCCGCCACCCGGATCGTGCCACCCTATGTCGAGCGCATCCTGGCCGAAGGCTGGAAGCCCGGCGGTTGGTAAAGCAGAGGAGAGGCGAATGCCCGACGTGATGTCCGACCGCACTCATGTGCCGCACGGCGCGCACCACATCGCGCCCGACGTCCATGGCCGGAACTTCTACGCCATCGACCGGCAGTTCCAGGACCTGCTCTCGCTCTACATGGAGCCCGGCCTGCTGGCGGCAATGACGCCGCACTTCGACCGGCTGGGCGCGCTCGCCGGCAACCGGCTCGACGAACTCGCCATGACGGCCGACAAGCATCCGCCGGTGCTCAATGCCCGCGACCGCTTCGGTCGCGACGAGGACTGGATCGACTACCATCCCGCCTACCGCGAGATGGAGAAGATCGCCTTCGAGGAGTTCGGCATGCACGCCATGAGCCATCGCGCCGGCGTGCTGGGCATGGCCGCACCCGCGCATCCGCTGGTGAAGTACGGCATCACCTATCTCTTCGTGCAGGCTGAGTTCGGTCTGATGTGCCCGGTCTCGGTATCGGACACTTCCAACTTCATCATCAAGCGCTACGGCTCCGACGCGCTGAAGAAGCTGCTGCTCGATCGCCTGTTGAGCCAGGACCCGGCTGTGATGCTCAAAGGCACGCAGTTCATGACCGAGAAGGCCGGCGGCTCCGACGTCGGCGCGCTGGAGACCGAGGCCGAGCTGGTGGGTGTCGGTGCCGACGGCGTCGAGCGCTGGAAGCTCCATGGCCAGAAATGGTTCTGCAGCCACGCCGACGCCGATGTCGCCGTCCTGCTGGCGCGTCCGCGCGGCGCGTCGCCCGGCACCAAGGGACTGGGCCTGTTCGCCATGCCGCGGCGGCTGGAGGACGGCAGCCGCAACAGCTACCGGATCGTGCGCCTGAAGGACAAGCTCGGCACGCGCTCCATGGCCTCGGGCGAGATCATCATGGACGGCGCGATCGCCTATGCCGTGGGCGACGTCGGCCGCGGCTTCAAGCAGATGATGGAACAGGTCAACTTGTCGAGGTTGAGCCATGGCGTCAGAGCCGCCTCGATGATGCGGCGCTGCCTCAACGAGGCGCTGGCCGCGGCGCGCGGCCGTCGCGCCTTCGGCCGCGCCACCAGCGAATACCCGCTGCTGCGCCGCCAGCTCATGAAGATCATGCTGCCGACCGAGCAGGCGCTCTCGATGTACGCCTTCTCGGCCGACACGATGGGCAAGGCCGATAAAGGCGACAAGGACGCGGCGAACCTGCTGCGCATCCTGACGCCGGTCTACAAATTCCGCGCCTGCCGCGACAACATCCCGGTCGCCAGCGCTACCCTCGAGGTCAAGGGCGGCCTGGGCTACATCGAGGAATGGGTGACGGCACGGCTGGTGCGCGACGCGCAGATCGGCACGCTGTGGGAAGGCACCTCCAACATCAATGCGCTCGACGTGGTGCAACGCGCCGTCGGCAAATCGGGCGGCCACAAGACGCTGGGCGCCGCGCTCAAGGCCAAGTACGAGCCGAGCGGCGCGCTCCCCGGCCAGTATAAGGGCCTGCTGGGCGCCACGCTCGACCGCGTCGAACGCTTCGCCGAGGCGGTCGCCGCCGACCCCAAACACGAGAAGCGCTCCAGGCTTGCCGCCGGCGCGCTCTATCACGCCACGACCGCGGCGCTACTGGCCTGGGAAGGCGCGACCCTGGGCGCTCAAGGCGGCGACGCCCGCCGGCTCCTGCTGTCGCGCCTGGTGATCGAGCATCGCCTCGCGCCCCAGGACCCGCTGTCGCTCGCCGAGTCGCCGTGGGAACAGGAAGCGATGGACCTGCTGCTCAGCGACGCGCCGGTGCCGCTCGCGAAGGCAGTGGCGCTGGTCGGCTGAAGGTCAAGATCCCTCGCTGCGCTCGGGATGACACCACTACACCAATATTGTCATCCCGAGCGTAGCGAGGGATCTTTCCTTCAACGCTTCAGCACATCGGCCGTGTGCTCGCCGAGCAGCGGCTCGCGGTAGAGCGGCTTCGACGGTTCGTCCTTGAAGCGCACTGCCGGCGCGAAATGTAGGCGGCCGTCGCCGTCCGTCACCATGAAGCCGCGCTTGGCGAGATTGGCGTCGGCGATCGCCTCGGGCAGCGTGTTGACCGGCCCCCAGCAGATGTCGAGCGTGTCGAGCCATTGCATCCAGTGCGCCAGCGGCTTGGCCTTGAACGTGGCTTCGAGGAAATCCGCGACCGGCTTCTGATGCGCGCCGGGCCATTCGCAGAGCGGCGCTATCTCCGGCCGGCCCAAAGCGCCGAGCAGGTTTTTGACGAACTTCATCTCCTGGCCCGCCAGCACGAGCTGGCGGCCGTCGGAGGTATCGTAGACGCGGTAGAAGGCCGAGCCGCCGGTGGTGCGCTGCTGCTTGACGTCGGGCTGCCTGTTCTCGGCGAAGGCAGAACCCACGACGTTGGCGCACGACGCCATCAGCGCCTCGTGCATGGAGACGTCTATGTAATCGCCCTTGCCCGTGGTCTGGCGGCGGAGCAGCGCCATCAGCACGCCGGAGAGGCCATGCAGGCCGCTCACCAGATCGGCGACGGGGATGCCGGGAATGGCGGGCCTTCCGTCGTCGCCCAGGGTGAGCGACAGCACGCCGGTCATGGCTTCCAGCGCCAGGTCGTGCGCGGCGCGGCCGGGATAGGCGCCGTCCTGGCCGAAGGCGCTGATCGAGCAATAGACGATGCCGGGATTCGCCGCGGCGACGGCGTCGTAGGCGATGCCGAAGCGCGCCGCGACGCCCGGCCTGAATGACTCGACCAGCACGTCGGCTTCCGACGCGAGGCGAAAGAGATCGGCACGGTCCTGCTCGCTCTTGAGATCGAGCACCACGCTCTTCTTGCCACGGCCCATGTTGCGGAAGAACACCGAGGTGCGTTCGTCCGCGGGCTTGATCTGCCGACCAGGATCACCTTCGCCGGGTGGTTCGACCTTGATCACCTCGGCGCCGTGATCAGCCAGCGCAGTGGTGAGATACGGTCCCGGCAGGAACCACGAGAGGTCGACGACTTTCAGTCCTTCGAGCTTCATGACTGATTTCCCAGCAGCGAATCGTTGTCTGCGCCTAGCGGCGAGCAGGCGACTTGCGACGGTCGCTCACCGTCGATGCGAATCGGATTGGCGAGCACCCTGAGCGCTCCCTTCACCGGATGCGGCACGGATGACACCAAGCCGGTCTCGCGGTCGAACGCACTATCGAGCGCCGCGTCGAGCTTGTTGACCGGCGCCGCCGGCAGGAGACCGTTCAACCTCGCCAGCCATTCTTCCGTTGTGCGGGTGCGGAAGGTCGGATCGAGTTCATCGGTCATCTCGGCGCGATTTCTTGCGCGGGTGTTGGGATCGGGGAAGCGCGGATCGTCCAGGAGATCGTTGCGGCCCAGCGCCTCGCAGAGCGACAGCCAGAATTTCTGCGTCATGCACATGATGAAGATCCAGCCATCCTTCGTGGGAAAGGTCTGGACCGGCCCCAGCGAGAGATGGGCGCTCCTGGGCACGCGCGGCGAGACGTCGCCCTCGTTGAGATACCAGAGTCCCGGATAGGTCAGTTGATGCATGGCGACGTCGTAGAGGCAGGTTTCCACATCGCAGCCCTGCCCCGTCGTGCGCGCCCGCAACAGGCAGGCGAGCAAGCCGACGATGCCCGTCAGCCCACTCATGCTGTCGATCATCGACACACCGACCCGCGTCGGCGGGCCGTCAGGCTCGCCGGTGAGTTCCATGAGGCCCGCCTCCGCCTGCATCAGGAAGTCGTAGCCCGGCCAGTCCGCGCGCGCATTGGCGCGGCCGTAGGCCGAGATGTGCAGGCAGACGATTGAGGGTTTCAGATGCTTCAGTTTGGCATAATCGATGCCGAGCTTGGCCGGCTGAGTGCCGCGCAGGTTGTTGACGACGCAGTCGGCGCTCTTCACCAGCGTCTCGAACTGCCGCCGACCCTCGACCGACTTCATGTCGACGGTGACGCTCTTCTTGCCGAGATTCCAGGCCTGGAAATATTCGCTGTCGTCCTTGCCGAGCTTGTAGGGTCCGACCTGGCGCGACGGATCGCCGTCGGGCGCCTCGATCTTGATCACCTCGGCTCCGAGCTCGGCCAGGAACATGGTGCCGTAAGGTCCCGCGCCGAACTGCTCCAGCGTGAGGACTCGGATTCCCTCCAGGGGTTTCACGACACCGGATTCCGGCGCAGCCACTGGCGGGCGATGATGAGCCGCTGCATCTCGTTGGTGCCCTCGCCGATGCAGGTGAGCGGCGCATCGCGGTAGAGGCGCTCGATGTCGTACTCCTTGGAGTAGCCGTAGGCGCCATGGATGCGCATCGATTCGATGCTGTTCTCCAGCGCCGCCTCCGAGGAGAAATACTTGGCCATGCCGGCCTCCATGTCGCAGCGCTCGCCGCGGTCGAAGATGTCGGCGGCGTCGAGGGTAAGGAGCCGCGCGGCGCGGGCGCGCGTCGCCATCTCGCCGATTTTTAGCGCGATCGCCTGATGCTCGGCGATCGGCTTGCCGAAGGTCTTGCGGAGCTGGGCATAGCTCGTCGCCAGACGGAGCGCGCCTTCGGCGATACCGACGCCGCGGGCGGCGACATTGATGCGCCCGAGTTCCAGCCCGCCCGCCACCTGGGCGAAACCCTTGCCTTCGACCTCGCCGATCAGATGATCGGCCGGGATTCGGTAGTCCTCGAAGATCAGCTCGCCCGAATCGATCGAATGGTAGCCGAGCTTCTCGAGCTTGCGGCCGACACGGAAGCCCGGCCCCTTGGGCGTGATGAACAGGCTCATGCCGGTGTGGCGCGGATTGGCCTGCGGATCGGTCTTCACCAGCATGACGAAGCAATGGCCCTCGATGCCGTTGGAGATCCAGGTCTTGGTGCCGTTGATCACATAGCCGTCGTTGCCGTCGCGCCTGGCCACCATGCGGATCGACTGCAGGTCGGTGCCGGCGTCGGGCTCGGTGAGCGCGAGGCCGCCGCGGATCTCGCCGGTCGCGAACTTGGGCAACCACTGCTGCTTCTGCCGCTCGGTGCCGAACTTCTCGACCGCCAGCGCCAGCATCAGGTGCGAGTTGAAGATGCCGGTGATCGCCATCCACACCGAGGACACGCGCATCACGATCTCGGCGTAGGTCCGGGCCGGCAGGCCGAGGCCGCCGTACTCGGGGCTGATGGTGGCGCCGAACAGGCCGAGTTCCTTCATCTGCTCGACGATCTCGGCCGGCCATTTGTCGGCGTGGTCGAACTCCTTCACCCGCGGCGCTACCTCGCGCTCGATCCAGCGATCGATGGTGTCGAGAAGCTGCCTCTCGTCGGCCTGGTCGAGTTTCCGCGTCCCGTTGGCGCTGGTCATGACCGCCCTGTCCCCCCATGCTTGGAATTTGTACGGACAAACTTATTCGCCACGTTCGCCAAGTCAAATCTGGCATATTGACTGGCAAAAATGAGGAAGTAACTTATCCGGACAAGATGAAAACCTGGGCAAGATGACCGTCACCACGTCGGCCGACGCGACCCCGCTCAACCGCCAGGTTGTCGACACGCTGCGCCATGAGATCGAAGGGGGCCAGCCGGCCGTGGGCGAGCGGCTGGCTACCGAAGAGGCGCTCTGCCAGCGCTTCGGCGTAAGCCGGCACACGATCCGTGATGCCCTGCGCAAGCTGCGCGAAGAGGGTCTTGTCGCCTCGCGGCAGGGCGCCGGCACGACGGTGATCCGCCGCGGCAGCCAGCCGCTCTACGTGCAGTCCGTCTCCTCGGTCGAGGAGTTGCTGCAATACGCGACGGAGGCCCGCTACGAAGTCGACAAGAGCGGCATGGTCGTCGCCGACGCCGCACTCGCCCGACGACTGGAATGCGCGCAGGGCCAGCGCTGGCTGCGCGTCGAAGGCTTCCGCTACGTGGCCGGCCAGGCCGAGCCGATCTGCTGGACCGAGGTGTTCGTCCTGGCCGACTATGCCGGCGTCGGCCTGCGCATCGGCCGAGGTGCCGGCCCGATCTATTCCTGGATCGAAGAGATGTACGGGGTGCGCATTTCCGAGATCGAGCAGGTGCTGCAGGCCGAGCCCATGCCGGATGCCATCGGCGAACGCCTCGGTGCGCCGCCCGGCGCCACCGCCATCGGCATCCGCCGTGCCTATCGCTTGGCCGACCGGCGACTGGCCGAGGTCGCGTTCAATCTCCATCGATCGGATCGGTTCACCTACGCCGTCACCCTGAAGCGCAAGCCATAGCATTGCGAAAGCGGAGTTCTACTCCGCGATCCCGGCCTCTGGCGGTCTGCCGCGGATCGTGCATCATCGGCCGCAAATACGCTTCGTACACAAAGGAAAAATGACATGAGGAGACGCCACCTTTCCATCGCCCTGGCGACGCTGCCGTTCGCACCAAGCGCGTGGGCCCAGAGCGAGGAGTGGCCGACCAAGTCGGTGCGCATCGTCTGCCCGTTCACGCCGGGCGGCTCGCAGGACAACATCGCCCGCCGTCTCGGCGTCAAGCTGACCGACCTCCTCGGCCAGTCGTTCCTGATCGACAACCGCACCGGCGCCGGCGGCTCGATCGCCGCCGACAATGTCGCCAAGTCGCCGCCGGACGGCTATTCGGTGCTGCTGGGCGGCATCGGCAGCCACGCGCTGGTGCCCAACCTCTATGCCAAGCCGCCCTACAACGCGGCCACGGATCTCGAGCCGGCGGCGTGGATCGGCACGCAGCCCAACCTGCTCGCCTGTCAGCCCGGCTTCCCGCACGACACGCCGCAGAAGCTGATCACAGCGGCCAAGGCCGAGCCTGGCAAGTATCAGTACGGTTCGTCCGGCGTCGGCACCTCGCCGTCGCTCACCATGGAACTGTTCAAGCAGAAGACCGGCGTCGACATGACCTTCATCAGCTACCGCGGTGCCGCGGCGGCGGCGGCCGACGTATTGGCCGGCCACATCCCGATGTGCATCGCCAACGTCGATTCGCTGATGGGCCAGGTGAGCGCCGGCAAGCTGAAGCCGATCGCCACGACCGGCGCCAAGCGCTCCGAGGCCCTACCCAACACGCCGACGCTCGCCGAGGCGGGCTTTCCCGATCTCGTCGTCACCTCGTGGTCGATGTGGGCGGTGCCGGCCGGCACGCCGGCGAAGATCAAGGACAAGCTGCGCGCCGCCACCGACCACGCCCTGCAGTCGCCCGACGTCATCGCCAGCATGAAGGCCGGCGGCTTCGAGCCGGGCACCATGTCGATGGCCGAGGTCGATGCCTTCATCGTGGCCGAGCGCAAGCGCTGGGGCGAGGTCATCCGTGCCGCGGGCATCAAGCCGCAGTAGCCACCGGCTGCCCGACCTGCTGGCGCCGGGTCTCGACCTGGTGTTCTGCGGCACCGCGCCCAGCCCGGCGTCGTTTCGGGCGGGCGCCTACTATGCCAACCCGGGCAACGCCTTCTGGCCGACGCTGCATGCCGTCGGCCTGACGCCGGAGCGCTTCGTACCGGAGCGTTTTCGCGAACTGTTGGGCTATGGGCTCGGCCTCACCGACCTCAACAAGACCGAGGTCGGGTCCGACCATGAGCTGAGCGCCCACGCCATGGATGCGAGATCGCTGCACGCCAAGCTGCGCCGCTTCAGGCCGGCCGCCATCGCCTTCACCAGCAAGCACGCCGCCGCCCTGGCGCTCGGCGTGAAATCGCCCGGCTACGGCCGCCAGACCGAGCCGCTGGAAGGCGTGGTGGCCTTCGTGCTCGCCTCGCCGTCCGGCCGTGCCCGGTCGTTCTGGACACTGGCGCCGTGGCAGGAGGCCGCCGCCTTCGTGGCCGAATGCCGCCGGCGCCGGGAACGCACGGCATGACGCTCGGTCCGAAGCGCCACCGATCGACGGGCGCCATCGCGTGGCAGGAGCTGGGGCGCAACTACTCCCCCTGAGGGGCGTTAGCCCCAGGACAGGGACAACACGGAGTGCGATATGACCGACATCCCCCGCCGCTCCCTCGCCGCGGGCGCCGGCCTGCTGGCCGGCGCCATGGCATTGCAGGCGCGTGCCCAGGTCCCAGGCATCGTTACCGTTCCGAAATACGTCGCAAAACCCATGACCTTCAATCCCGACAAGGTCCCCGGCCTGTCGGCAAATCTCCTGCGCAGCCACCATGCCAACAACTACGCCGGCACGGTGGCGAAGCTGAACACCACCAACGAAGAGCTGGCGAAACTCGACTTCGCCCAGGCGCCCGTCCTCGCCGTGAGCGGCCTGAAGCGCGAGGAGCACATCGCCTACAATTCGACCATCCTTCACGAACTTTACTTCGACGGCATCGGCGAGTCGCCGACCCAGCCGTCGGGTCTGCTAGCGCAGGCGATTTCACGCGACTTCGGCCACCTCGACCGTTGCAAGGCCGAGTTCGCCGCCACCGGCAAGGCTCTCGCAGGCGGCTCGGGGTGGGTGATTCTGATGCATTCGCCGCGCGACAAGCGGCTGTTCATCCATTGGGCCGCCGATCATTCGATGGCGCCGGCCGGCGGCGTGCCGCTGCTTGCCATGGACATGTATGAGCACGCCTATCACATTGACTACGGCGCCGACGCGACGAAGTACATCGACGCCTTCATGAAAGTCATCAAGTGGACGAACGCGGAGCGCCTCTATCGCGAGGCCATGCGGATTTGAAGTCTCGCTCGAGTCAGGCGCTGGGTTGGGCGCGCTGCGATTCTTCCTCGGCCTTGGCTTCGATCGCTTCCATGTCGTCGTCGCTCAGCCCGAAGTGGTGGCCGATCTCGTGGATCAGCACGTGGCGCACGATGTGCGGCAGGTCCTCGCCCGATTCGCACCAGTAATCGAGGATCGGCCGGCGGTAGAGGAAGATGCGGTCGATGTCGTTGGCGACATGGCCCGCGCCGCGCTCCATCATCGACACGCCCTGATAGAGACCGAGCAGATCGAACGGCGTGTCGAGTTCCATCTCCTTCTCGACCTCGTCGGAGGGGAAGTCATCGACCTGGATGCGCACGTTGCCGACATGTCGACGAAACTCTTCGGGAATCGCCTTCATCCTGACGCGCCTGTCGGGCGATCTTGCCACCTCGATCGCCAGCCCCAACGCGACGCAGGCCGATATCGAGACGATTCGCAAGGCCTACGGGCTCGACCGGCCGGTGATCACGCAGTTCTTCGACTGGGTCGGCCGCGCGCTCACCGGCGACCTCGGCAACAGCTACTTCTTCCAGACGCGCGTCTCGACGCTGATCGCCGAACGCATGCCGGTGACGCTGACGCTGGGCGTGACCGGCCTTCTCATCGCGCTCTGCGTGTCGATCCCGCTCGGCATCCTGGCCGCGGTGCGCGAGGGCACCGGTTTCGACCGCACCGTGCAGATGGTGGCCCTGCTGGGACAGGCGATGCCGAGCTTCTGGCTGGGGCTGCTCCTGATGATCACCTTCGGCCTGCAGCTCGGCTGGCTGCCGATCTCGGGCACCGGCTCGTGGGAGAATTTCGTCATGCCGGGCGTCGTGCTCGCCTTCTCGGCCATCCCCGCCCTCACCCGGCTGACGCGCGCCGGCATGATCCAGGCCATGGGCAGCGACTACATAAGGACGGCGCGGGCCAAGGGCCTGTCGCGCGCCTCGATCCTGCTGAAGCACGCGCTGCGCAATGCCGCCATCCCGGTGGTGGCGATCGCCGCCGTCCAGCTCGGCTTCATGCTGGGCGGCTCGATCGTGATCGAGCAGGTCTTCGCCCTGCACGGCGTCGGCTTCCTCGCCTGGGAGTCGATCGCCAAGAACGACTTCCCGGTGGTTCAGGCCGTCGTGCTGGTGCTGGCGGTGATCTACGTGGCGCTGACGATGGTGGCCGACCTGATGAACGCCGTGCTTGATCCAAGACTGCGGGTATGAGCGCCGCCGCGACCGTGAATGCCGGCCCCAAGCGCGGCTGGAAGAGCCTCAGCACCTGGATCGGCGCGGTGATCGTTGGTGCTGCGATGATCTGCGCGGTCTTCGCCCCGCTCCTGGTGCCGCATGATCCCTTCACCCAGGATCTCAGCAAGCGGCTGCTCGTGCCCTTCTGGATGGAGGGCACCGACCCCGCCCACCTGTTCGGTACCGACCAGCTCGGCCGCGACTACCTCTCGCGCCTGATCTGGGGCTGCCGCATCTCCATGCTGATCGGCGTCACGGTCACCATCGTCTCGGGCCTGATCGGCATCACCATCGGCGTGCTCGGCGGCTTCTTCGGCGGCCGCATCGACGATGCCGTGCTGTTCGCCATCACCACGCGGCTTTCCATCCCTGTCGTGCTGGTGGCGCTGGCCGTGGTCGGCCTGCTCGGCACCTCGATGACCTTGCTGGTGCTGACCCTGGGTCTGCTGCTGTGGGACCGTTTCGCCGTGGTGGCACGCTCGACCACCATGCAGGTGCGCAACCTCGATTTCGTGGCCGCCGCCTGGTGCGCCGGCTGCTCGCGCCTGCGCGTGCTCGCGCGCGAGGTCCTGCCCAACATCGCGAGCCACCTCGTGGTGGTGGCGACGCTCGAGATCGCGCTCGCGATCCTGCTCGAGGCGACGCTTTCGTTCCTGGGGCTCGGCGTGCCGCCGCCGCTGCCGTCGTGGGGCCTGATGATCGCCGAGGCCAAGGACTACATGTTCTTCAGCCCCTGGGTGATCGTGATCCCGGGCGTTGCCCTGTTCACGCTGGTGCTGGGCATCAACCTCCTGGGCGACGGGCTGCGCGACCTGTTTGGTGCCCGGGCGGATACATGAGGACGGATAAGTGAGCGCGCTCCTCGAGGTCGAACAGCTCGAAGTGGGCTTCGGCAGCCGCACCTCGGCGGTGCGCGGCACCTCGCTCACCGTCGAGCGCGGCGAGACCCACTGCCTGGTGGGAGAATCGGGTTGTGGCAAGTCGGTGACCGCGCTCGCCGTCATGAACCTGCTGGCCCGTGGTGGACACCGCCGGGCCCGGCGCCTCAGCTTCCAGGGCGAGGACCTGCTCGGCTTGAACGACCGCGGCATGGCGCGTCTGCGCGGCAATGCCATGGCCATGATCTTCCAGGAGCCGATGACCAGCCTCAACCCCGCCTACACGGTGGGCTCGCAGATGACCGAGGTGCTGCGCCGCCACAAGGGCACGAGCCAGCGCGTCGCCACCGATCGCGCCGCCGATCTCCTGGCCCGCGTCGGCATCACCGCGCCCGGCCTCCGCCTCGGCCAGTTCCCGCACCAGCTCTCGGGCGGGCTGCGCCAGCGCGTGATGATCGCCATGGCGCTGATGTGCGAGCCGCAGCTGCTGATCGCCGACGAGCCGACGACGGCGCTCGACGTCACGGTGCAGGCCCAGATCCTGCGGCTGCTGGCCGAGCTGCAGCGCGACCTGGGCCTCGGCATGCTGCTGATCACCCACGACCTCGGCATCGTGGCCCGCGTCGCCACCCGGGTGTCGGTCATGTACGCAGGCGAGGTCGTCGAGAGCGCCGCGACCGCCCAGCTCTTCGCCGCGCCAAAACATCCCTATACGCAGGGACTCCTGCGCTGCGTGCCGGTGCCGGGCAAACAGCGCCAGGACGAGCCGCTGGGTTCGATCCCCGGCACCGTGCCGCGCATCGGCCCCGGCTTCGAGGGCTGCGCCTTCCGCGAGCGCTGCTCCTTCGCCGACGCGACCTGCGCCCATGCGATCCCACGCAAGACGGCGAGTCCGGGCCACGACTATCTCTGCCGGCTGCCCGCATGAGCACGCACGCGTCCGCGCCGGCCATCGAATTAAAAGGCGTCCACAAGACCTTCCGCGTGAAGGGCGGCCTGCTGGGCAAGGACCGCCATGTCGTGGCCTGCGACGACGTCTCCTTCGCCATCCCGGCCGGCGGCGTGCTGGGCGTGGTGGGCGAGTCGGGCTGCGGCAAGTCGACCCTCGCCCGTCTCATCCTCGGCCTACTCGAGCCCACGGCCGGCGACATCGCCGTCGAAGGCCGGCGTCTCGCCGACATGGACCGCCGCGCCCGTGCGCGTCTCATCCAGCCGGTGTTCCAGGACCCGTTCGCCTCGCTCAACCCGCTCACCCGCGTGCGCGACATCGTGGCCATGCCACTGCAGGCGCAGAACACGTTCGACCGCGCCGAGATCGCACGCCGAGTCGACGAGATGCTGGCCCGCGTCGGCCTCACGGCCGAGATGGGCCAGCGCCTGCCGACCGAACTGAGCGGCGGCCAGCGCCAGCGCGTCGCCATCGCCCGCGCGCTGGTACTGAGGCCACGCATCGTGGTGTGCGACGAGCCGACCTCGGCGCTCGACGTCTCGGTGCAGGCGCAGATCCTGAACCTGCTGGCGGAACTCCGCCGCGAGTTCGGCCTCACCTATCTCTTCATCAGCCACAACCTCGCCGTGGTCGAGCATGTCGCGAGCGAGGTGGCGGTGATGTATCTCGGCCGCATCGTCGAACGGAAGCCGACCGAGGCGCTGTTCCATCAACCCGAGCACCCCTACACCAGGGCGCTGCTGGCCTCTGTGCTGACGCCCGAGCCCGGCCTCGGCGTGCCCGACGTCGGGCTGGGCGACGTGTTGCCCGATCCCGCCAACATCCCGCCGGGCTGCCGCTTCCATCCGCGCTGCCCGATCGCCGAGCCGCGCTGCTCAGCGCAAACGCCGCCGCTCAGGCCCCGGCCCGGCGGCGGCGTGGAGTGTCTGCTGGTTTCCTGAGGGCGCTTCCCGTCGCCTCGAGCGTAGCCGAGAGGCCTAGCTTCAACTCGATCTGTCTTGCCCGTGGAATCAAGACCCCTCGACTTCGCTCGGGGTGGAAGTGACGCGCCTGCGGCGCGTCACTTCCATTTGGCGTAGTAGAAGCGCGGCAGTTCGTCGGGGAAGGTCTTGAACTCCAGCGTCTTGGCGAAGGCGTAGGTGTTCACGTAGGTGTTGATCGGCAGCCAGTAGGCCTTCTCGGTGATGATCTTGATGGCGGCCGAGTAGGCCTTGGCCCGCGCCGCCTTGTCGGCGGTGGCGCCGCCATCGGCGATCAGCTTCTCGAGTTCGGGATCGAGCGAATAGTTGTCGCGCGCGCCGGCGCCGTACATCACCGGGAAGATCGCCGACACGTCGTTGATCGAGTAGCTGCCCCAGCTTCCCATGTAGAGCGGCGCCTCACCCTTCTGCGACTTCTGGATCGCGGGCGACACCTGGAGCTGGGTGATCTTGGCGCGGATGCCGACGGCCTGCAGGTAGCTCTGCACCGACGCGGGCCACGAGGTCGGCTGCACGTAGGTCACGAACTCGATGTCGAAGCCGTTGGGGTAGCCCGCCTCGGCGAGCAGGGCCTTGGCCTTGGCCGGATCGTAGTCGTACTTCACCGCGGCGTTGGCATCGCAGCCGAACTGGCTGGGGAAGCAGGGCGCCGGCGGCACGCGGCTGCCGCCGCCCACCAGCTTGTCGGCGAACTGCTTGCGGTCGACGGCATGGAAGATCGCCTGGCGCACCTTGAGCTTGGTCAGCGGATTGCCGGCGCCGGTGCGGCCGGCGGCATCGATCTGGAGATAGCCGATGCGCATCGATTCCTGACGCACCGCCTGGAGGAAAGGCATCTTGTTGATGCTGTCGATCTGGTCGGGATTGATGTTCCACATCCAGTCGATGCGCTGGGCCAGGAGCTCGGTCACCGAGGTCGCGAGATCCGGCACGAAGCGGACGTGCAGCTTCTTGATCGCGGGTTTGCCCTTGGGCGAGCCTGCCCAATAGTCTTCGAAACGCTCGAACAGCACTTCCTTGCCCTGGTCGTTCTTGATGATCCTGTAGGGACCGGCGCCGACCGGCTTGGCCGAGAAGCCCTCGGGACCGACCTTCTCGCGGTAGGCCTTGGGATGGATCGGCATCACCATGGCGAGATATTCCAGCGCCGCCGGCGTCGGCTTCTTCATCTTGATGCGCACGCTGAAATCGCCGGTCTTCTCGGCCTTGTCGATCCAGGCGTAGTTCGACGGCGTCGCCACCTTGCTGGCGGGATCGGCCGCCATGTTGATGGTGTAGACCACGTCGTCGGCGCTGAGCGTGCTGCCGTCGTGGAACTTCACGCCCTGGCGGATGGTGAGGTCGAGCGAGGCGTCCTCGGCGAACTTCCAGTCGGTGGCGAGCAGCGGCTTGATCTCGAAGGTCGCGGGATCGCGATGCACCAGCATGTCCCAGGCCTGGTGGGCCAGGATCAGCCCGGTGCGCTGGCTGTTGAAGTACATGTCGATGTTGGGCACGGCATCGGTGAAATTGATGCGCAGCGTATCGCTGCCTTTCTGGGCAAAGGCGGACGGCGCGGCGGCCACGCCGAGCGCGGCCGTGGTGGAAAGAAGCGTGGAGCGACGGGTGATTTTCAAGGAGGCCTCCTGAGTGTTGGGGGAGCCTAGGCTGGCGCCATGGAATGAGGCAAGCTTCACGCCAATCACTGTTTCAGGACGGGAGAAGCCCATGACGGCCAAGCTCGAAGGCAAAGCGCGCAGCGATGCCCTCGCGTCGCTCAAGAAATGGACCGAAGTTCCGGGCCGCGATGCGATCCAGAGGAGCCTCACCTTCGCCGACTTCAACCACGCCTGGGGCTTCATGTCCCGCGTCGCCCTGGCGGCCGAGAAGGCCGACCACCATCCCGAATGGTCCAACGTCTACAACAAGGTGACCATCGTGCTCTCGACCCACGATGCCGGCGGCCTGAGCGCCAAGGACGTGGCGCTGGCCAAGCTCATCGATTCGCTCCTGTGAAGAAGTGTCCGCCGCCTTGCGGAAAACAAGGAAACCGACTTCGGGATTTTCCACCGTCGCGGATTTGGTGGTCAAACTCCTGAACCTCCTCCTCTTTTCGCGGTCCGACCGGCGGCGACAATGTCCGCCAAAAGCGGACATGTTCGAAACCGACATCAGTCGTTTTCCGGCGGCAGCGGCATCCGCGCGATCAGGCGCAGCAGCAGACGGTCGTTGAAGCGCCGGATGTGCCCGACCTGCCGACCGCGGTACCAGATCGGCTTGACCTCCGGCGCCTCCATCCGCCGATAGGTCTCCATTTCGATCGCCTCGCGGTAGAATTTCAGGGCGAGATCGCAGCGTGCCCGGAAGCCGGGCTCCTCGCGCCAGCGCCGCGCCGTGCGCTCGTCGACGCCGGTGTGCGCCGCCGCGTCAGCGTGATTGCCCCAGCGCGCGAGATGGCGCTCGTAGTCGTATTTCCTGCGCGCCAGGGTGCGCTTGCGCGGCGCCGGCGGCCTCTCGGCCAGCACCTCGGCGGGAACCTCGTCGATCGGGCACTTGCTCCAACTCATGTCCTTCCTCCTTCGGAATCGAGCAGGAAGAGGACTATAGGATTTCCTCTCTATCGTCAATATCCTATATGTGGTGAAATGCGGCCCTGGCTGCAGGCAAATTGCCGTCACCTGGTGCGACACACGGTGTGACGACGATGTGACTGGCAACGGTGTGCCGTCCGGGGCACCATGCTTCGCATGATGCGTTTGCGCCTGCTTGCCGCCGTCCTTGGCTGCCTCGCCGTCCTGGCGGGCGGGCTGACGGCGGTCGCCGCCGCGGCGGCGCCGGTTGCGACGCCGGCAACGGAACGCAGTATCGCCAACGTACCCTGCACGCATTGCGACGAGTGCGACGGGGTGCCCTGTCCGGTGCCGACCGCCGCATGCATGCAGACGGCGCCAAACGGAACGCCAACGCTGGCCGCGACGCTCGACTTGCCGGCGATCGGCTTCGACAAGATCCGCTGGGCGCTTCGCTCGACCGTCCTGAACGGCCGGTCGCCGCCGCCCGACCCCTTCCCTCCGCGCGCCTGACCCCTCGTCGGTCAGTTTGAGCCGCCGCGCTTTTTTGGCGCGCGGCATCGCGGAGGTTCGTCATGGTTTTCGTCAAGTCGTGGCCCGGCATCGCCGGTGCTGCCTTCATCGCCGTCCTTGCGCTCTCGGCGGCTGCATCCGATGCGGACGCGGCGGACCCCGCCTGCGCGGGCGGGAAGGTCAAGTACTACCGCCATCCGATGGGCGCGCCCGATGTCTCACCGGTGCCCAAGAAGGACTCGATGAACATGGACTACATCGCCGTCTGCGAGGACGAGACGGGCGATGCGGCGGGTACGGTGAAAATCAGCCTCGACAAGGTGCAGCGGCTCGGCGTGCGCAGCGAAGAGGTGCGCGAGCGTACGCTCAGTCGCAGCATACGCGCCTTCGCCACGGTCCAGTTCGATGAGCGCCGCCAGTCGGTCGTCGCACCCAAGTTCGGCGGCTGGATCGAGAAGCTGCTGGTCAATGCCACGGGCGACACGGTGAGCCGCGGGCAACCGCTGTTCGAGGTCTACAGTCCCGAACTGAACGTGCTGCAGCAGGAATTCATGCTGTCGCGCGGCGCGCAAGGATCGGCCGGAGGCGCCGACGGGCGCCTGCGCAACCTCGACTATCCCGAGAGCGACCTGGAGAAGCTGCGCCGCGGCGAACGTCCATCGCGCACCATCGCCGTGCCTGCGCCGACGAGCGGCACGGTGATCGAAAAGACGGCAATCCAAGGCATGCGCTACCAGCCCGGCGAGACGCTGTTCCGCATCGTCGACACGTCGGTGATGTGGGTGTTGGCCGAGGTCTACGAGCAGGACCTCTCCTTCGTGAAGGCGGGCGACATGGCCAAGGTCACGGTCAATGCCTGGCCGGACCGTCCGTTCCCCGGCCGCGTCACCTTCATCTATCCCGGCCTCGGC
>JACPVT010000236.1 GCA_016191685.1 Rhodospirillales bacterium | reverse complement strand
TGCCAAGCGCGCGCTGCAGGCCGGCGTCGACGGGCTGATCCTGGTGTGCGCCGGCGCCGGCGGCCACGCCGGGCGGCTCTCGCCCTTCGCGCTGGTGCCGGAAGTGCGCCAGTTCTACGACGGCACGATCCTGCTCTCGGGTTCGATCTCCAACGGCGCCTCGGTGCTGGCAGCCCAGGCGATGGGCGCCGACCTTGCCTATCTCGGCACGCGCTTCACCGCCAGCAAGGAAGGCAACGCCACCGACGCCAACAAGCAGTGCATCATCGATTCCTCCGGCGAGGAAATCGTCTACACCAACCTCTTCACCGGCGTGCACGGCAATTACCTGAAGCGCAGCATCGCCCAGTCGGGCCTCGACCCCGACGCCCTGCCGGAAGCCGACAAGAGCAAGATGAACTTCGGCTCGGGCGGCAACACCAAGGCCAAGGCGTGGCGCGACATCTGGGGCGCCGGCCAGGGCGTTGGCCAGATCTTCGACGCGCCGCCGGCGGCCGAGATCGTGGCCCGGCTGAAGGCCGAATACGAGGCCGCGCGCGCCGCCCTGTTCGCCGGCGAGACGGTACCGACACAGGTGAAGCAGGCGGCGGAGTAACACTCTGCAGCCGGGGATTGGCGAGGCCCCGGGGTCTCAGCGATGGCACCCGCGCAACCGAGTGGAATACGCGAGACATGCCTCTCCCGATCTTCCCGGTCTTCGAGCGGCTTTCCGATACCTCTCGCGTCGACTACCAACATTTCTATGGCCGGTTGAGTGCTCCTTATTGTGATTTCAGTCTGAACAATGTGCTGATCTGGCTCGACCAGAAGGGCGACCTCGAGCTGAGCACGCACAGCGATTGCGTGGTTCTCCGCTTTGCCTCTCCCTTCGAGAACAATCGGCGCCGCTATGCGCTGTTTGGTACGGGCAATGTCGATGGCGCGATTCGGGAGGTGCTGGAGTTCATGCATGCGCAAGGCGAAGATGTCGGGCTCTGCATGGTTCCCGAGGAAACCGTGAAGCTGATCGGCAGCACGCATGGGCTGCACGTCACGGAAGAAGGCTGGAACGCGGATTATGTGATTCGAATCGAGTCCACCCTTGGCCTGAAGGGCAGAGTGCGATCATCGATATAGAGGCGCGTTCGGATACTCGTTTCATCAGGCGATCCGAACGACACACGCTGCCGGCAAGAATTGGCTCAACGCGGAACAGGATCTCGGCAGACCAGGATTGCGTCGGGCCAAGTTGCTGCTTCGGCCGCACCACTTCCTGAGACGCTATTCGGTTTCTCTGTCGGCAAAGGGCGATTGAACCAGAGCTGGTGGGCCTTCCAGGTGTGCCCAATGAGTGGCTACTTCCTCCGCTTCAAGATGATGATTTCCGGCGCGAACGCTTTCCCGTCCACGATGTTCTCCTGGATTTGCAACCGGGCTTCATCAGCACCAAGCCTGGTGAGCGCGGCCTTCCACAGGTTGAGGCCGGAGGCGCCCTGACCAGTTCCCTCGTCGATCCACTCGCTCGGTTTTTCGAGGTTCGTCGTGCCCTTCCAAACTCGACCGTCATGATCGAAGCCCCACCAGGTCAGTCTCCCCGTGGAGGGCTCGATACCGAATAGGCTCATGCCGGAATCACCGCTCACTTTCCATCGTACCTGCAGGAAAGCCCGGTCGAGCACCCACTCCCAGCTCTGTTCGTGCTCGTGTCCCTGCTCGTGTCTGCCTGTCCAGACACCGCCGGCAAGAAAGTCGCCCCATTCCGAGAACGCTTGAGCAATGGTCCTAGCGTGGTTCGTCTGGGGGAAACTGCTCGTCACCAGGAACACGAGAAGAGCGGCGATGGGCTTCCACATGCCAGCCTCCAATAAGCGGTCTGATCAGTGCATATTCAGCTTGCGTTCGTATAGCAGCACCATTTGCGGTGTCACAACAGACGCAGCGTGATGGGCCGGCGCTGCTGCCGCTGTTGCCGTCGATCACGACATTTCCCGGCCGTTCGAGATAGCGGAGCTAGGGGCGCACGTGACGCTCGGCCGCGCGGCTAATCGGGTCGTCCAACTCTTCGGCGTGCGGTGGCTTTGCCAAACCACAAGCCCACCTGCTAGGGAAGCGGCCGCATGATTCGCAGCCTCTACGACTGGGTGATCCGTCTCGCCCAACACAAGAACGCAATTCCCGCCATGGGCGTGGTCTCCTTCATGGAGAGTTCGTTCTTCCCCATCCCGCCGGATGTGATGCTGGTGCCGATGGTGCTGGCGAACCGGGATAAAGCGTTCAGGATCGCGCTGGTCTGTACGGTCTGCTCGGTGCTGGGCGGCCTGCTGGGCTATGCGATCGGCTACTATTTCTTCGAGACGATCGGCGCCTGGGTGGTGAAGACATACGGCCTGCAGTCTTCCTCGTGGCAGCCTTGCTGTGGAAGTTCGGCGAGCCGATCCGGGCCTTCATCGAGAAGCGCCTGACCCTGCTCACCTGGCTGTTCCTGATCGCGCTGGTGGGCGGCTTCGTCGCCTTCCGCTACCTGTTCTGAGGGAGCTTCATGGCCTTCCTGCAACGCCTCCCCGTTCCCAGCCAACTCGGCCTGCTGGCAGCACTCGGCAGCGGCGCGCTGCTGGGTGGCGCGTTGTACTTCCAGTACGTCGTGGGGCTGGCGCCCTGCGAGATGTGCCACTGGCAACGTTGGCCGCATATCGTCGCCATCGCGGCCGGCCTGCTTGCCGTGGCCTCCTTCGCCTGGCCGCGGCTGGCATTGGTGTTCGCGCTCGCGGCGATCACGGCCCTCGTCGTCACCTCGGCGCTCGGCGTCTTCCATGTCGGTGTCGAATATCACTGGTGGCAGGGTCCACAGGCCTGCTCGGGCAACATCCCGCGCGGCCTCTCGCCGGAGCAGCTCAAGAAATACCTGTTCGGCGCCAAGATGGTGCGCTGCGACGAGACCGTGTGGTCGCTGTGGGGTCTTTCGATGGCCGGCTGGAACGCGCTCCTGTCCGCGGTCCTTGCCTTCGTGCTGGCCACGGGCGTGGCCGGCTGGGTCAGGACGCGCAAATGAGGACCGCCGAGAATCGCAATCCCGGCGACCCCGACGCGCGCACGTTCGTAGAGCGCACGATCCGCGTCGACCAGGCCGGCGAATTCGGCGCCGTGCGCATCTACGAAGGCCAGCTCGCCGCGCTCCGCTGGACCGGGCGCGGCCGGGGCGAGGCCAGCCGCAAGATCGCCGCCATGGCGCGAGCCGAACGCCGCCACAACAAGGAGTTCGACCGGCTGCTGGTGGCGCGCCGGGTGCGGCCGACGCTTTTGACGCCGCTGTGGAGCGCGGCGGGCTTTGCGCTGGGCGCCGCCACGGCGCTGATGGGCGAGAAGGCCGCGATGGCCTGCACGGTGGCGGTCGAGGAGACCATCGACGAGCACTATGCCGGCCAAGCCGCCGCTCTGGGCGACGACGAGGCCGAGCTACGCACCACCATCGAGGCGTTCCGCGCCGAGGAGATCGAGCACAGGGACGAGGCGCTGGCCTCGGGCGCCGAACAGGCGCCGGCTTACGGGCCGCTGACGACGGCCATCAAGGCGGGTTCGCGACTGGCCATCTGGCTGTCGACACGGATCTAGACGTCTCCTTCAGGACGTCTCGCCGTGGCCGGCGAGCGGTGATATCGCCAAGTGCTCATCGCCAATGCAAATTCGTGGCACCTCGACATTCATCCAAAATGGACGAATTCGTTGGTGACCGCGCCCGCTCCTCGTATTCAAATTCACCCCAAGCAAGACGTCTGGTTTCAGGGGAGTTCCGCGCTGCGCCCTGGTCGAGCACAGCGGGAAGCTGGGAGACAATGCAATGGCTATGGTTCGGCCGGGCGCGCCGCCGCTGGCCGCGGGGCCGCGACGGGCGCAGTTCATCGACCTCCTCCGCTCCTTTCCGGGGCAGGCTCGACTGGCGCTTGGCGTGGACGGTGTTGCCTGGGCGACAGTGGCGGGAATCGTCGGCCTGATCTGCTGCGTCGTGTCGTTCGCCCAGGTTGCCTTGTCATTGCACGCCACCGAGGTCGAGCATCGACAGCGGAGCGCTACCGAAATTCTGGCGCTCGACCAGGCCACCCGGAAGCTGCTGCGGACCATCCATTTGATGTCCTATGGCGAACGGCAGCCGACGGAGGTTCAGGTCCCGTTGCGAAGCGCCTGGCCGCAGTTTCAGTCGGCGCTGGCGACGGTCTGCGAACCCCACAACATAAAGCCGCCGCCTGCCGATCGAATGCGTTCGGCATGCACGACAGGCACGGCGATGCGCGACATCCTGGCCCCCGAAATCGAGGCGTTCGATCCGCCGACTCGGCTGATAAATTCCGCCGAAATCGGCAAGGTGATTGCCCTTGTCGGTGACTTCAACAGCCTGAGCGCCGTTGTCGCGCGCGACGCCGACGTTCTCGTCGGACGCATGGTCGACAACTACAGCCTGGCGCTCCTCGTGCTGACGCTCAGCACGGCGGGATTCGCCGGCGCCGGCCTGGTCCTGATCCTCCTCGTCGGCCGGGCATCGATGCGCCACTTCGAGCGATGGCGGCAGGCGACCGAGGCCGCGCGCGAGGCCGGCGAGGCCCGCGACCTGCTACAGGAGACGATCGATGCCCTGCCGGCCGGCGTCGTGCTCTACGACCAGCAGGAGCGGCTGGTGATGTTCAACACGGCGGCCGTTGCGGCAAGCCCCCTGCTGAAGCGGCCGAACATCATCGGCATCACTTATGAGGAACTGGCGCGCGAGACCGGCAAGCTTGGCCAGGAATTCGGCGCGCCGCTGGTCAACACACCTGAAGAGTGGATCGAGCGCTTTCGCAGCAAGGGCGCTCGGCGCATGCGCCAGTCGGTCGAGGGTCGCTGGTTCGAGTGGTCGGAGAAGCTGACAGTGTCCGGCCGTACCGTCGGCCTCAGGGTCGACGTCACCGACCTCAAGACCCACGAGCTGGAAGTCGAGCGCACGCGCGACATCCTGCAGGAGACGATCGACAGCCTGCCGGCCGGCGTCGTGGTCTACGACAAGGACGAGCGGCTGGTGATGTTCAACAAGATTGCAGCCTCCGTCTCCCCTTGCCTCGCGCAGCCGGGCGCCATCGGCAAGACCTACACCGAGCTGGCTTGCGACGACGCCCGTCTGAATACGGCAGCCGGCATCGACTTCGGCGAATTGCCCGAACAATGGATCGCGCGCTTTCGTTCCAAGGGCGCGCGGCACCGGCGCCAAGTCCCGGACGGGCGGTGGATCGAGTGGCAGGAAAAGACCATGCAAAACGGCGGCACGGTGGGGCTGCGGATCGACATCACCGACCTCAAGATCCGCGAACTGGAAATCGAGCGCACGCGCGACCTGCTGCAGGAAACGATCGACACCCTGCCGGCCGGCGTCGTGCTCTATGACAGGGACGAACGGTTGGTGATGTTCAACAAGGCTGCCGCCTCCATCACGCCCGGCCTTGCTTCGCCCGGCGCCATCGGCAAGACCTACGCTGAACTGGCCTATGAAGCCGTCCGCCAAAACGAGGCGGCTGGCATCGCCTCCGCCGAACCGCCCGAGCAGTGGATCGCGCGCTTTCGGTCCAAGGGGACGCGACACCTGCGCCAGGCGCCGGGCGGGCGCTGGATCGAATGGCTGGAAAAGGGCACGCGAGACGGCGGCACATTGGGATTGCGGGTCGACGTCACCGAGCTCAAGACCCGCGAACTGGAGCTGGAGCGCGCCCGTGCCGACTACCAATCACTGGTCGATTCGCTCTCCGATATGGTTTTCAAGATCGATACGGAGAGCGCCGCCTTCACATTCGTCAGCGCCGCCTCGACCGGGCTTCTCGGCACGCCGCCGCACCGGCTGATCGGCACGCGCATCTTCGACCATGTCGCGGCCGACGACCTCGAATATGTGATGGCGACACTGCAGGCGGAATTCAGCGCTCCGCAAGGCGGCGTGCGTCAGTTGCAGTGCCGTGTCCGCACCGCGAGCGGTGCGGAACGGCACGTCGAGGCGCGGTTCAGCAGGCTACGGGGCGATGACGGACGAATGGTCATTGCCGGTGTGATGCGCGACGTCGAGGAGCGCGCGCAGCTCACGCGACAGCTCGAGAAGCAGATGACCGAGGTCGAACATGCCCGCGCCGAATACCAGTCGCTGGTCGATTCCCTGTCCGACATGGTGCACAAGGTGGAGCCGAGGAGCACCACCATCACCTTTGCCAGCGCCGCTTCGAGCGAGGTGCTGGGATGGTCGCCGTCGCAGATGATCGGCACGAGCGCCCTCGACTATATCGTGGCCGACGATCTCGATTACGTGGTCGCCGAGACACAGGCCGCACTTGCCGACAAGCAGGGTCGGGTGCGGCAGTTCCAGTACCGCGCCAGAACGGCAGGCGGCACCGAGCGGCATGTCGAGGTGCGGACTCGCCGGATGCTGGATGCCGACGGGCGGCCGGTGGTCGCCGGCGTGATGCACGATGTCGAGGAGCGCGTGCAGCTCCAGCGCAAGCTCGACGCCGAAATGTCGCGGCTGCGCTCAATCGTCGAGTCGAGCGGCGCGATGATCATCCTGATCGATCGCAGCCTCGAGATCGTCATGGTCAACAGCGAATTCACCGCGGTCACCGGCCTCGCCAGCGAGGAAGCGGTCGGCCGCCCGCTGAAACAGGTCGTCGACTGGCCGCTCGATGCGGCCGCTCTCGACGTCTGGCTGTCCGACCCGCCCGGCCGCGAGCGCATCAAGCCGGCGCGGTTCACCACATGGATGCCCGACCGGCGGGGCCGGCAGCGGCTGATCGCCGTCACCGCGACTCCGGTGACCGACGAGCACGGCCGGGTGAACAGCATCGTCTTCCTGGGTGTCGACGACACCGAGCGGCGCGAGACCGAGGAGGCGCTGTTCGATGCCGAGCGCCTGGCGACCATCGGCGAGATGGCCGCCACCGTGGCCCATGAAATCGCCCAGCCGCTGCAGGTGATCAACATTGCCTGCAGCTCGGTGCACGACGAGCTGGCCGAGGCGGCCGAGCGGGGCGGCGCGCCGGATCACGAATTCCTGGCCAAGAAAATCGACCGCATCGACGCCCAGGTCGATCGCGCCGGCCGCATTATCGGTGAGCTGCGCGCCTTCGTGCGCGGCACGTCCCAGGAGGTGGCAGGCCGCTTCGAGCCGGCGGTGGCGGTACGGGCCGCCGTCGACCTTACCCAGCATGCCGTGCGTGCCGCTGGGATTGCATTGACGGCATCGATATCCGATCCCCTGCCGGC
>JACPVT010000235.1 GCA_016191685.1 Rhodospirillales bacterium | reverse complement strand
TTGCCACGGGACAGTCTAAGGATTTCGTTGTGCGCGTGATCAACAACGGACCCGTCGGAGGAACCATTACTTCCACGTTCAGCAATACGAAATTTTCGCAGGTGGGGGCAACTTCCGTGGCGGCGGGCAGGCGGATCTGGAGCAGTACCGCGCGGGGTTGGGCATCCATCGTCTGCGCGAGATCGAGCCAGGCCTGATCGGTGCGGCGCAGCCCGTCATAGAGTGCACTGACCACCGGAAAGAAGATCACCAATGCCGCCATCGCGACCTTGGAGGCCATGCCGTAGCCCAGCCACAGCACGAGCAGCGGAGCGATCGCGATCACCGGGATGGCCTGTGAGACGATGACGAGCGGCAGTGCCCAGCGGCGCCAGCCGGCCGAGGCGGCAAAGACCACGGCCAGCGTCGCGCCGAGGATCAGCCCCAACGCCAGGCCCAGTATCATCTCGGCCGCTGTCCATGCAGCCTGTTCCATCAGGAGATCGAAGCGCTCGGCCAGCACCACCGCGACGCGCGATGGCGGCGGCAGGATGTAGGTGGGCACGCCGGTTGCCCAGGCCAGTGCTTCCCAGGCCAGGAGCAGACCGATGGCCGTGATCAACGGCCTCATGTCACACTCCGGAGTTCGGCGATCAGGCGTCCCTGCAGGCCGAGCAACCCCGGGTCGGCGGCGTTCCGTGGGACCAGCCCCTGGGGCTCGATTGGCGGGCCGACGGTGAAGGGAACCCCAGACAGGACGCGGACCTGGTGGCCAAGCCTCAAGGCTTCCAGTGGGTCGTGGGTTACCAGGATCACCGTGCGGCCGTCGAGCAGACGCGCGGCAAGATCCTGCAATTCCAGCCGCGTGACCGCATCGAGATGGGCGAACGGCTCGTCCATCAGGACGACACCGCGTTCCTCGCAAAGCGTGCGCGCGAGCGATGCCCGCTGGCGCATGCCGGCCGACAGCATTTCGGGGAGGTCGCCCAGCCGGTCACCGAGGCCGACCTCGGCGAGCAGGGTGCGGGCCCGCGGTTTGGCGGCCTTCAGCGCTGAAGTATCGCCGCGCAGGCGATAGCCGAGCAGGACATTGTCGAGAAGGCTGAGCCAGGGCAGGAGCAGATCGCGTTGCGCCATGTAGGCGAGCGGCTGCAGCCGTTCGGTGCCGGGCAAAAGGCCGGCCAGCCAGCGCAGCAGCGAGGTCTTGCCCACACCACTGCGCCCCAGCAGGCATGTCGTCCGACCGCCGGCAAACTCCAGGGTGAGATCAGTCGCGACGACACGGTCGCCGAAGGCGATGCGTGCGCTGCGCACGGAGAGAGAAGGGGAAGCCACCACGAAAGTCACCAGTCCCTACGCCGGCATTAACCGGATCAGGTTCCCGGGGTCGTTCTTTCGAACCTCTCAGCCGCGGCGCGGCTCCCCCCGATGATTGGCCGACACTATGGGAAGCGCCCCGCTGTCACGCAAGTGTCTTGAGTTTGACGAAATCGGCCTGCAGGCTCTATCCAATGGTTATGGCATTCGCAGGGTTTCGGCGGCTCGGCCGCCGCGTCTTTTTTGCAGCTCCCTTCGCCCTGGCGGCGGGGACGGCGTTCGGACAGGGCACCGACGTCAAATTCAAGCGCTCGTCGCTCGTCATCGAGACCGGCGGCCGCGAACTCAAGTTCGAGGTCGACCTGGCGACGAACGATACCGAGCGTTCGCACGGCCTGATGTTTCGCAAGAGCCTCGGCCCTTACGAAGGCATGCTGTTCGACTTCTACCAGGAGCTGCCCGTCAGCTTCTGGATGAAGAACACGCTGATTCCGCTCGACATGATCTTCATCGCCGCCGACGGCACCATCCGGCACATTCATTCCAACGCCGTGCCGCTGTCGACCGACACCATTCCCAGCAAGTTCCCGGTGCGCGGCGTGCTCGAGATCAACGGCGGCAGCGCCAAACTGCTGGGCCTCAAGCCCGGCGACAAGGTCAAACACGCGATCTTCGGCAACGCCGGCTAGGGTGTCAGCGCGCCAACCAGCCTCGGTACCGCACGATGAGGCCGGTGAGCGGGTGGCTGATTTCGACTTGGAAGCGGAATCGGCCATCCTTGGCCGCTTCGTATGAAGTTGATCGCGGGCAAAGCCACATGGGAAGCGGAACGCCGAAAACGCTCCAGCGACGCAGGACGAGCGACAACCGGCCTTCTTCGAGAACGAGCGCCAACGCGAATGTCAGCGGACCAAAGCGCTCGCAAAGAAGTCCGTCCGATCGCCCTCGGCCGGCAAGCTGGCGACTGGAAAAAGACGTGCTGCCGAATGTTCTAGTCCATGTTTCGTTGTTGTTTGATACATCGAAGCGAACGCTGACGGCGACATCCTCGGCCGCTGCCGGAAAGCCGAAAATGGATGCCGCCAACCGCGCCATGACGCCACGTCCACGTTCCACGCTTGCTCGTCCGTTGGCGCTTGCCGAGGCTGTGCCATTGATGTCGTGCATGTCTCGAATTTCGGCGGGCAGCTTACTCCAGGCCGACCCCAGTACGCGTGCATAGAGAGGAGAATCGCCGGGCGCGTCGTCCCTCACTCCGGAATGGATCGTTCGCCGAGCAAACAGCTTTTCATAATCGGCGAGTTCGAGGTCACGGACGGCGGCGCGCGCTCCGGCGGACGGTATCTGCCCATCGAGCGCTTTCCGGACGAGAGCTTCAACCGCCATCGAGGGAATGAGCGGCCCGTCGTTTCCTTCTGCGAGGAGATGCCATGAGCGTCGGAGCAGCATCCCTGATGCGTCGGCGCCTTCAATCTCGACGAACATGCCGCCACGATGCTCACCCCAGCATAGGTGATTCGAGGCAAAATGCATAAGGGGCGCCAGAGGCGACAGCGACGGAAGGAGCTTTATCCGGACGAGCCATGCGAGAGCGATCAACGCTCGGTGAAGGATCTCGGGAACCGGGCCAGCACCCATCCAGATGCTTTTCGCGTCGGGCAAAAGCTCTGCCAATGCCCGCAGATCCGGAACGTCGACCAGCGAGAACATAGTGCTCTGCAACGGCAGATATCCCGGTGGCGCGATGGTGAAGCGCATTAGTTCTGTGAATGGATAGCCGGTGGCCGCTTTGTCGTTGCGCCTGAGAGGGGTGCTCTGTCCAGCATATCCGGCAATGGCGCGGATGACGTTTTTGCCAACTCCGGCATAGGGCGACGGAGCGATACCGCCGCGGATGGCGTCGACACGCACCATATTGGCGGACAAACGACGAACGACCGCCGCCGTTAGAACCGGAAAACTGGACACGCCGGAGAGCACGTACAGGCCTGCTGCACGGGCGGCCGGGTCGAACCTGCGGACGCCTTCGACGAACTCTGAGCCATCGGCTAGGTCGAGATAGTTAATGCCCAGAGCGAGGCAGGCTTCGATGACACGATACTGGCCCACGCCATAGGCTTGGAAAGGTCCGCTGGCATCGATGAGAACGTCCACCCGCAGTGATGCCAATTGCGCGCTGACGTCACCGTTGCGGTCGAATGCGGTCGGAACAAGTTTGGCCTTGGCCCTGTCGCGTGAACGGCAGTAAGTGTCGGCTCGTTGGAGCGAGCGGCCGGCGACGATCAAGGTCAATCGCGATTCGTCTTCCAACAACTCGACGATCCGGCCGCCGAAGATGCCATATCCACCGACGATCAAAACGGTAAGGTCGCCGCTCATCCAATAAACCGGTCTGCCTCGGATGGATCGGGCAAATAGCAGCTTTGCCGTACGCCGAACCAGCGAAGGCGGTTGCGGGCGACGATTTCGTATAGGCAATCACGGACTGCTCGTGGCAGCAATCTGCCGGCCGAAATCAAGGACCAGGGAAAGCCAAGCTTTTCGAAGATCCGAATGGAACCTTCCGACTTGAGCCAGGCTTGTCCGTCTTCGATCAGGATGTTCGTCTCGTAGTTCACCGCGTCTAGGCCAAAATGCCTGTACAAGGCTGCGCCCACCGGAGTCTGCGCAGCCAAGAGCCGGAAGCGGCGATTGCGATCGGTCCGAAGGATGAATTGGACAAAGGCGGAGCAAAGGACGCACTTGCCGTCAAAAATGAGAATCGGGCGGTCGTCGGGAAAAGAGGGGACGGCCGGGTCGTCCCGGTAGCTGAACGCATCGCGAGCCATGACACCCTATTACAACCCACCACGCCTGACCTCTAGCGTTTCAACGCGCAAGTCATGCCGTCGCCCGTGGCAAACAGGACGAGGTCGACGCGCTCGTCGGTCCTGAGCTTGGCATTGAGCGCCCGGATGGCCTTGGTGTCCGTGTCGACATCGGCCAGGTTGGCGACCGATCCGCCCCATAGAACGTTGTCGATCAGCACCAGCCCGCCGCGGCGCACGAGCTTCAGGCAGCGCTCGTAGTAGGTGTCGTAGTCTTCCTTGTTGGCGTCGATGAAGGCGAGGTCGAGCTGGCCGGCGAGGCCCTGGCTCAGCAGCCAGTCGAGCGTGCCGAGCGCCGGCCCGATGGTGAGTTCGATGCGGCCTTCGAGACCGGCCTCCTTCCAGGCGCGCCGCGCGGCCTTGGTCCAGGTCTCGCTGACGTCGCAGCACCAGAGCTTGCCGTCCGGGGGCAGGGCTTCGGCGATGCAGAGCGAGGAGTAGCCGGTGAAGGTGCCGACCTCGACGGCGCGCCGGGCGCCGATCGCGTGCACCAGCAGGCCGAGCAACTGGCCCTGGTGGGCGGAGATCTGCATCCCCGCCTGCGGCAGCCGGGCGGTTTCCTCGCGCAGCCGGCGCTTCACGGCGCTCTCGCGCAACCAGTTGTCGTCGACATAGTCGGCAAGCGCACCGTCGATTTTGGGCCAGGTCTTCATGGTCTTTCCCGTCGGCTCCCTTGATTACCCCGGAGGTCATCGCCTTTGGCGGCGCGATGCGCCATGTCGGAAGCATGAGCAACCTGAACGCCTTTGTCGAAAAATACATCTCCATCTGGAACGAGCCCGACGGCTCCATGCGCCGCCAGCGCATCCGCGAACTATGGGTCGAGGATGCGCAGCACCTCGCCAGGACCATCGAAGCCGTCGGTTATGACGGCATCGAAAGCCGCGTCGCCGGTGCCTACGAAAAATGGGTGAAGGAGAAGGGCTGCGTCTTCCGCCTGCGGGACGGGGTCGATGGCCACCACGGCACCATCAAGCTGCGCTGGGAAATGCTGCCGGCCGCCGGTGGCGACGTGATCTCGGTGGGCTTCGACTTTCTGGTACTGGCCGAGGACGGCCGCATCCGGACCGGCTACCAGTTCATAGAATCCTAGTTCGCCGATCCTAGTTCGCCGATCCTAGTTAGGACGAAAGGCGTACTTCTTCAGTTCGTCGAGCGAGACGACGCGCAAGGTCGCCGCGTGCGTGGCCTCGAGGACGACCTGGGGCGCGGCGTCGCCGTCGAGGGCTTCCTTCCAGCGGGCAGCGCACAGGCACCAGCGGTCGCCCGGTTTCAGGCCGGGGAAGCCATATTGCGGCAGGGCGGTGCTGAGGTCGTTGCCATGGGCCTTGGAGAAGGCCAGGAACGACGCTGTCGCCACGACGCAGACGGTATGCAGGCCGACGTCCTCGGCGCCGGTGTTGCAGCAGCCGTCGCGATAGAAGCCGGTGATCGGCTGGATGGAGCAGGGCTGCAGGGTGCCGCCCAGCACATTGACCGACGGCGCACGGCCGGGGCGGCCTTCCTCGGGGGTTTGATCGAACATGGGCCCAGTGTAGCACCCGGAAATTGCGCTTTCGAGCGACCCCGCCCGCTGGTAGAAGTCCCCGGCCTGCAAGTCCTTGCGGCGGGGCGTAGCGCAGTCTGGTAGCGCGTCTGCCTTGGGCGCAGAAGGTCGTCGGTTCAAATCCGGCCGCCCCGACCACGGCCCCGCCAGTGGAGTGATGGAGTTCATGAAGGTTCGCATCTTCAAGCCGGCCAAGACGGCCATGCAGTCCGGAACGCGCAACACCCACGAGTGGGTGCTCGAGCCGGAGCCATCGCCCAAGCAGATCGACCCGCTGATGGGCTGGACCAGCTCGCGCTACACCATGGAGCAGGTGCAGCTGCAGTTCGCGACGCTCGACGAGGCCAAGGCCCATGCCGAGAAGAACGGCTGGCAGTACACGGTCGAATTGCCCCATGCGCGGCCGATCAGACCGAAGGCCTATGCCGACAATTTCGCCTACACCCGCGTCGGACGCTGGACGCATTGACGGCAAAGCCGTCGCTGGCGTGCTATTCTGACAATTCGGGCCCGTAGCTCAGGGGATAGAGCACCTGCCTTCTAAGCTGGTGGTCGCTGGTTCGAATCCAGCCGGGCTCGCCATTACCTCTCCACGCCGCTGAGCGTGACGGTCGCGACACCGGCCGACACCAGCAGGCCGCCGCCCACCTTGTTGACGACAGCGATCGCCCGCGGATTGCCGGCGAACCGGCGGGCCTTGGTGGCGACCAGCGCGTAGCCGAAGGCATTGGCGAAAGCCAGCACCAGGAAGGTCGCCTCGAACACCAGCATCTGGGTCAGGAAGTCGGCCCCGGCGTCGAGGAAGGCCGGTAGGAAGGCCACGAAGAAGGTGATGCTCTTGGGGTTGAGCGCCGTCACCAGCCAGGCGTGGCCCAGCATTTTGGCAGCCGAGACGGTATCGGTGCGGGGCGCCGCATCCAGCGTGTCGCCGGCCCGCCAGAGTTTGACCCCGAGATAGACCAGATAGGCGGCACCTACCCACTTCAGGGCGGTGAAGAGCGTTGCCGACGCGGCAAGGAGCGCCCCCAGGCCCAGCATGGAAAGCGTCATGGCCGTGAAGTCGCCCAGCGCCACGCCAATGGCCATGGGCAACGCCGTGCGCCAGCCCTGGCCCAGGGCGTAGGACACGACCAGCAACACGGTCGGCCCCGGGATCAGCAGCAGGACGGTCGAGGCCGCCGCGAAGGCAGCCCAGGCTTCAAACGACATTTCCACCTTCCTTCTGGTTCGCGACCACGACAGAGCCACAGGGCCGGGGCGGAGTCAGCCGGATTTCTGCCTCTTTCCAACGTCAAGATTCAGGGTGCACTATCTTGCCGGAGGCAAAATGGCCCGTCCCAAGGCACAGCCCTACCACCACGGCCAGCTCCGCGAGGCCCTGGCGGCGTCCGGTCGGGCGCTCCTCGAGGAAAAGGGCATCCGCGGCTTCACCCTGCGCGAATGTGCGCGGCGGGCCGGCGTTTCCCATGCGGCGCCCGCCTATCACTTCGCCTCGATCGACGACCTGCTGGCGGAACTCGCGGTACGCGGCTTCCAGGAACTCGCCGCCGCTATGACCGCTGAAGCGGATCGGGCGGAAGGCGGCGCCACCGGCCGGCTGGTCGGCCAGGGGGTCGGCTACATGGCCTTTGCCGCCGGCAACCCGGCCCTGTTCCAGCTCATGTTCAGCCGCGACGCCAACCGGCTGGAAACGCCCGCCCTGACGGCGGCGGCAGATGCCGTCCGCAAGCTCCAGGCCGCCGCCGTCGAGGCGGTCATTCCGCACGCGTCCGGTGAGGTCAAACAGCGCATGGTCGATTTCGCCGGCGCCTCGGTGCACGGCTTCATCAGCCTGCTGCTGGACGGCCAGATCGGCGGCAAGGACTCGTCGCGGGCGCTCAAGGCTCGCGGCTTGTCGCTGCTGTCGGCGATGGCCGAAACCGTCGTTCGCGTCGGCGGCTAGAGTTCGATGCGAAACAGCAACGTCTCGCCGCCGCCGTGGCCGGCCGCCTTGGTGAAGCGCTCGACCAGATAGCCGCCGTTGGCCGTGATCACCTTCTGCGACGGCAGGTTGTCGGGCTCGGTGGTGAGATCGACATGTTTTAGGCCGAGCTTGCGCGCCTCCGGCAGCATCAGCGCCAGTGCTTGCGTGGCGTAGCCGCGCCGTTGCTTCCATGGCACGACGGCATAACCGAGATGCCCCAGCACGTATTCCGGCAGATCGGAGGTGCCCGGCTGCCAGCGGAAATTCACGTTGCCGCAGAAGCCGTCGTCCCACATCCAGCGGCGGTAGCCCGGCAGGCGCTTCACCGTACTGCCGTCGGCCAGTTTGATCGGCCCGCCCCTGGCCTCGGGGTCGTCGAGCGAGGCAACGAAGGCGGCGGGATCGGCCGCGATCTTCTCCAGCTCCTCGCGCGCGGACTCCTCGCGGCGGATATTGTCCGACCAGAAGCCGCGCCGGAGCGCATCGGCGTAGGCCGGCAGCCGGTCGAGAGAAGGCACCACGAGTTCCATGAAAATTGCTGTAGCATGACCGGCCATGAGTTCCAGTCCCGTCCTCGTCCTCGACATCGATGGCGTCGTCTCGCTCGCCCAGCCCGGTGCCGAACATCCCTGGTATGCCACCCTGAAGGCGGACTGGGGGATCAGCCACGACGATGAGCTGGCGCCGGAGTTCTTCCTCAAGCCGGAGTTTATGGAAGTGCTGCGCGGCCGGCTCGACCTCTACGTGGCCCTGCAGGACTACTTCGAGACCAAGGGCCTCGCCGATCGGCTCGAGGAGTTCGTGGCCTATTGGTTCGACAAGGACGCCGTCATCGACCGCGGCGTGCTCGCTCAGGCCGATGCCTGGCGCAAGCGCACCGGCGGCCGCGTCTATGCCGCCACCAACCAGGAGCACCATCGCGTGGCCCACTTGCGCGATCAGGCCGGCCTCGGCGCGCATTTCGACGAGATCGTCTATTCGGCGGCGCTCGGCGTCTGCAAGCCCGAGCGCGTCTTCTACACCGCCGCCCAGGCGCGCATGGGCGTCACCGTCGCGCAGTCGATCCTGTTCGTCGACGACAAGGCCTCCAACGTCGACGGCGCGCGAATGGCCGGCTGGCGCGCCATGCTCTACCGCGGGCCGGAGAGCCTCGAGAAGGCCTTGGCGGATTGGGGCTGATGCTCTTCAGCCGTCACAGCAGCGCGACACGAGGAGCGTGCAAGCCAGCAGATCGGCGCAGCCACCGGCGGAGAGGTGGCGCGCAATGAAGGCACCGTGCAGCTGTTCCGCCTTTTCATGCCATCCGGGCCGGAAACAGCCGCCGGCGGCAAGGAAGGCCGACGCCGATTCCCGCACGAAGCCGCCGCCCTCCAGCCCGCCACGATAGAGCACCGTCGTGTCGTCGACGGCTTCCATCAGCGCGAACAGCGTCTGGATGTTTGCGGCGTTCGGATCGAGGCCCGCCTCCAGCGCTTGGCGAAGGGCGGGGAGTCCCACTTCGAAGACGCTGGGAAAGGCCAGTGCTGCTTCGCGGCGCGCCCCGTCGCGTCCGGTCTTGCGGTGGACGAGGGCGCCGTGGCTCGCGGCGCTGGTGCCGCGCGCAGCATGGGCTTCGAGGGCTTCGCCCCATTCGCCCTTGAGTGCCGCGCGAACGGAGTCCGGTGTGATGCGGGCGGAAAGGGCCATTGCCCGTGCAATGGCGGCGACGATCAGGCCCATCGAGAAGATGGCGCCGCGGTGCGTGTTGACGCCGCCGGTGGCCGCCAGCATGCGCCGCTCCGCCGCAATGCCGAGCGGCATAAGTGCTTCCTCGAACGAGCGGCCCTCGCGGCCGGCGGCGGCAAGCTGCGCCATCGGTTCCAGAAGGGAGTCGGCCGACTTGCACATCAGCGCGAAGTCCATGTCGGGATGGGCTCCCGAATCGATCGGGCTGACCAGGCCAGGCTTTGGATAGGCCTTCAGTTCGTCGTGCAAGGCCGTGACGGCAGCCACGGCCAGCACTGTGTCTTTGGCGGCCCCTGCCGTCACGCCGGAAGGTCCTTGCGCGGCACGAGGTGCATCGCCTCGACCGACTTCAGCAGGACCTCCGGTCGGTCTTGTCGGTATTCGCGCCAGTTCACCTCGCCATGACCGGCGAACGAGATTTCGCCATCCAGCCTGAACGCGAGTGCCGGCTCGATCTCCGCGAGGAACGCGGTGGCGCGACCGGCCGCGGAGACGCCTGCGACGTCGATCAGCACGTCGAGATCCGACGCGTCGTGCACATGTCTCTCACCGGTGAGCGCCTGCCACATCCAGCTTCCATAGACGCGAATCGCAATGCCGGCGGCAGCGGCGGCATTCGTAAGCCGCGAGAAGGAATCGACATGGCCTGAGGCCGCTGGATTCTTCGCGATTTCTTCCAGTGCCGGGGGAAGGGTGAGATCGACCACGAGAGCCGGGTTAGCATGGGCCGCCACGCGGCGTGGCCGTAGCTCGGGATGCTCGGGGTCGGTTGTACAGAAGCCAAGGCCGACGCCGTCAATCGCCTCTCGGCGTCGGGTCACGACGAACGGCCGGCCGGCGGCGTGCCATCGCGCGGCACGCTCGCGATCGGCCTCGCTGTCCGCGCCGGGCGCCTGCGAGAGCCGCACCAGCGCATGGCGGCGCAGCACCATCATCGCGCGGCGGCGGCGAGGACCTTCTTGCGGATGTCGAGGGCGAGCTTGCGTCCGCCGCGCTTCTTGCCGAGTTCCGCGCGATTGTCCTCGGTCGATGCCGCGGCGATCGCCTTGGCGAGCTTGGCCTGCACGTCTTCCTTGGCTGACCAGACCTCCTCGACGCCGCCCAGCAGCGCGAACGGCTTGGCGCCGAACTCGAGCGACGGCATGGTTCGGGAAAGCTTGCGCAGCACCGGCACCGGGATCTTGGTGACCGCCGACATCGCCTCGACCGGCATCAACCCGACGCTCGCCGAATCGAGCGCGTAGATGCGGTCGCCGAACATGCCGTAGCAGATGAAGGCGCCGCCCACGGCCTGGCCGGTGGCGACGGTGATCAGCTTGTGGCCCTTGCGGCGGGCGAGTTCGAGGCAGCTCAGCAGATGGCCGAAGTAGCTGGCGAGCCCCAGCATCTCGGCGACGCGGTTGGGTTCCTGGCCGGCGCTGTCGACCAGCATCACGATCGGCGTCTTCGGATGCTTCTCGACGCAGTCGATGACGTGCGCGGCAAGCCGCAGCGCCGCCGCGTTGTCGACATAGGTCCCGTCGCAGGTGCCGATGACGCAGACCTTGGTGCCGCCGGCCGCGGCATAGCCCGTCAGGACGGATTTCTCGACCGAGATGCCCTTGGCCGACGGGCCGAACAGCTTGGCGAACAGGGCGCGGGAGGAGGGCTTCTTCATGATGCTATTTCCCGCGCTTGGCCATGGCGGCGAACTCGGGTCCCGAGGCGAGCGAGGCCGCCTCGATATTGCGCACGCCCATACCCTTCCACACGGCGTCCGGATCGGCCGTCTGGCCGAACCGCTTCAGCCGCTTCTCCAGTTCCTTCTGGCGCGTCTTCATGGCCTTCAGCGTCACCGCGCTCGACTTGCCCAGCAGCTTGGCGATGGCTTCGCGGATCGCGCCGGCGTCGTCATGGACCAAGGCGTCGGCGTCGCCCAGCAGGTACTTGGTCTTGCCGCCGCTGGTCTTCCAGACGAGCGCGCGGTTCGACGAATCGTAGGCCTTCTTGCCCATCCACTTCTCGATGACGATGGGTCCCGAGATGCCGAGACGGCCGTGCTCGCTCATCACGCGGAAGTCGCAGCAGGTGGAGAGGATGCCCATGCCGCCATAGGCGCCGATGTCGGAACCGATCACGGCAATGGTCGGGACCTTTTTCGCGCGGCACTCGAAGATGGCGCGCATGGTCTCGGCGATGGCGATCTCGCCGGCCGAGCCCTCGTGCAGGCGCACGCCGCCGCTTTCGATGACCACAATGCACGGCACCTTGTCGCGCGCCGCCGCCTTGAACAGGCCGGTGAGCTTGGCGCCGTGGATCTCGCCCACCGCGCCGCCGACGAACTGGCCGACCTGGGCGGCGATATAGACCTTGCGGCCGCCGATCTTCGCCTTGCCGATCACCACGCCGTCGTCGAACGACACCGGGATGCCGAGCTGCGCGAGATAGGGGCTGGTGATGCGCTCAGGCGGCGGCAGGAGCTCGTCGAACGAGCCGGGGTCGACGAGGGCCGCGAGGCGCTGGCGCGCGGTCTGTTCGTGGAAGAGGGGACCACGGGTCATTTGTCGCCCTTGATGAGATGGTCGTAGGCTTGGCGCAGGCGCAGGTTGACGAGCACGGGCGGCGCGCCCTGGTCGTTGATCGTGACCTTGGTGCCACCGGCCGGGTAGTTGTGCGCGAAGTCAGCGAGGGCTGCGAGCCACGACGCCTTGTACCCGGGGATCGACGTCTCGACATGGCACTCCATCGTATCCGAGGGGCGGCCGCCGCGCTCGAGCAGGACTTCGAGGTTGCCCGAGCCCACGACGCCGGCCAGCGCCCACGGCTTGGCTGTCTTTGCCGCGAGCGGCTTGGACGGAAAGGCCTTTGCGAACTTTTCCATGATGAGCGGTCCTACCAATCCACGAACTGCGGGGGTGGGTCGTAGAGACCGTTCGACCACCGCACGAGGCCCTTGATGTCCTGGGCCGCGAGCAGGCTGCGGCTCGCCTCTGCGGGCCGCACGCCGACGTCCTCGGGCAGCTGCACGATGCCCCGCCGGCGCAGCTCCTCGGTCTCGCGCTTCTTGCGCTTGAGGCCCACGGGCGTGTAGCCCGCCACCGCACGGATGGCGGCCTGGCGCTCGGCGATCGAGCGGCACGCCGCCAGGTTGGCAATGCCTTCCTCGGTGACGATGTGCGTGACGTCGTCGCCGTAGATCATCACCGGCGTCACGCCATGCAGCGCCTTCCGGATGCTGGGTTCCGCCGCATCGAGTTGCTCGACGAAGGTCGGTACGCGGCCGGCCTGGAAGGTCTCGACCATCTGCACCACGAGTTTGCGGCCGGGCGGCGAGCCCGGGCCGGGGTTTGCCTCCGCACCGGCCTTGAGCCAGGCCTTGGTGGGATGACGGCGGCCGGTCGGCTGGCAGCCCATGTTGGGCGCGCCACCGAAGCCGGTGATGCGGTTCTTCGAGACGGTCGAGGAGTTGCCGTTGACGTCGATCTGCAGCGAGGCGCCGATGAACATGTCGATGGCGTAGTGGCCGGCGAGCTGGCCCATGGCGCGGTTGGAGTGGAAGCTGCCGTCGCGGCCGGTGAAGAAGATGTCGGAACGGGCGGCGGTGTAGCGCTCCATGCCGACTTCGCCGCCGACGGCGAAGACGCTCTCGACCCAGCCCGCTTCGATCGCCGGGATCATGGTCGGCAATGGGTTGACCATCCAGTACTTGCAGATCTTGCCCTTGAGCCCGAGCCGTTCGGCATAGGTCGGCAGCAGGAGTTCGATGGCCGCGGTGTTGAAGCCGACGCCGTGGTTGAGCGACTGCACTTCGTACTTCTCGTAGATGCCGCGCAGCGCCACCATGGCCATCAGCACCTGTACGTCAGTGATGGCGGCGGGATCGCGCGTGAACAGCGCCTGCAGGTGCATGGGGTAGGGCGCCTGCACCACAAGGTCGACCTGGTCGGCCGGGATGTCGATGCGCGGCAGTTTGTCGACAATTTCGTTCACCTGCGCGAACACGATGCCGTCGGAGAAGGCCGTCGGCTCGACGATAGCCGGCGTCTCCTCGGTGTTGGCGGCCAGGAACAGGTTGCCCTTGCGGTCGGCCTGGGCGGCGGCGATCAGCGCCACGCGCGGCGTCAGGTCGATGTAGTAGCGGGCATAGAGCTCGTTGTAGGTGTGGATGGCGCCGACCGGAAACATCTTCGCCTTCACGAAGTCGGCCACCGCAGTGCCCTGCGGGCCCGCGTAACAGAAGTCGACCTGGCGGATCATGCCCTTCTTGAAGAGCTGGATGTGGGCCGGCAGCGTGATGCACGACATCACAAGATGGATGTCGCTCATGTCCTTCTTGTCGAGCGTGGCAAGCTGGTTGGCGAGGAAGTCGGCCTGCTTCTGGTTGTCGCCCTCGAGGCAGAGCCTGTCGCCGGGCTCGATGATGCGTTTGAGAACCTCGGGAACCTTGTCCGGAGAAACGAATTTGCCCCGTGCGAGCCTGGCGACTCTTTCCAGACGCTGCGCCTTGTTCTGCCGGCGCAGGGTTGTTTTTGCAGTGTTCATGTTGCCTTTTCCCCCATCCGATGCCAGTGGTCAACGGTGCAGGACGCGTCTTTGCCAGCGACAAACATGCTACAGGCTCCGCCATGCTGATGTTCGACATACCCTTCGGGACGACCGACTGGAGCGACGTGGAGCGCACGGAACATGCCGGCGAAACCGGCAAGGCGTTCTGGCGGACCAGGAATTTCAACAACATCCGGGTGCGCATGGTCGAGTACACGCCGGGTTATCTCGCCGACCACTGGTGCCTGAAGGGCCATGTCCTGCTGGTGCTGGAGGGCGAGCTGCACACCGAGCTGGCCGACGGCCGCACCGTCGTGCTGAAGCAGGGCCAGAGCTACCAGGTGGCCGACGGCGATCTCGCCCACCGTTCCTTCACCAGGGACGGCGCCAAACTTTTCATAGTGGACT
>JACPVT010000234.1 GCA_016191685.1 Rhodospirillales bacterium | reverse complement strand
GCCGGCCGCCCCGACCTGCAGCGTGCCGGCCGAAATCGTCGTCGTCCCGGAATAGGTGTTGGCGCCGGTCAGGGTCGTGGTGCCAGTTCCAACCTGGGTGACCGCGCCGGTTCCTGAGATGGCGCTGGAGACCGTGAGCGCACCGGTGCGGTTGAACTGCAGGGTGGCGTTGTTCGTGGTGGCGCCGCTGCCCAGCGCCCCGGTCGCGCCGCCGGCGCCGATGCTCAGCGTGCCCGCCGAAATCGTCGTGGTGCCGCTGTAGGTATTGGCGCCGGTCAGGCTGGTCGTGCCGTCGCCGATCTGGGTGACGGCACCGGTGCCGGAGATCACCCCCGAGACAGTGAGGGCATCGGAGCGGTTGAGCGCCAGCGTGCCACCGGTCGTGACGACGCCGCCCGTGCCCAGCGTCCCAGTCGTGCTGCCGGCGCCGATTTGCAGCGTGCCCTCGGTGATGGTCGTCGTGCCGCTGTAGCTGTTGCTTCCGGTGAGCGTCAGCGTGGTGTTGGCACCGGCGTTCGACTTGGTGAGCGCCCCTGTGCCAGAGATGTTGTTGGCCACCGTATTGGCCGTATCCGAGCGGTCGATCAGGAGCGTGCCGTTGTTGACCACGGCGCCGGTACCCAGGGTGCCTGTCGCGCCACCGCCGCCGATATTGAGCGTGCCGGCCGAGATGGTGGTGGTGCCGGTGTAGGTGTTCGTCCCCGTCAAGGTCGCGACATTCGTCTGCAGCTTGGTCAGCGCGCCGGTACCCGAGATGTCGTTGGCGACCGACACGGCATTCGAGCGGCTGATCTGCAAGGTGCCGTCGTTGATCACTGCGCCGCTGCCCAGCGAGCCCGTCGTTGTGTTGTTGCCGATGCTGAGCGTGCCGGCCGAGATCGTGGTTGTGCCGCTATAAGTATGGGCACCCGTCAGGTTCACCGTGCCCGTGCCGTCCTTGGTGAGGGTACCGGTGGTGGTGCCAATGACGCCCGCGACGGTCATGGTGCCGGCGCCGCCCACCGTCAGGTTCTGCCCGGCGCCGCTGATCACACCGTTGAGGGTTAAGGTGCCTGCATCCGAATTGATCCGCGCGGCGCTGCCGAGGGCGATGGAGCCGCCGTAGGTGTTGGTGCCCGAGATGTTGCGCAGGGCACCGCCGCCGGAAACGCCCGTGCCATTGAGCGTCAAGGCCTCGGCGCCGACGGTGATGCCCCCCTGCATCTCCAGCGCTGCGCCGCTGGCCACCGTCACGCCGCCGGCCACCGTGCCAAGTGCGGTCGCGTTGCGGATATTGAGCGCACCTTCGGAGATCGTGGTCGCGCCGGTGTAGGTGTTGGCGCCGGTCACGGTCGTCGTGCCGGCACCGAACTGACTGACCGTCCCGGTCCCCGAGATCACGTTGCCGACCGTCAGCGCATCGGAGCGATTGAAGCGCAAGGTGCCGCCGGTGGTGACGACGCCGCCCGTCCCCAGTGTTCCCGTCGTGCCGCCGGCACCGACGCTCAGCGTGCCCTCGGTGATCGTCGTCGTACCGCTGTAGCTGTTGGTTCCAGTCAGAGAAAGCGTGGTGGAGGTTCCCGCCGCGCTCTTGGTCAGCGCCCCCGTGCCGGAGATGTTGTTGGCGACGGTGATGGCGGCATCCGTCCGGTTGAACAGGAGTGTGCCATTGTTGATCACATCGCCCGTTC
>JACPVT010000233.1 GCA_016191685.1 Rhodospirillales bacterium | reverse complement strand
GGAGGAGGCGGACGCCTATTTCGCAACCCGGGCCCGAGGCAGCCAGATCGGCGCCTGGGCATCGGAGCAGTCGCGGCCCCTGGACAGCCGCTTTGCCTTGGAAAAGCGGGTGGCCGAGTATACCGCCAGGCATCTCGTCGGCACCGTGCCGCGGCCGGCCCATTGGTCGGGTTTCCGTCTGCAGCCCTTGCTCATCGAGTTCTGGCAGGACGGAGCGTTTCGCCTGCACGACCGGCTCGAATATCGCCGTGGGTCGGCGGGAGAACCCTGGGCCACACGGACGCTTTTTCCCTGAGGCGATAATGGCAGCCGATCTTCCGCGCCTGATGCGGGCCGCAACCGTCGCCTCGATGGTGGTGGCGGTCGTCCTGATCGGCGCCAAGACCGCGGCCTGGCTGATGACCGAATCGGTCAGCATGCTGTCGTCGCTGGTCGACTCTTCGCTCGACTTCCTCGCCTCCCTGGTCACCTTCCTTGCCGTCCGCCAGGCCCTGACGCCGGCCGATGCCGACCACCGCTTCGGCCATGGCAAGGCAGAAGCGCTGGCGGGCCTTACCCAGGCGGGCTTCATCGCCGCCTCGGGCGGCGGTCTGCTGCTGACGGTTGGCGATCGCCTCCTACATCCGCACGAGGTCCAGCGCGAGGCGGTGGGCGTGGCGGTCAGCCTGCTTGCCGTCGGACTCACGCTCGGCCTGGTGATCTTCCAGAATTACGTCGTGCGGCGGACGGGATCGATCGCCATCGGCGCCGACAAGGCCCACTACAAGACCGACCTCGTGAGCAACATCGCGGTCGGGGCCGCGCTGTTCCTCTCGGCCCGCTTCGACCAGCCGCTGATCGACGCCGGCATGGCAGGCCTCGTGGCGCTCTACCTGCTGCATGGAGCCTGGCAGGTCGGCCGCGGCTCGCTCGACGTGCTGATGGACCGTGAGCTGCCGGACGCCGACCGGTTGCGCATCGTCGACATCGCCAAGCGCCATCCCGAGGTCCAGGACATCCACGACCTGCGCACCCGCTCCTCGGGGCTGACCCGCTTCATCCAGCTCCACATCGAACTCGATCCCATGCTGCCGCTTACCCGCGCCCACGAGATCGGCGACCAGGTCGAAGCCGACATCCAGGCGGCGTTCCCGGATGCCGAGATCATCCTCCACGTCGATCCTTACGGCGTCGAGGAGCGGCGCGTCGGGTTCGCCTGAGGCCATGAGTGCCCGGCCGTCCTTCGTCGTCGAGGATCAGTCCGAGGTCATCTATTTTCTCGCCACCCGTCTGGCGCCGGCCCGTCGCATCGACACGCACGGCGCCGTGGTGTTCCTCTCGGGCGAGCGTGCCTACAAGCTGAAGCGGGCGGTCAAATTTCCCTACATGGACTTCTCGACGGCGGCCCGGCGCGCCGCCATGTGCGCCGCCGAGATCGACATCAACCGCCAGCTCGCGCCCGAGGTCTACCTTGGGGTTGCTCCGGTCCGGCGCGGCCGCGATGGCGGGCTGGTGCTGGGCGAACCGGGCGAGCCCGGTGCCGACGCCGTCGATTGGCTGGTCGTCATGCGCCGCTTCGACGAGGAGGGACTGCTCGATCGCATGGCCGCGCGCGGCGCGCTGACGCCGGAGCTGATGACGGCGCTGGGCGCGCGCGTTGCCCGCTTTCACGGCGGACTGCCGGCGATCACGACTGCCTTCAGTGGGCCCGACGACTACCGCCACTCGGTGGCAGCCGACGTGCGGCAGATGCGCGAGGCGGGCGAGCGCCTCGATCCGCCGACCAGCAAGGCGCTGGCGGAGGCGATGCCGCGCGCGCTCGAGCCGTTCCTGGACCTGGTGGCGCGGCGCCAGTCGGCCGGGGCGGTGCGGCGCTGCCACGGCGATCTTCATCTGCGCAACATCGTGCTGCTCGGTGGCGAGCCGGTACCGTTCGACGCCATCGAGTTCTCCGACAAGATCGCCAACATCGATGTTCTCTATGATCTCGCCTTCACCTTGATGGATCTGTCGCGCCAGGGCCTTGAGACGCTCGCCAACCGGCTGCTGAACGAATGGCTGTGGCGGATCGCCGAACTGCCGGCGGCACCGCATGACGAAGCCCTGGCGTTGCTGCCGCTCTTCCTGTCGCGACGCGCCTCGATCCGGGCCTATGTCGATTCGGCCGCGACCGCCGTCAGCGGCACCGATAACGCCCCGGCGCGGGCCTATCAGCGGGCAGCACTTGCCTTCCTGCAGCCGGCGCCGCCGCGCCTGCTCGCCGTGGGTGGCTTGTCGGGCAGCGGCAAGAGCACGCTCGCACTCAAGCTCGCACCGAAAATCGGCCGCATGCCAGGCGCCGTGGTCGTGCGCAGCGACGTCGAGCGCAAGCGGGAGGCGGGTGTCGCGCTGGAAGATCGCATGCCTGTCGGCAGCTACACGCCCGAGGCGTCCGCCAAGGTCTATGCGGCCTTCATGGCGCGCGCCGAGCGCGTGCTGCGCGCTGGCCACAGCGTCGTGCTCGATGCGGTCTTCGCCAAGCCGGCCGAGCGCGCCGCTGCCGAGGCACTGGCGGGGAGGGTCGGCGTGCCGTTCCAGGGCATCTGGCTCGATGTGCCCAAGCAGGTCGCGCAGGAGAGGGTGGCGGCTCGCAAGGGTGACGCCTCGGACGCCACACCCGAGGTCATCGAACGGCAGTTCGGCTACGACTTGGGCGCCATCGGCTGGGAGCGGCGGCAGGCTTGACGTTCTGATAATAAGTGAGTAATCACTTATTTGTGGTTTCTGTCGTGCCTTTGGTCGATGTCTCGGGCGTGGCTCCCGTCACGAGCCGGGAGCGGGCGCTCGCAGTCCGCGAGGTCTGCCTGGGCTGGCTGCCCTTGGGCGGCCTGCTGGCCCGTCTGGCCGACCCTCTGGTCCGCCGCTGGATGAGCCGCTCGGGTACGCCGTACCTGGACGAGATCGACGCCGTTGCGCGTGCGCTTGGCCGGCCCGGGATCTGGCTGCTCCACGGCGCCTACCTGTTCGGCTGCACGGCACTCGCCGACGAGGGCCCTGACGGGCCGCGGCTGCGGCGCACGCTCGACTGGCCGTTCCCCGGGCTCGGCCAGCTGGTCGAGGTGGTGCGCCAGCGCGGAACCGCGGGCCGTTACCTCAACGTCACGTGGCCGGGTTTCGTTGGCGTGCTGACCGCCGTCGCGCCGGGACGGTTCGCTGCCGCGATCAACCAGGCGCCGATGCGCCGGCGCTGGCGGAGCTCGATACTGCTGTGGCTCGACTATGCGCTGAACGCGCTCGATGGCTTGCGCGGCAGCGGTCGCCTGCCGCCGGAACATCTGCTGCGCCATGTCTTCGAAACCTGCACGAGCTTCGACGAGGCGCGGCGCACGCTGGAAACGACGCCGGTCGCGCGACCGGTTCTCTTCATACTGGCCGGCTGCGAGGCCGGCGAACGCGTTGTGATCGAGCGCGAGAGCACCTGCGCGCGTGTCTATCTGGATGACACGGTGATAGCCAATGCTTGGCGACGGCTCTCGGACGGCTGGCGACCGCGCGTCTGCGGTGAAGGCATGCCAGGCGAGAACAATCATCGTCGGACGACGGCGATGAGGGCCTGGACGGGACGCGATAGCGATGATTTCGGCTGGGCGACCACACCCGTGCTCAATTCCAAGACGCGCCTGACCGTCGAGATGTGTCCGGCGGCCGGGTCGTTGAAGGTGGCAGGTTGGGAAGCCGACGGGCGCGGCAGTGCCGCACCCGCGACTTCTTTCACCGAAGTCTAGGCCCGCTTCTTGGTTGCTGAACTGCGCGGCAGGTGGCGCGCGAGGTACTGGCCGGTGTAGCTCTCGGCCACCTTCACGATCGCCTCGGGCGGACCCTCTGCGACAAGGCGGCCGCCGCCGGCACCGCCGTCGGGACCGAGGTCGAGGACCCAGTCGGCGGTCTTGATGACTTCGAGATTGTGCTCGATCACCAGCACCGTGTTGCCGGTCTCGACCAGGCGGTGAAGCACTTCGAGCAGCTTGCGCACATCCTCGAAATGGAGACCGGTGGTCGGCTCGTCGAGGATATAGAGCGTGCGGCCGGTGGCGCGGCGCGACAGTTCCTTGGCGAGCTTCACGCGCTGCGCCTCGCCGCCCGACAGGGTGGTGGCCTGCTGGCCGATATGGATGTAGCCGAGGCCGACCTGCTGCAGGGTCAGCAGCTTGTCGCGGATGATCGGGACGGCCTTGAAGAACTCGCAGCCCTCGTCGACCGTCATGTCGAGGACATCGGCGATCGACTTGCCGCGGAAGACGATTTCCAGCGTCTCGCGGTTGTAGCGCTTGCCCTTGCAGACATCGCACTGGACGTAGACGTCGGGCAGGAAGTGCATCTCTATTTTTATGACGCCGTCGCCCTGGCAGGCCTCGCAGCGCCCGCCCTTGACGTTGAACGAGAAGCGCCCGGGCTTGTAGCCGCGCTCCGTCGAGTCCGGCAGCTGCGAGAACCAGTCGCGGATCGGCGAGAAGGCGCCGGTATAGGTGGCGGGATTGGAACGCGGCGTGCGGCCGATCGGCGACTGGTCGATGTCGACGATCTTGTCGAGATGGCCGACGCCGTCGAGGCCGCTGTGTACGCCGGCATGCTCGCGGGCATTGTTGAGCCGCTTGGCGAGCGCCTTGTAGAGCGTCTCGACGATCAGCGTGCTCTTGCCGCTGCCCGACACGCCGGTGACGCAGGTGAAGGTGCCGAGCGGGATGCTGGCGGTGACGTTCTGGAGGTTGTTCTCCTTGGCGCCCTTCACGGTCAGCCAGCGCCCGCCCTTGCCCTGAGGCGGCGGCTCGCGCCGCACCTTGGGAACGGGGATCTGGCGGAAACCGGAAAGATACTGGCCGGTGAGGCTGGCGCTGTTGCGCATCACCTCCTCGGGCGTGCCCTGGGCAATCACGTGGCCGCCGTGCGCACCGGCGCCGGGGCCCATATCGACCAGATGGTCGGCCGAGCGGATGGCGTCCTCGTCGTGCTCGACCACCAGCACCGTGTTGCCGAGGTCGCGCAGGCGCGTGAGCGTCTTCAGCAGCCGGTCGTTGTCGCGCTGGTGCAGGCCGATCGACGGCTCGTCCAGCACATAGAGCACGCCGGTCAGGCCCGAGCCGATCTGGGAAGCGAGCCGGATGCGCTGGCTCTCGCCGCCCGACAAGGTGCCCGACGTGCGGTTGAGCGTGAGGTAACTCAGGCCGACATTGTCGAGGAAGCCCAGCCGCTCGTTGATCTCCTTCAGGATGCGCTCGGCGATCTCGCGCTGCTTGGCCGTGAGCTTGGGCGGCAAGTCGAGGAACCACCTGACGGCATCGCCGATCGAGAATTCGGTGACCTGGCTGACGTGCAGTCCGCCGATCTTGACGGCCAGCGCCTCCGGCTTCAGCCGCGCCCCGCCGCAGACCTCGCACTTGCTCTCGTGCTGGAAGCGCTCGAGCTCCTCTCGCACCCAGGAGGAATCGGTTTCCTTCCAGCGACGGTCGAGATTGGGGATCACGCCCTCGAACGGCTTGGTGGTCTGATACTGGCGAATGCCGTCGTCGTAGCGCATGGCGATGGACTCGCCGCCGCTGCCGTTGAGGATCGTGTCGCGCACCTTCTTGGGCAGGTCGCGCCACGGCGTCGACATCTTGACCTTGAAGTGCTTGGCGATGCTCTCGAGCGTTTGCATGTAGTACTGGCCCGAGGAATCAGCCCATGGCGCGATCGCCCCTTCGCCGAGCGACAGACGATCGTCCGGCGCCACCATCTCGGGATCGAAGAACATTTTTACGCCCAGGCCGTCGCAGGCAGGGCAGGCGCCCTGCGGCGCGTTGAAGGAGAACAGCCGAGGCTCGATCTCCTCGATGGTGAATCCAGAGACCGGGCAGGCGAAGCGGGCGGAGAACACCGTGCGCTCGCCTGAGTCGGCGTTCTCGGCGATGGCGAGGCCTTCGGCCAGGGTGAGCGCAGTCTCGATCGAGTCGGCCAGCCGATTGCCGAGATCGGGCTTCACCACGATGCGGTCAACGACCACGTCGATGTCGTGCTTGTATTTCTTGTCGAGTGCCGGCGCCTCGGCGATCTCGTAGAGCTTGCCGTCGACCTTTACCCGCTGGAAGCCTTTGCGCTGCAGCTCCTGCAGCTCCTTGCGGTACTCGCCCTTGCGGCCGCGCACGATGGGCGCCATCAGGTAGAGACGCGTGCCGTCGGCCATGGCCTTGATGCGGTCGACCATCTGCGAAACGGTCTGGCTCTCGATCGGCAATCCTGTAGCCGGCGAGTAGGGAACGCCGACGCGGGCGAACAGCAGGCGGAGATAGTCGTAGATCTCGGTGACGGTGCCGACCGTCGAGCGCGGGTTGCGCGAGGTCGTCTTCTGCTCGATCGAGATCGCCGGCGACAGGCCTTCAATGGAATCGACGTCGGGCTTCTGCATCAGTTCGAGGAACTGGCGGGCATAGGACGACAGACTCTCGACGTAGCGGCGCTGGCCTTCGGCGTAGACCGTGTCGAAGGCGAGCGAGGACTTGCCGGAACCGCTCAAGCCGGTGATCACCACCAACCGGTCGCGCGGAAGGTCGAGGTCGACGTTCTTGAGGTTGTGCTCGCGCGCACCACGGATCGAAATGAAGCGGTGCGGCTCGGCGACGGGTAAGCGGGATTTGGCCATGGGGACGGGAGAATAGGGTATGCGCGGGATCATCGCATATGGCGATTAACCCCCAGCCCCGCCAGTCCGGATATCAGGCCGCTTGTGCTTGCGCTGCTAGCACCCGGTCCGTGGGCCGGTCGTTCATCAGCAGCTGCATGGTGCCGGCGGCCAGCCCGACCAGAACGCCGATCTTCCAGGCGAGATCGTAGGACCCCATCAGATCAAAGAGATAGCCACCGCCCCAGGCACCGAGGAAGGAGCCCGCCTGGTGGCTCAGGAAGGCGATACCGGTGAGGGTGGACAGGAAACGCAGGCCGAAGATCTGCACCACCAGCCCATTGACCAGCGGAATGACACCCAGCCACAGAGTGCCCATGGCGGCGCCGAACAGGATCACGCTGAGCGGCGTCGGAGGAAACATGAAGAACAGAGCAAGCGTGAGGGAGCGCAGGAGATAGATCCCACCCAGCAGCAAACGCTTGGGATAGCGGTCACCCAGCCAGCCGAACAGCCACGAGCTCAGGATGTTGAAGCCGCCGATCAGCATCAGCGCAATGGCGCTGTAGCTCGCATCCATGCCGCACTGGGCGAGATAGGTCGGCAGGTGGGTGGTGAGGAACACGAGCTGCAGCCCGCAGACGAAGAAGGCGATCGCCATCACGACATAGCCGCTGTGGCGGCGCGCCTCCTCGAGGGCACCCATCAGCGTCAGGTCGCGGTCGGTCGGCAGGCTGTTGGGCAGCTTGTCGGCACGGCTGCCGACCCAGGCGGCCGGCAGCATGGCAAAGGCGAGAATGACGAAAGCCCAGACCGCGGCCCGCCAACCGTCGGTATTGAGAAGGTAGGCGGCGATCGGCGCCGTCAGCATGGTGCCGACCGAGCCCGCGGCCGAGACGAGGCCGAAAGCAAGCGTGCGCCGGTTCGGCTCGACCACGCGAGCGGCGATATTGGCCGTGATGCCCGAGGTCGTGCAGGCAAGCGCCACGCCGATCAGCACGCCAGCCCCCAGCACGATCGCAAGGGCACCCTGCGCGGTGGCGGTGAGCCAGATGCCCAGGATGAACAGGGCGCTGCCGATCAGCGCCACCCAGCGCGTGCCGTGCTTGTCGGCGAACACACCGGCGATCGGCTGGCTGAGGCCCCAGGCAACCTGCTGGACGGAGATCGCGAGGGCGAAGTCGGAGATGGCGATGCCCAGTTCCTTGGACGCCGGCGCCTGGAACAGGCCGAGGTTCTGCCGAATGCCCATGGCGAGGGTCATCATCAGCGCCGCCCCGCCCAGCATGGCGTAGGCCTGGCCTCGGGAGACCTCGGGAACATGGAAGGATTTGCTCATGGGCCGAAGGATAGGGGAGCGTCTGCTTGCACGGCCAATGAATTGTCGGAGGGCTGCCATGAGCCAGCCTCACGTCGGGCCTCCGATTCGACACAACCCAAAATTGGTGGCTGCCCACAGGCGCCCGGGGCTAGGTTGATCGCCGTGAGGTAGGTGCCGCGTCCCGCGGCACCGGGAAAGCGAAGGAGGCCCCCATGGCGGGCAGCGTCAACAAAGTCATTCTCGTCGGCAACCTGGGTCGCGACCCGGAAGTGAAGTCCATGCAGGACGGCCGATCGATGGTGAACATGTCGGTGGCCACGTCGGACACGTGGCGGGATCGCCAGAGTGGCGAGCGCAAGGAGCGCACCGAGTGGCATCGCGTCGTCATCTTCAACGAGAAGCTGGCGGAGGTTGCGCAGAAATTCGTGCGCAAGGGCTCCAAGATCTACATCGAGGGCCAGCTTAGCTGAAACCGGCAATATCGACGAGCGCGATGATCTCCCGTGCTTCGATGGCAAGCAGGCGAAGGCCTTGACGCACGGTCACCGCCGCGATCTGGCGATCATCGTAGC
>JACPVT010000232.1 GCA_016191685.1 Rhodospirillales bacterium | reverse complement strand
CCGGCAATCAGGATGTCGACTCCCTGATGAAGGGGACAAACTTCCTCGACGTTCGGAAATTCCCCGAAGCGCGGTTCGTCGCCAGCACCGTCGTCGCATCCGGTGGCGACCGCTACGAAGCCCGCGGCAAGCTCACGATCCGCGATGTCACGCGCGATGTCGTGCTGCCCTTCACCCTGGCGATCGTCGACAATCCCGCGCAGCCCGGTGCGCTGCGCGCCACGGCCCGCGGCAGGTTGATCATCAAGCGCCTGGACTACGGCATCGGGCAGAACGAGTGGGCCGGAACGGGCCAAGTCGCCAATGAGGTCACGATCGACCTCAATGTCGTGGCGAGCCGCCCCAGATGATCGGCCGCCGGCGCACCATGGGTGCCGCCGGCGTGTCGTTGCTGCTCGCCTCCGCCGCGCGCGCCCAGTACCTGCAGTGGCCGGACTGGATCGGCAGCTATTCCGGCGCCATGCGTTTTCATCGCTCGATCCCGCTCGAGGATATCTTCCCGCCGCCCAAGAATCCCCATGTCGACCGCGATGACCGCTCGCCGTTCGGCGCCCAGTTTGCCATCAGCGCCGTCGACGACGTCGGCGTGGTTTGGCTGCGCCTCGACGGCGGACCGATGCAGACCTCCAGCAACGGCGAGACACTGCGCTTCGGCGCGCTGATCGACGGCGTGGCCCTGCTCGCCTCCGCCGACACACGGCCCGCGCCGCGCTCCGCCACGCTGACGGTACGGCCCGACTATTTCGGCACCGAGGCGCTGTTTGCCCATGCCGACGGCACCTTCTGGCGACGCCACTTCACCGCCCGATTCACGCCGAGCGGCGCCGACATGATCGTCTGGGTGTTCGACGCAGCAGGCACGCGCGCGCGAACCTGGCGGGGCTCGGCGGTCCGTCGGAGCTGAACCGGGAAACTACGGCCGCGGTCCGACGTAGTTGGATTGCGGGCGGATGATGCGCCCGCCCTTCTCCTGCTCGAAGACGTGGGCGCACCAGCCTGCTACGCGGCCGACTGCGAACAACGCGGTGAATGCGCTACGCGGCACTTCGAGGGCCTCCAACAGAAGCGCGGTGTAGTATTCGACATTGGTGTCGAGCCGGCGACCCGGCTTGTGCCGGCGCAATGCAGCGATGGCGCTCTTCTCGACCTCGACAGCGAATGCGAGCCGTCCCGCGGTCTTCGGCAAGGTCGCCACGGCATTCTTGAGCACGTCGGCACGCGGATCGCGCACCTTGTAGATGCGATGGCCGAAACCCATCAGGGTCGTGCCCTTGGAGAAGGCGTCGTCGAACCATGCCTCCGCCCGTTCGAGCGCGCCGATGTCGTCGAACATGTCGAGCACGGGCCCGGGCGCGCCGCCATGGAGTGGACCT
>JACPVT010000231.1 GCA_016191685.1 Rhodospirillales bacterium | reverse complement strand
AGTCATTATTTTATTGGTAGTTTTATTTTGGTTTTTAATTTTTAACATTCGAAATTTTTGCGAAAAATTTTCGTAAAACTTAAAAAAGAGATGTCGCTAAAATAAAATCTTCCATATTATGCGGCAAACTGGCCAGCGTGCGGATCGATGCCGCCGATCTCGAAACGCTGCAGCGGAACATCGTGCTGTCCCACGCCGCCGGGGTCGGCCGGCCAATGCCGGTGCCGGTCGTGCGTCTGATGATGGCGCTCAAGCTCGGAAGCCTGGCGCAGGGCGCATCGGGCGTGCAGGCGGATACGGTGAGGTTGCTCGAAGCACTGTTGGCGAAAGGCCTGACGCCGGTGATCCCGTGCCAGGGGTCGGTCGGTGCCTCGGGCGATCTGGCGCCGCTTGCCCATATGTCGGCGAGCATGATCGGCGTCGGCGAAATCTTCGTAGGCGACCGTCGCGTGCCGGCAGCCCAGGCCCTCGCCGAGGCGGGCCTGACACCCGTGGTTCTGGGCGCCAAGGAAGGCTTGGCGCTGCTGAACGGGACGCAGTTCTCCACCTCCTATGCATTGGCCGCTCTGTTCGAGGCGGAGAACCTCTTTCGCGCCGCCCTGGTCACCGGCGCGCTTTCGACCGACGCGGCGCGCGGCTCCGACGCGCCCTTCGATCCGCGCATTCACCAGCTGCGGCGTCATCAGGGCCAGATCGATTCGGCGGACGCGCTGCGCCGCCTGATGGCGGGCTCCGCGATCCGGGCCTCGCATCTCGTCGGCGACGAACGGGTGCAGGATCCCTACTGCCTGCGCTGCCAGCCGCAGATCATGGGTGCAGCACTCGATATCCTGCGCCAGGCAGCCGCGACGCTCGGCACCGAGGCCAATGGCGTGACCGACAATCCGCTGATCTTCCCGGAAACCGGCGATGCCCTGTCGGGCGGCAACTTCCACGCCGAGCCCGTGGCCTTCGCCGCCGACATCATTGCCTTGGCGATCTGCGAGATCGGATCCCTGGCCGAACGGCGGATCGCCATGCTGGTCGATCCGGCGCTGTCCGGCCTGCCGGCCTTCCTGACGCCGCACCCGGGGCTCAGCTCAGGCTTCATGATCCCGCAGGTCACGGCCGCCGCCCTCGTCTCGGAGAACAAGCAGCGCGCCCATCCCGCCAGCGTCGATTCGATTCCGACATCGGCCAACCAGGAGGATCATGTTTCGATGGCAGCCCACGGTGCCCGGAGGCTGCTCGAGATGGTCGAGAATGGCTGCGGCGTGGTCGGGATCGAGCTGCTGGCGGCGGCGCAGGGCTGCGACTTCCACCGGCCGCTCGCCACCAGCCGACCGCTGGAGGCCGTGCGCGATCTGGTGCGCCGCGCCGTGCCACATCTCGAAGACGACCGCTATTTCCATCCCGATCTCGAAAAGGCCATCGCCCTGGTCAGTAGCGGTGCCATCGTCGAAGCAGTCGGGCGCGACCTGCTGCCCGCGGTCGAGGGGAGAACATTATCATGACCCGCATCGACAATGCCCGAACCGTCCGCGCCCCGCGCGGCACGCAACTCTCGGCCAAGAGCTGGCTGACCGAGGCGCCGCTGCGCATGCTGATGAACAACCTCGATCCCGACGTCGCCGAAAAGCCCGGCGAGCTGGTGGTCTATGGCGGCATCGGCCGAGCCGCGCGCGATTGGCAGAGTTTCGACGGCATCGTGGCGGCGCTGCGCAAGCTCGGGGCCGATGAGACGCTGCTGGTCCAGTCCGGCAAGCCGGTCGGCGTGTTCCGCACCCACGCCGACGCGCCGCGTGTGCTGATCGCCAATTCCAACCTGGTGCCGCACTGGGCCACCTGGGAGCATTTCAACGAGCTCGACCGCAAGGGCCTGATGATGTTCGGCCAGATGACGGCGGGCTCGTGGATCTACATCGGCAGCCAGGGCATCGTGCAGGGCACCTACGAGACCTTCGTCGAGATGGGCCGCCAGCACTACGGCGGCAGCCTCGCCGGCCGCTGGATCCTGACCGCGGGCCTGGGCGGCATGGGCGGCGCGCAGCCGATGGCCGCGACCATGGCCGGCGCCTCGTGCCTGGCCATCGAATGCCGTCCCAGCAGCATCGAATTCCGCCTGCGCACCGGCTATGTCGACGTGCAGGCCAAGGACCTCGACGATGCGCTGGCGATCATCGGCAAGGCGACGAAGGCGAACAAGCCGATCTCGGTGGCGCTGCTCGGCAACGCCGCCGACGTGCTGCCCGAGCTGCTGCGCCGCGGCGTGCGGCCGGACTGCCTGACCGACCAGACCTCCGCCCACGATCCGGTCAACGGCTACCTGCCCAAGGGCTGGACGTTGGCGCAATGGGAAGACAAGCGCGCCAGCGATCCCGCCGCCGTCACCAAGGCTGCCAAGCAGTCGATGGCAGGCCACGTGCGCGCCATGCTCGAATTCCACAAGCTGGGCGTGCCCACCGTCGACTACGGCAACAACCTCCGCCAGATGGCGCTGGAAGAGGGCGTGGCCGACGCCTTCAGCTATCCGGGCTTCGTGCCGGCTTACATCAGGCCGCTGTTCTGCCGCGGCGTCGGGCCGTTCCGCTGGGCCGCCTTGTCCGGCGATCCCGAGGACATTT
>JACPVT010000114.1 GCA_016191685.1 Rhodospirillales bacterium | reverse complement strand
GCAGGCCCTGCTGGCCACGGTCGACGATCTGGTCGACCGTCGCATGATCGACACGGCGACCTGGACCACACTCAAGAAGCACTTCGACGAGGCACAGATCCTCGAGACGATCGCGCTGGTGGGCTACTACCACACCATCAGCTTTCTCTGCCGCGGGCTCGAGTTGCCGCTCGAAGCCTACGCGGTGCGCTTTCCTAGCGCTTGAGGAAGCGGTCGATCCCGAGGATCAGCAGTCCGAACACCAACCCCCAGAAGGCGGAGCCCACGCCCATCAGCGTGACGCCCGAGACGGTGACGGCGAGCGTGCCGGCGGCGGCGAGGCGATCCTGGTCGCCGGCCAGCGCGGCGCCCAGCGCTCCCGCCGTCGAGCCCAGCAAGGCCGTGCCCGCTACCGTGGCCAATAGCGCCGGCGGCAGCGCGCCGAAGAGGCCAACCAGCGAAGCGCCGAACAGCGCGATCAGGAACCAGAAGAAGGCGTAGAACGGGCCCGTCATCCAGCGTTTCGCCGGATCGGGATGCGCATCCGGGCCGGTGCACAGCGCGGCCGAGATCGCCGCGAGATTGGAGGTGTGGGCGCCCAGGAAGGCCGTGCCCAGCGACACCGCGCCGGTGACGCCCAGCACGGGCTGGGTCGGCGGCTGGTAGCCCGAGGCGCGCAGCACGGCGAACCCCGGCAGGTTCTGCGACGCCATGGTGACGAGATAGAGCGGCACGCCGAGCCCGACGAGCGCGGCCGCGTCCCACACCGGCGCCGTGACGACGAGAGTCGAGAGGCCGATCCCCGGCATCGGCTTCACCAGCCCGAGCGACCAGGCAAGCAGCGCGCCGGCCACCAGCACGACCAGCGAGGCGAGCGCCGGCATGAAGGCGCGCGCGATCAGGAACAATGCGATCAGCGGCAGGACCAGCAGCGGCGAGGACGGCACGTGCTCGACCATCGCCACGACCAGGCGCAGCAGGATGCCGGCCAGCATGGCGGCGGCGATGCTGGCCGGGATCCGCTCGATCAGCCGGCCGATCGGCCGGACCGCGGCAGTGAGAAGGATCAGCACGGCCGCCAACACGAAGGCACCGACGGCGGCGGCAAAGCTCGGCACGCCCGACGTCGAGGCGATCAGCGCGGCCCCCGGCGTCGACCAGGCCGTGATGATCGGCATGCGGTAGCGCACACTGAGCGCCAGCGCGCTGATGGCTGTCGCAAGGCCCAGCCCCGACACCCACGAGCTCGCCTGCTCCGGCGTGGCGCCGACGGCCTGCGCTGCTGCGAGAATGATCGGCAAAGTGCCGCCCACGCCGGCGATGGTCGCGACCAGGGCAGCGGTCGCGACAGAGACGAATCCACGCATTATCTAGCCGTCGTCCCGAGCGAAGCTGCGCGAAGCGCAGCGAAGTCGAGGGACCTTCTCTCGACCGTCAGCCATTCATTTGTCGAAGCAAGGTCCCTCCACTTCGCGCTGCGCGCTACGGTCGGGACGACGGGTGCATCACGCATTCGCCCGTTCCACCATCGCCTGCAGCAGGATCTGCGCGCCTGCGCCGATGTCGGTCTTGGTGGCGTCCTCGATCTCGTTGTGGCTGATGCCGTCCTTGCACGGCACGAAGATCATCGCCGTCGGCGCCACGCGGCTGACGTAGCAGGCGTCGTGGCCGGCGCCGCTCACGATATCCATGTGGGGGTAGCCCGCCTGCTCGGCGCCGCGCCGCACCGCCTCGACGAGTTCCTTGGCAAACGGCGAGGGTGGAAAGTACCAGATCTGCTCGATCTTCACGTCGAGACGATGGCGTGCGGCGATGTCGGCCGCGGCGGCGCGCATCTCGACATCCATCTTCGTGAGTTCGCCGTCATCGGGATGGCGGAAATCAAGGGTCATGAACAGGCGGCCCGGAATGGTATTGCGCGACTGCGGCTGGCTCTCGATCACGCCCACCGTCGAGCGGCCGTTCGGCCTGTTGCCGATTTTTCGCGCCGCCACGATCAGCTCGGCCGCGCCGACCAGCGCATCGCGCCGGCCCTCCATGGGCGTGGTTCCGGCATGGCTCTCCATGCCTGTCCAGGAAATCTCGTACCAGCGCTGGCCCTGCGCGCCCGTCACGACGCCGATGGTCTTCTTCTCGCGCTCCAGGATCGGGCCCTGCTCGATGTGGGCCTCGAAGAAGGCGCCGACCTTGCGCCCACCGACCGGCTCCTTGCCGTCGTAGCCGATCTTCGCGAGCGCCTCGCCGAAGCTCACGCCGTCGCGGTCCTTGATCCCGAGCGCATAGTCGAGTTCGAAGGCGCCGCCGAACACGCCCGAGGCCACCATGGCCGGCGCGAAGCGGCAGCCCTCCTCGTTGGTCCAGACCGCGACCTCGATCGGCGCTTCGGTGACGTAGTTGGAATCATGCAGCACGCGCAGCACTTCCAGCCCCGCCATCACGCCATAGGCGCCGTCGAACTTGCCGCCGGTCGGCTGGGTGTCGAGATGGGAGCCGGTCATCACCGGCGGCCGGGCCGGATCGCGGCCCTCGCGTCGGGCGAAGACATTACCCACCTGGTCGACCTTGATCGTGGCGCCCGCCTCCCTGGCCCAGCGCACGAACAGGTCGCGGCCGATCCGGTCGAGGTCCGTCAGCGCGATGCGGCAGACACCACCCTTCTCGGTGCCGCCGATCTCGGCCAATTCCATCAGGCTCGACCACAGCCGGTCGGGATCGATCCTGAGGTTGGGGCGATCGGCGATTTTCATAAGTACTCCATTGTCAGAGAACCATTAGAGGACTAAATTTAGACATCAAGGAGCTTAGCATGCCGCGTGCCGCCCGCATCAAGCCGATTAGCTACTTCAAAGCCAACGCCGCCGAAGTAGTCCGAGGTTTGGCCGAAGGCAATGAACCTATGATTATTACGCAGAACGGCGAAGCGACGGCCGTTATCCAGAGCATCGTATCCTACGAGCAGACTCAGGAAACCCTTGCTTTGCTCAAAATTCTGGCGCTCGGCGAACAGCAAATCAAACAGGGCAAGACAGTGCCACTTGCCAAGGCGATGCGTCGGTTCCGTGATCGCGCGAAGCGGACACGAACTGCCGAATGAAGCGCTATGCGATCAGGCTGACAGAAGATGCGCTCCTCGACCTAGACGGCATCGCCGACTACATCGCACAGCATGATGCACCGGAGAAAGCCGACCACGTTGCGCGACAGATCGAAGAGGCGCTCTCTTCGCTTGGCACACTGCCCAATCGCGGAGCTCATCCTCGAGAACTTTTGGCACTCGGCAATCGCACCTTCAGAGAAGTTCACTTCAAACCATATCGCATTGTCTATCAGGTCTCCGAGCACGACGTTGTGGTCTACCTGATCACCGACGGCCGACGCGATATGCGGACCTTGCTGGCCAGACGTCTGTTGGGCGCCTAACCCGACGCTGGCCGGACCGACCGCGTGCGGCTATTGGTCGATACCTCACCCGAATGGATGTTCACCCCATGCTTCCGCTCTCCGACACGCTCGTTCTCGATCTCACACAGGTCATCGCCGGTCCGACCGCCGGGCAGATCCTGGGCGACATGGGCGCCGACGTCATCAAGGTCGAACCGCTCCAGGGCGAGCATTTCCGGCCGCACTTCGGGGGCGCCTGGGTGCCGTCGATGAACCGCAACAAGCGCGGCCTCGCCCTCGATCTCCGCACCGAAGGCGGGCGCGAGGTGCTGATGCGGCTGGTCAAGAAGGCCGACGTCTTCATGGAGGCTTTCACCCCCGGCGTCATCGACAAGCTGGGCTTCGGCTGGGATGTCGTATCGAAGGAGAATCCGCGACTGGTCTATGCCTCGGTCTCCGGCTACGGCCAGACCGGCCCCTATTCCAGCCGCCCCGGCTACGATCCCTGCATCCAGGCCGAGGTCGGCCTGATCGAGGCGACCGGCCCGACCGGCGGCGAGATGTGCCGCACTGGCACCGCGGCGGTCGACTATTGCACCGGCTCGTTTTGCGCCGCCGGCATCGCCTTCGCCCTGCTCGGCCGCCACAGGACCGGGCGCGGCCAGCGGCTCGATCTCTCGCTGTTCGATGTCGGCACGCACATGATGAGCCATTGGATCACCAACCACGGCCTCACCGGCGAGGACCCGGTGCGCATGGGCACCGGCAATTCGATCCTGTTTCCGTTGCGTGTGTTCGAAACGAAGACCAAACCGATCTACATCGCCGGCACCAACGATGCCTTCTGGAAGGTGCTGTGCCGGGCGCTGGGTTGCGAGGACTGGCTGGCCGATCCGCGCTTCGCCACCAACGAGGGTCGCGTCGCCCATCGCACCATCCTGGAGCCGATGATGGAGATGCATTTCGCTCAGCACACCTGCGAGGCACTGCTGGAAATCCTGCTGCCCGCCGGCATGCCGTGCTCGGCCGTCCAGAAGGTAAGCGACCTGATGGAAAATCCTCACGTGAAATCACGCCGCGGCATCATCGAAGTCGACTATCCCGGCATCGGCCCGGTGAAGTCCGCGTCCAATCCCATAAAACTCTCCGAGGCTCCGCTGGAAGTGAGGCGACCCGCGCCGGGGATCGGCGAGCACACGGTCGAGATCATGCGCGACGTGGGCTATAGCGACGCCGAGATCGCGGCCTTACGCGCCTCCAAGGCAGTCGGTGCGCCATGAAGATCGTCTACAGCGACAAGCACGCCCAGCACGATCCGCAAACCTTCATCGTCCGCGGCGTGAAGCAGCGCAGCGCCGAGCAGCCCGAGCGCGCGACGCGCCTGTTGGCGGCGGCGACGGCGGCCGGTCATGACGTCATCGCGCCAAAGACCTTCGGCAGCGGCCCGGCCGCCTCGGTGCATACCCCCGACTATATCGAATTCCTGCAGATCGCCGCCCGCGAGTGGGCCAAGCTGCCCGGCGCCTCGGACGAGGTCGTGCCCAATGTCCATCCGGCGCGCGGGCCCGTGACCTATCCCAAGGCGCTGGCCGGCCGCGCCGGCTGGCACCAGGTCGACATGGCCTGCCCGATCGGACCGCACACCTGGAACGCGGCCCTTGCCGCCACCGAAGTCGCGACCACGGCGGCCGAAACAGTGCTTGCCGGCACGCGCGAGGCCTATGCGCTCTGCCGGCCGCCCGGCCATCATGCCTTCGCCGACATGGCAGGCGGCTTCTGCTTCCTCAACAACACCGCCATCGCGGCCCAGCACCTGCGTTCCGGACATGCGCGCGTCGCGGTGCTCGACGTCGACGTCCACCACGGCAACGGCACCCAGGGCATCTTCTATGAGCGCGCCGACGTGCTCACCGTCTCGATCCACGCCGATCCGGCGAACTACTATCCCTACTTCTGGGGCCATGCGCACGAGGCCGGCGCGGGCGCGGGTGACGGCTTCAACCTCAACCTGCCGCTGGCCCTGGGTTCCGCCGACGCGCCCTGGCTCGAGGCGGGCGACAAGGCCCTGGCGCGCATCCGCGACTTCGCACCGACCGCGGTCGTCGTGGCCCTGGGCCTCGACGCCAGCGAGAGCGATCCGCTGCAGGGGTTGAAAGTCACCGGCGCCGGATTCCACGCCATGGCGGAAAGGATCGCGCGGCTTGGCCTGCCAACGGTGCTGGTCCAGGAAGGCGGCTACCTCAGCGACGACCTCGGCCGAAATCTCGTGCAGTTCCTGGCGGGCTTCGAGAAAGGCCGCGGCTAGCAGAGCATGACCTCATGTTCCTCTCCCCCTTGGGGGAGAGGTTAGGTGAGGGGGTAGTTCCAACGAGGCCGTCTCCCCCTCACCTAGCCTCTCCCCCAACAAGTTGGGTGAGAGGAACATGAGTGGCATAGTCGCCGCCGACACATCTCACACCTCGGAGCAATGACATGGCACGAACGATTGCCGACCTGATGGCCGAGACCCTGCGAGCCGCCGGCGTAAAACGCATCTACGGCGTCGCCGGCGACTCGCTGAACGGCTTCACCGATTCGCTGCGCCGCATGAAGGAGATCGACTGGATCCACATGCGCCACGAGGAGGCAGGCGCCTTCGCCGCCGGCGCCGAGGCGCATCTGACCGGCCAGCTCGCCGTCTGCGCCGGCAGCTGCGGCCCCGGCAACATGCATCTGATCAATGGCCTGTTCGACTGCTACCGCAGCCGCGTGCCGGTGCTGGCCATCGCCGCGCACATCCCGAGCAACGAGATCGGCGGCCACTATTTCCAGGAGACTCACCCCGAGCAGCTGTTCGCCGAGTGCTCGCACTACGTCGAGACCATCTCCAACCCCGAGCAGATGCCGCGCGTCCTAGACAAGGCGATCCGCGTCGCGGTGGCCCAGCGCGGCGTGTCGGTGGTTGTGATCCCGGGCGACGTGGCGCTGCAGACGACGGCCGCCAAGGCCGCGGGCTGGCTGGCCCCCAAGCCGCCGGTCGTGCGGCCGTCCGACTCCGAACTCGATGCGCTGGCGGCCCTCCTGAACGACGGCCAGAAGATCACCCTGATGTGCGGCGCGGGCTGCGCCGGCGCCCATGACGCCGTGGTCGAGCTCGCGCGTGTCCTGAATGCGCCGATGGTTCATTCGCTGCGCGGCAAGGAATATGTCGAGTACGACAATCCGTTCGACGTCGGCATGACCGGCCTGATCGGCTTCGCCTCCGGCTACGCGGCGATGAAGGAGTGCGACACGCTGCTGCTGCTGGGCACCGACTTCCCCTACCGGCAGTTCTATCCCGAACACGCCAAGGTGGCGCAGGTCGACATCAGGGCCGAGAGCCTGGGCAACCGCTGCCGGCTCGACATCGGCGTGGTGGGCGACGTCGGCGACACGATCGCCGCCCTGCTGTCGCGGCTGAAGCCCAGGAAAGAGCGTGCCTTCCTCGACGCCGCCCTCGCGCACTACAAAAAGGCGCGCGCCGACCTCGACAAGCTCGCCGAGGGCGGCCCGGCCGGCGGCAAGATCCATCCCCAGTACGTCGCCCGGCTGCTGAGCGAGCTCGCCGACGATGATGCCGTCTTCACCTGCGATGTCGGTACGCAATCGGTGTGGGCGGCGCGCTATCTGAAAATGAATGGCAAGCGGCGGCTGATCGGCTCGTTCAACCACGCCTCGATGGCCAATGCGATGCCGCAGGCGATCGGCGCCCAGGCCTCGCACAAGGGCCGGCAGGTGATCTCGATGTCGGGCGACGGCGGCTTCGCCATGATGATGGGCGACTTCATCAGCCTCACCCAGCTCGGCCTACCGGTGAAGGTGGTGGTGCTGAACAACGGCGCGCTGGGCTTCGTCGAACTGGAAATGAAGGCGAGCGGCTTCCTCGATACCGCCGTCGACCTGAAAAACCCCAACTTCGCGGCGATGGCCACGGCGATGGGCATCAAGGGTATCCGGGTGGAAGATCCGCAGAAGCTCGAAGGCATGCTCAAAGAGGCGCTGGCGCACAAGGGCCCCGTGCTGGTCGACGTGGTGAGCGCACGCCAGGAGCTGGTGATGCCGCCCAAGGCGACCCTCGACCAGGCGTATCACTTCGGCCTGTTCACGCTGAAGGCGGTGATGGACGGCCGCGCGACCGAGTTGGTCGATCTCGCGCGGACGAATCTGCGAATCTGAGAGCCACCCGGGGCGGTTCACCTCACTGCTGGCGACGGCGGGACAGAAGGACCTGCGCGACGAAGGCCAGGGCGAGGTAGGCCGCGATGCACAGCACCAGCACGCCCGCTTCGCCGAGGGTCGGATCGGTGATGAGGGCAACGAGGCGGTCGCCCATGATGGAGACGAGCAGCAGGCCCGGCGTCATGCCGACGACCGACCCGATGGCGAAGTCGGCGAGCCGGATGCCGCTGGCGCCCAAGGCAAGATTGACCACGGTGCCGGGCGCCACCGGCACCACCCTGAAGGCGACGACGACCAGGACGCCGCGCTTCCGGGCCCCCTCGAGGACGCGCCGAAGTTTTGGACCGAGCAGGCGCTCCACCGTCGCCTTTCCGAGCCAGGCGCCGACGAAGTAGATGAGAAACGCGCTCGTGAAGACGCCGGCCGACAGGACCAGAACCGGCGCCCAGGGGTTATCCCTGGCGCTGGCCAGGACGTGCCGTATCCGGTCGGGGGTGACGATTTCAGCAAGGCCCGTGAAGTGCCAGGCGAAGGCGATTGCCATCAGTCCGAGCAGGAGGGTCGCGACGATCAGAAAGGCCTTGGTCCGCATGTCGGGACGCACAGTAGGGCAACGGGCGCCGGGCGCCACCGCGGCGAAATGCCGGAAATAAAAGTTGCAGATTCAGCAGGAAAATGCTAGTAATTTTGATAGACTGGCGCTTGGAATGTGCCGGCCTTTTCCATTTCCGGCACGACCGCCCGCGGCACGCCCGCGGGTTGCGCATTGGCGCGGGTGCAGCCGCCACGGCTCCTGAGCCGTGGACAGTCCCAACAACGACCCCGTCTCCACCACACGCCGAATAACGACGTGGGAACAGACACTTAACGACGCCTGAGCAACACGGTGCGCCGGGGCCTGTATTCTTGAAGAAGATGCGAGACGCGTAAAAGCCAGCAAAAATAGGCTTTTCTCGCAATAGTGGACATCTTTCTGGACACAAAACGTTACATTCAGGCGTCCACAAATAACGGGCGAAAAGCCCGCCGGTATTGGCTCTTCGGCGTGCGGAGAGCTGAAATTCGGCTTGGGGAGTTTGGCCGGGAGTTTGGGCAGGACTTCAGCCCCCGCCCTCGCCGCCGACGGCGATCACCGTCAGCTTCTCCGGCAGCTGCTCCTTCACGATCTCGAGCGAGCGCCGGTCGGGCCAGACGAAATCCGCTTCGAGCTCGGCCATCAGGCCCTCGAAGCGGTCGAGCTGGCCGCGGCCCCAGTAGTGCATGGGCAGCACGATGCGGGGCTGGATCTGGCGGATCACGTCGACCATCAGCGGCATGCCCATGGTGTAGGAGCCGTCGATCGGCACCATCAGCACGTCGATGCGGCCGAGCTCGTCGAGATGCTCCTTGGTCAGGCGGTGATGCAGATGGCCGAGATGGGCGATGCAGAGATCGCCCACGGCATAGATGAAGATCGAGTTGCCGTTGATGCGCGCCGAGCCGCCGCCCCAGTCGCGGGCATTGGTCGGCACGTTCCACACCTTCATGTCCTTCAGCGTGACCTCGTGTTTGGCCTCGGTCTCGCCGGGCTGGCTCGGCCAGCCGCGCAGCACGTAGGCCACGCCCTCTTCCGGATCGTCGGTGAAATGCGTGGAGTGGGCGTTGTTCATGGTGACGATGTCGGGCCGGCGGCCGAAGCCGTTGACGCCGTTGTAATCGGTGATGGCGCGCGCACCCTGCGGCGTGTCGATCTGGTAGCTGGAATGGCCGAGGAAGGTGACGATCACTCGACTGGGCGAGAGATCGGCTGCCAACCGGAAGCCCCCCTCGAGGCCATCAAGCGATGCCACCTGCACGCCTGATCCCCATTGGACCAGATTCTTCGAGCAGCGCGCCGACGCGGGCGCCGCCAGCAGGGCGAAGGCGGCGGTGAACAAGGCAACGATGGAAAATCGGGCGGAAAATCGGGCGGAAAATCGAAGGGTCATTGGGCCTCCGGGGCAGGACGGCAGCTTCATCCAGAAAGCAGGCGCTGTGCCAGCACGGACTCCCGTTGACTCTCCCTGCGAATCTAAATAGAACAAAAGAAGAACAACTTATCCCCAGCCATCCAGCCTTCCGAGGGGGCGATGTCGATCATTTCCCCGAGTGCTTTTGCTCCTCCCGTCGCCTCCCGGGTCGCCGCCCCTCAAGCCGCCAACGACCCCGCAGCGGCATCCGCCCCGACGAGCCTGCGCGAAAAGGTTCGCCGACTGGAGCGCGCCCACAGCGTCCAGCGCGCCGGCCATGCCGCCGTGCCTACGGGTCTGCCCGCCATCGATGCCCTGCTGCCCGAGGGTGGGCTGCTGACCGGCGCCCTGCACGAGGTCGAGGCCGGCGCCGCTCCCTCCGGCCGCGTCGCCGCCCATGATGGCGCGGCGCTGGGCTTCGCCGCCCATCTGATGGGCCGCTTTGCCGCCCGCACGCCCGGCACGCTGCTGTGGTGCCGCCGGCCATCGGGTGTGTTCGACGCCCCGCCCTACGCCCCTGCGCTTGCCGCCTGGTTCGATCCGGCGCGTCTGCTGGTGGTGACGGCGCGGCGCGACGAGGATGTGTTCTGGGCGATGGAGGAAGGCCTGCGCTGCCCCGGCATCGCGGCCGTCCTGGGGGAAACACGCGCCGCCGACGCCACCGCCGGCCGCCGCCTGTCGCTCGCCGCCGAGAAGAGCGGCGTGCCCGCTCTCCTGCTCCGGCCCCAGCCCGCACCGCCGCAAAGCGTGTGCGTGACGCGCTGGCGGATCGCCTCGGCGCCCTCGCGCTCGACGCCGGGCCTGCACGATATCGGCGCCCCGCGCTGGCGCCTCGAACTCAGGCGCAACCGTTTCGGCGCGCCGTCGACTGCCGAAATCCCGTCCTGGCTGGTGGAGTGGAACGATGAAACGCATTGTCTCGCTGTGGTTTCCGAAACTCTCCACGGATCGACTGGCGCGCGCTTCGAAGAAAGCCTCTTCGAAGAACGAATGGTCAGCTAGGGCAGCCGCCACCGTCGTCTGGCGCGAGGGCTGCCCGCGCCTCGCCGCGCTCAATGCCCATGCCCGCACCGCGGGCCTGCGTCCCCACATGCGGCTGGCCGATGCCCGCGCGCTGGTGCCCGACCTCATCACCACGGCGGGCGAACCGCAGGCCGACCAGCGTCTGGTCGAGACGATCGCCAACTGGTGCGACCGCTACACGCCGTGGGTGGCGATCGATCCCCTGGGCGGAGCCCTCGCCGAAGAAGGAGCGGAAGCCTGCAGCGCTGGCGGCTTCGGCGGCGATGCCGGCCTGCTGCTCGACGTCACCGGCTGCGCCCATCTCTTCGGACCGGACGAGGCCGGTGAACGCGCGCTGCTGGCCGACCTGGTCGCGCGCCTGGCGCGTCACGATTTCACCTGCCGTGCCGCGATGGCCGATACCGCCGGTGCCGCCTGGGCGTTGGCACGCTATGCCGAACGCCAGGCCGACCTCTTCTGCCCGCGCCATGGTCAGCGCACCGCCCTTGCGGCGCTGCCGGTCGAGGGCCTGCGCCTCGATGCGCCGATCCTGGAAACCTTCGTGAAACTGGGACTACGCCGCATCGGCGATCTCTATCCCCTGCCGCGCGCGCCGCTCACCCGGCGCTTCGGCGACCTGCCGCTCATCCGCCTCGACCAGGCGCTGGGCGTGCGCGACGAGGTCCTCGAGCCGCAGCGACCCGCGCCTGCTTTCCGTACGCGGCTCGCCTTCGTCGAACCGATCGGCCGGGCCGAGGACATCGCCGCCGCCACCAGCCGCCTGCTGGCCGCGCTCTGTCGGCAATTCGAGCAGGCGGGCGTCGGTGCACGCAAGCTCGAGATCTCGCTCTATCGCGTCGACGGCTCGGTCGATCGCACCGCGATCGGCACGAGCCGGCCCAACCGCGACAATCCGAAGCTGATGAAACTGTTCGAGGAAAAACTCGGCGAACTCGACCCCGGCTTCGGCGTCGAGCTGATGATCCTGGCCGCGCCCGAGGTCGAAACCTGGAGCGGCACGCAGGACGTGCTGCCCGAGGCGGGCGCACTCGCGCTCTCGCTGGGCTCCGACGGCACGGTCGACCTCGCCGACCGGCTGGCGCTGCGGCTGGGCCCCGAGAACGTGGTGCGGCTGCTGCCGCGCGACAGCCATCTGCCCGAGCGCGTGCAGGTCGCGGCGACCGTCTCGATCAAACCTGCCGCCGACGGTGCCTGGCGGCGTCTGGCCGGCCTAAAAGGCGCGCGACCGACGCGGCTGCTGCAGCGGCCCGAACCGGTCGATGTCACCGCCTTCGTCCCCGACGATCCGCCCTCGGTCTTCCACTGGCGCCGCCATGCGCACCGCATCGTGCGCGCCGACGGACCGGAGCGGATCGCCGACGAGTGGTGGCGGCCCCGGCCCGACGGCAGCCGGCCGCCGGCCAACACCGTGCCGCCGGTGCGCGACTATTACCGGGTCGAGGACGACGACGGCGGCCGCTTCTGGCTGTTCCGCGACGGCCCCTACACCGTCGCCGCCAACGGCCGGCCGACGGCGCGCTGGTTCCTCCATGGCTTCTGTGCCTAGGGGAAAACAAGGGCGGAGAAGATGAAGAAACAACGCAAGAACACCCTGACCATCCGCGGGCTCGACGACAGGATCATCGAACGCCTGAAGGCGCGCGCCCGCACCAAGGGCCGCTCGCTCGAGGCCGATCTGCGCGATCTGCTGACCCACACCTCGCGCCAGCCGCTGGTGATCGATGCATTGGCCGAGGCCGACCGCATCGCCGCCATGACTCCCGGTGACCGATGATCGTCGTCGTCGACCCCGGCGTCGCCATGAAATGGTTCGTCGAGGAGCCGCTGCGTCCTCAGGCGCGCTCGTTGCTGGTCAACCGTCACGAAGTGATCGCGCCCGATATCCTGATCGCAGGCGTGGCCGAACTCGCCTGGAAGAAGGCGGCGAGCGGCGAGATCACGGCCGATCAGGCCACGGCCATCGTCCGCAATATCGCCCTGCCGTCCTTCATCTCGGCCTTCGTCGAATCGCCCCGGCTGCGCAATCGCGCCTTTGCCCTGGCACTGCAATGCGGCCGGCCGGTGCACGATTGCTTCTACGCCGCCTGTGCCGAGGCGGCCTCGGCGCCGCTGGTCAGCACCGACGAGGCCTTCCTGCAGGCACTGCGGGCCGAGGGCATCGCCCTGCGCGGCGTGCCGCTCGCCCGCGTGCACGAGCTCGCCGCGTGAGGCCATGGACTACGCCGAGCTGCAGGTCACGACCAACTACAGTTT
>JACPVT010000113.1 GCA_016191685.1 Rhodospirillales bacterium | reverse complement strand
GTGTTCTTCATGCCGCTCAGCTTCCTTGCCGGCATCTACGGCATGAATTTCGAGACCCAGATCGGCAACATGCCGGAGCTCGGCTGGAAATACGGCTACCAGTTCTTCTGGGGAATGGTCGTCGTCATCGTGGCAGGCCTCTTCATCTGGCTGAAGCGCAAGCGCTGGATCTGAGGAACATGCATCGTATCTTCGGCTCCGAGCTCTCGCCCTATTCGGTGAAGGTCCGCTCCTTCTTCCGCTACAAGAATCTGGCCCATGAGTGGATCCCGCGTTCGCCGGCGGTCCAGGCCGAATTCCAGAAGTACGCCAAGCTGCCGTTGGTGCCGCTCGTGGTGACGCCGGAAGGCGAGGGCCTGCAGGACTCCACGCCGATCCTCGAACGCTTCGAGAGCCTGGCGCCGGAGCCCGCGACCGTTCCCACCGACCCCGTGCTCGCGTTCGTCTCGGCGCTGCTGGAGGAATACGGCGACGAGTGGGGCAACAAATGGATGTTCCACTATCGTTGGCGCTATCAGCCCGACGTCTGGTCGACCGCCGAGCGCATCGCATTGCAGATGATGGGAGCGCAAGGAACACTCGCGGTGGCGCAGGCTCGTGCGGCGGTCGCCGAGCGCATGATGGGCCGGCTGGGCTTCGTCGGTTCCAACGACACGACCCAGCCATTGATCGAGGCGTCGTTCAAGCACGCGCTCGCGTTGCTCGAGGCGCATCTCGCGACGCGGCTCTATGTGCTGGGCGGGCGCCCGGCGCTGGCCGATTTCGGCCTGTGGGGTCAGTTCTATGAGGCAGCCACCGATCCGACACCGGGTGCGATCATGCGGGCCTCGGCGCCCAAGGTCATGGCCTGGGTGCAGCGGATGGTTTCGCCCAAGGCCGAAGGCACGTTCGAGACGTGGCCGACGCTCGCATCCACGCTGATGCCTTTGCTCAAGGAGGAGGTTGGTGCGCTCTTCCTGCCGTGGTCGGCGGCCAATGCCCGGGCAATCGCGGCGGGCGACAAGACTTTCGGAGTGTCCCTCGGCGGGACGGCGTGGTCGCAGGAGCCGCAAAAGTACCACGCGCGCTCGCTCGCCGAGATCCGGCGCAAGTTCGCCACGGCCAAGACTGCTCCCGGACTGGAGGCGATCCTGCGCGACGGCGATTGCCTGCGCTGGCTAGCGCAGGCTTGAGGCGACCAGGGTCACGCCCGACAGTCCCAGCAGACTGAGGATGATGCGGCGGAACTGCACGTCGTTCACGCGACCGTAGAGCGCGAGGCCGATGCGCGCGCCGATCAACGTCGTCGGCAGGGCAATGGCTGCCCAGGTGAAGAAGGTGCGGTCGAGGAATCCGGCAACACCCGCGGAGACGAGGGCGAGCAGCAGGATGCTCATGTTGTAGGGCTGGTTGACGCCACGCTGCTCGTTCTTGCCGAAGCCGCGCAACTGGGCCCAGATCGCGGGCGCCGGGCCGCTGAGGCTCGCCATGCCGCCCATCACGCCGCCGGTGAAGCCGACCACGGCGTCGGCGGCGCGACCTCCGGAGGTGACGATGGGTGGGCGGCGCACGAAGGCCATCCAGCCGCTGTAGAGGATCAGGAGAATTCCGACGCCGATCTTCAGCGGGTTCGGCTTCACGTGCTCGAGCAGCAAGGTGCCGATCGGTACGCCCGCGATGCCGGCGACCAGCATCGGCCACAGTCGCGGCCAGCGAACGCCCTTCCAGATCGTCGGCAGGGACTGGATGTGGCCCGCGACGCCACACAGCGCGGTGAGCGGCGCCGCGGTCAGCGGCGACATCGCCTGCAGCCAGAAGCCCAGCGCCACCAGCGCGTAGCCGGTGCCGCTCAAACCATTGACGAAACCCGCGGCCAGCGCTCCGACGACAACGAGCCCGATGTCGCCGGTGGCCGGCAGTTCCACGTCGTTACTGCCCGGCGGAGAAGGCCTGGATGCCGGTCATGGCGCGGCCGAGGATCAGTGCGTGCACGTCGTGGGTGCCCTCGTAGGTGTTCACGGCCTCGAGGTTCATGACGTGGCGGATCACGTGATACTCGTCCGATACGCCGTTGCCGCCGTGCATGTCGCGGGCGACGCGGGCGATGTCGAGCGCCTTGCCGCAGTTGTTCCGCTTGATCAGGGAGATCATCTCCGGCTGGGCGTGGCCGGCGTCTTTCAGGCGGCCGACGCGCATGCAGGCCTGGAGCCCGAGCGCGATCTCGGTCTGCATGTCGGCCAGCTTCTTCTGGATCAGCTGGTTGGCGGCCAGCGGCCGGCCGAACTGCTTGCGGTCGAGCGTGTAGTTGCGCGCCTGCTTCCAGCAGAACTCGGCAGCGCCCATGGCGCCCCAGGCGATGCCGTAACGGGCGTTGTTGAGGCAGCCGAACGGGCCGCCAAGCCCCGCGACGTTGGGCAGCATGTTTTCCACCGGCACCATGACTTCGTCCATCATGATGCCGCCGGTCACCGAGGCGCGCAGGCTGAACTTGCCCTCTATCTTGGGTGTCTCGAGCCCCTTCATGCCGCGTTCGAGGATGAAGCCGCGGATGGCGCCGCCGTCGAGCTTGGCCCAGATCACCAGCACGTCGGCGATCGGCGAGTTGGTGATCCACATCTTGGAGCCCGAGACCTTGTAGCCACCGGGCACTGTCACGGCGCGGGTCTTCATGCCGCCGGGGTCGGAGCCGTGGTCGGGCTCGGTCAGGCCAAAGCAGCCGACCCATTCGCCGGTCGCGAGCTTGGGCAGGTACTTCATGCGCTGCTCTTCGGTGCCGTAGGCGTAGATCGGGTGCATGACCAGCGAGGACTGCACGCTCATCGCCGAACGGTAACCGGAATCGACGCGCTCGACCTCGCGCGCGACCAGGCCGTAGGTCGTGTAGTTAGCGCCGGCACAGCCGTATTTCTCCGGCAGGGTCGAGCCCAGCAGGCCGAGTGCCCCCATCTCGTTCATGATCTCGCGGTGGAACTTCTCGTGGCGGTTGGCCTCCAACACGCGGGTCATCAGCTTGTCCTGGCAGTAGTCGCGGGCGGCGTCGCGGATCGCGATCTCCTCCTCGGTGAGCTGGTCGTCGAGGAAGAACGGGTCCTCCCAGTCGAACGGCTTGGCGTCGGCGCTGATGCCCTTGGCGGCGCTCTTGATCGGTGTTGCGGCGGGGGACATGGACTCTCCTGGCTGTCTCAGGCGCGTCTTATCAGGGACTGCCAGCGCCGCCAACCCAGCGCCGCCAACCCAGGAACTTTCCACGATGGCCGTCACCAGCTCTCCCACGATCAGCATTTCACAGGCCGCTTTGGCGTCGAGGAGATGCTATTGTTGTTGGCAGCACCGGCCGAGCGGCCCGGCATTGGCACAAGTGGCGGCCAATATCGCGGGCCTATCCGGGGGGGAGAGGTTATGCGGACGATCATCACGGGATTTATCGCCGGCTTTGTCAGCGTACTGATTTTTCATCAGCTGGGCTTCTGGATAGCCAACGAGCTCGGCCTGCTGAAGGTGCAGCTCTACAACATGCGGCCGGTGCCTCCACTCGGTGTACCGGCGATCCTGTCGTCGGCTTTCTGGGGTGGCCTTTGGGGAATCGTCGGTGCCTATGTCGTGTCGCGCGTACCACTGGCCGTGGATGGCCCGTGGGGCTGGATGCTGTTTGCCGGTGTGTTCGTCACCCTCGTCAACTGGTTCGTCGTGCTGCCGATCAAGGGGGCGCCGGTCGGCGGCGGCTTCCGCATGCCGGGCGTCGTGGTTGTGCCGCTGGTGTATGCCTTCTGGGGCTTCGGCATGTGGCTGATTGCAGGACTGACCCGCCGCGTGATGCGATGGTAGGCGCCCGGCATGCTGATCGTCGATGCGCAGGTTCACATTTGGGCCGCCAATACGCCTGAGCGGCCGTGGCCGGCGCGCGCGGAGCCGCACCGCGCCCCGCTGGGCAAGGATGAGCTGCTGACTGAAATGGGCAAGGCGGGTGTCGACCGCGTGATCCTGGTGCCGCCGTCGTGGGAAGGCGACCGCAACGATCTCGCCCTGGAAGCCGCCGCGGCGCATCCGGAGCGCTTTGCCGTCATGGGACGTTTCGATCCCGATGCGCCTGCCGCCCGCGGCCAGGTCGCGAATTGGAAGAAGCAGGCCGGGATGCTCGGCATGCGCTTCACCTTCCACACCGACATCCTTCGTCAGCCCCTGATCGATGGCCGCTTCGACTGGGCATGGGGCGAGATGGAGAAGGCCTGCATCCCGGCCATGGTGTTGTTCCACCATGAGTACATGCATCTCGCCGACAAGGTCGCGGAGCGCTATCCCGGCCTGCGCCTTGTGCTCGACCATCTCGGCCTCAAGAGCGGCAAGGGCATCACGGAAGCCGTGAATTTCGCCACCCTCGACAATATGCTGGCGCTGGCCAAACGGCCGAACGTGGCCGCCAAGGTTTCGGCCATGCCGTGCTACGCCGACGACAAGACCTATCCCTACAAGTCGGTTCATCCGCACATACGGCGCGTCTTCGACGCCTTCGGCCCGACGCGTACCTTCTGGGGAACGGACTGGTCGCGGCTGCCCGGCAGCTATCGCCAGGGCGTGGCCATGTTCAGCGAGGAAATGCCCTGGCTGACAGGCGCGGATCTCGAGGGGATGATGGGCCGCGGCGTGTGCGACTGGCTCGACTGGAAGATCTGAGTCGCGCGAATCCTCGCAATTTCTCCACCTTCGGCCTTCAGTTGCCGCCGGTGAATCCCTACCTCCGGTACATGAACGGTGCAAAGGAGGAGTCAATGCTCGGACACCGGCGAACCATGCCGCTGTGGCGGCAACGACGGACCAACCCGCTCGCCGTCGAGCGCGCCCTGGCGCAAAGACGGCCTGCGGAAACAAACACCAACGCCGCCGAAAAGGCGCTGCTTGGGCATAAGGCGATACGGCGGATGGTCATGACCACCAAGCACAGGGCCCGGCTCTCGGACGGCTGAGGCGAAACTAGAGCGGCCGCGTTATCGTCTGCGAGCCGCCGCCCCAGATCGGCAGGTACGTCATCTTGTAACCGGCCCCGCCAGTTACAATGGGATGGATGGCGTCGGGCGCGCGCGCGACGCCTTCGCCCTGCTCGAACACATGGCGCTGCACGCGGGCGAGGTCCCAGCCGTCATGGCATACGATTTTGCCGACCATCTCGAGCGGTAGCAGGAAGACCTGCTCACCACGTTCGTTCTTGCGGCCCAGGCCCGACATTACGATGGCGGCCTTCATGGCCGTGACGATGGGCGAGAGGATGGCTTCGGGCGTGGCGCCCTCGCCGTCGCCGGGCAACACTTCGGCGGTGCCGGAAATTCCCATCACCGTGAAGGCGCTGGCATCGCCGCCGAGGCCGCGGCGCGCGGCCAGGGTCGGGAAGGGACCGTCGCTCCGCTCGGCGAAGCAGAAGGTGTACTTGCCGGGCTGACCCATGGTCGCCATGTCGCCGGTGTCGGAGCGGGCGCCGCCGATGTTGCGGATCGAGAGCTGCAGCGCCCGGCCGATGCTGGCATTGGCGCGGTTGCCGGGGCCGAGGCAGTTGGTGCCGGCGTTGACGCCCAAGGTGCGCGCGATCGGACCGTGGAGGCAGAGGGCAACGCAGGCGGTACCCGTGGTGGTGGCGATGCCCAGCAGGTTGAAGTCGGGCTCGAGTATGGCTTCGGCCGCCGCCAGCACGACCGGCAGCTCGGCCGGTCGGCAGCCGGCGATCACGCACTGGTAGGCGACCGCTTCGGGGGTGATGTCGCCGAACATGGGCGGCATGGCGCCACGGGACTCGGCGCGCGCCGCCACGCCCGCGATCATGGCGTCGAGGTGCCGCTGCGTCGGCGGCACCAATGGCAAGCCATCCGAGAGTTCGGCGTCGGTGAGGATCTGCTGTACGGCTTCCCAGCCGGCCGTCTCTGCGACCACCGGCCAGCCGCACCACTCGCTCATGGGGCGATGCGCACGCTTGCGACGGTTGT
>JACPVT010000112.1 GCA_016191685.1 Rhodospirillales bacterium | reverse complement strand
GATCCGGCGCGATGCCCCAGATCTCTCGGTAGAACGCGTTCACGCGTTCCATCACCGCCGCGGTTTCGGTCCCGAGGCGCCAGCCGGCGTTGGTCTTGATGCGGTAGTGCGGCGTTTCCCAGCGCGCCGCGTTGCTCCACTTGGCGGTCTTCTTGTCGAACTCGGCGCGCATGCCCTTCTCGATCGGCAGCATCTCGTTGAAGGCGAGGAACTTCATGTAGTTCTTCTCTTCCTTGCGCCGCGCCATCCAGCCCGACAAGCCCTTGCGCTTGGGCAGCTTGGCGTTCTCGGCCGTGACCTCGAACACCAGCACGTCGACGCCCTGGCCGAAGGCCACGACCATGATCCTGTCGCCGGCCTTGGCGCTCTCCAGCGCGTCGACCAGCATGACCAGCGCGTGTGCGGCGCCGGTGTCTCCGAGCGCGGTGCCCAGCAGGTCGCGCACTGCGCCTTCGCCGATGCCCGCCATCTTGGCCATCAGCTTGGGCACCGCCGGCATCAGGCTCGGCATGATGAAGTGGGTGATGTCGGAGCCCTTGAGCTTGCAGGCGGCCAGCGCGGCCTTGATCGCGGGCGGCACGATCTTCGAGTAGCCCTCGTCGCGAATCCAGCGCTCCTCCCAGCCGTAGTCGAACTCGGCATCGTCGCCGCGGAAGTGATCGACGAAATCCATGGACACCGAATGATGGCCGACCAGCTTGGCGATCACGTTTTCGGTCCCGCAAAGCAGCGCCGCCGCGCCGTCGCCGTAGTTGAGCTCGTTGGCCGAAGCGACGCGCGCCATGCGCTTGTCGGCCGCCGCCACCAGCGACGGCGCGCCGTCCCTGGAGGCATTGAGACCGGCGATCAGCGCCGAGGTACCCGCCTTCAGCGAACCGCCGATGTCGGTGGCCGAGAGGTTCTGCTCGACATTGAGCGCCGTGCCGATGACGCCGGCATTCTGGCGATCCTTGAAGGGATGCGTGGTCGAAGCGAAGTAGATGTTGCGGACGTCGTCGGCCTTGTGGCTGGTCAGGCAGTCGCGCGACGCCTCGACTGCCATGGTGATCGAATCCTCGTCCCAGTTGGCCATAGAGCGCTCGCCCTTGGCGAGGCCACGCAGACCGGGCGCGAACCACTTGTTGGCGTCGTACGCCGCCTGACGGTTGAGGCGCAGGCGCGGCACATAGGCGCCGAAGGCGACGATTCCGACCATTCTTGTCTTTCCTCCGATTGCCCGGCGGGAGCCCGCCGGCTCATGAACGCTTGTTCATTCGCTCTTAGCGCGCCGGCCCGCGCGGTGCGAGCCGGTTTTCGACATGGCAGCCAACTTCGCGGAACTACCTTCCGGTCTGCGGAACCACACCTGGCTGAGCCGGCATCTCGCGCACGAGATTCCGGTAGCCGGCATCGGGCGGAATGTGGAGGTAGCGCTTGCCGTCTTTCGTCTCGACCCAGGGCTGGACCGTGGTGACTTTGCGCTTCTTCGCCTGGGCCAGCGCACCAGCCACCGTGCCACCCTCGGCCAGCAGTTCGAGATTCTTCTGGGTGGCGTGGACCAGCGTGCGCTTGCCCGCCGTGGCCTCGTCGATCGCCTCCTGGGCGCCGATCCATACCGAGTCGACCGATTCGGAGCCGTCATGCAGCGCCACCTGGTCCTCGGGCGCATCGGCCAGGAAGAACCAGGTATCGAAGCGCTTGGGCACGAAGGTCGGCGTGATCCAGTGCGCGAACGGCGTCATGAGTTCTGTTGCGAGTTCAAGATCCTCGGCCTCAACCAGGTCGAGGATGCTCGCCTCGTCCCTGGTGAGCCTGGCGCGCCAGCGATCTTCTATGGGCTTGAGGTCGGCGGCGCCGATCAGGGCCTTCTGGCCGCGCTTGCGCGCCAGCAGGATGCCGCACTCCTCGAAGGCCTCGCGCACGCCGGCGATGCGGAATGCCAGTTCGGAGTCCGACAGGGCAGCCGGGCCGCCGGAACGCGCCCGGAGCTTGGCATCGCCGTCGGCGTCCTCGAGCTTGCCACCGGGAAACACCAGCGCACCGGAGAAGGAATCGATCTGGTGATGACGCACCACCATGAAGACCTCGAGCGGCGAGGCGGCGTCGCTGCGCCGGGACGGCCTCAGCAGCAGGACGGTGGTGGCAGGGCGCGGTGGTGCCGCTTCCTTCTTGGCTGTGTCGGTCATTTGTATCCGTTGTCTCAGTGAGGTGCGAGTTTCCCACACAACCGGCGACAGAGTCATCGACCGAGTGTATTCTCGTAGCGTGCGTTTCGCACTGAAGGAGGACGGCATGTCCACGACGGCAGACAACTCGGGACCTCACAGCCTGGCCGACGGCCTCAAGGCGCTGCGCGCCAAGTGGGGATGGATCGTCGCCCTCGGAGTCGTCTTCCTGGTCGCAGGCGTGGTCGCCTTGGGCAGTGTCGTCACTGCCACCGAGACGGCCGTGCTGGTCGTCGGCATCATGATGCTGATGGGCGGCGTCGCCGAGATCGTCGCCGCCTTCGGCGTCAAGAGCTGGGGCAAGTTCCTGTTCTGGCTGCTGCTGGGCGTGCTCTACGTCGCCGCCGGCATCATCGCCATCATGAATCCGCTTCTCGCCGCCGTTTACCTCACGCTGATGTTGGGCATCGCGCTCGCGGTCGGCGGCGTGCTGCGCATCTTCCTCGCCTTCCACATGAAGAGCGCCGGCGGACCGTGGGGCTGGGTCGCCCTGTCGGGCGTCATCACCTTTGCGCTCGGCTGCATGATCATCGCCCAGTGGCCGGCTTCCAGCCTGTTCGTGCTCGGCATCTTCCTCGGCATCGACCTGATCTTCATCGGGGCCGGCTGGATCACCATGGGCCTGGCGCTGAAGAAGCGGGCGGCCTAGCTCGGTCCGGGGCTACTTCCGGGTCGGGTCTTCGGCAACCTGCACCAGCAGCTTGCCGAAGTTCTTGCCTTTCAGCAGACCCATGAAGGCTTCGGGTGCGTTCTCGATGCCTTTCACGATGTCCTCGCGATACTTGATCTTGCCGGCCTTCACGGCCGCAGGCACTTCCTTCCAGAAGCCTTCCATCTGGCCGAAGTGATCGGACACGATGAAGCCGGTCACGGTGGCGCGCTTGACCAGCAGCAGGCGCCAGTCGGGGCCGGGGTTCATCTGCATCTCGTTGTATTGCGAGATCAGGCCGCAGAGCGGCACCCGGGCGAAGTCGTTGAGTTGGGGCACGACGGCCGCCTGCACGGCGCCGCCGACGTTTTCGAAATAGACGTCGATGCCCTTGGGCGCCGCCGCGCGAATCTCCTTGAACAGATTGGCACCGGCGGCGCGGTAGTCGACGCAGGCGTCGAATCCCAGCTCCTTCACCACGTAGTCGCACTTGTCCTTGCCGCCGGCGATGCCGACCGCACGGCAGCCGTGCAGCCTGGCGAGTTGGCCGACTACCGAGCCGACGGCGCCCGACGCCGCCGACACCACCACGGTCTCGCCCGCCTTGGGCTTGCCGATGTGCATCAATCCCCACCAGGCGGTCATGCCCGGCATGCCGAGCACAGAAAGCGCCAGCGACAGCGGCGCCGCATTGGGGTCGAGCTTCATGCTCATCGTGCCATCGGACACGGCGTAGCTCTGCCAGCCGGCAGTCGCGGGGGGCGGATCCTCGTCCTCGCGGGGCCCGGGAACAACGGGGGGGACGGCTACGCCTTGGTTTCGGCCATGCGCCCACGCATGTAAGGGTCGAGCGACATCCAGATGGTCTTCGAGAGATATTCGCCGTCCTTCGGTTCGGGGATCGGATGTTCGACGATTTCGAAGTTGGCGTGCGTCGGCTCGCCCTCGGGGCGTGACTTCAGCAATATGCGGCGGTTGGTGTTGGCCATAAGACCCTCCTGTTGACCCGACGCTAGCACGCGGGCGGCGATGTGCTAAGACGCAGGCGCAATGGCCACCTTCGTTTGTCTTCCCGGCGCCTGGATGGGCGCATGGACATGGAAATTCGTCGTCGAGCGTCTCGTCACTGCCGGACACGACGTCCGTGCGCTGCCTTTCCGCGGGGTCGGCGAACGCGCTGCCGAATTGTCGCCCGACATCGACAACGACATGCTGCTGGCCGACACGATCGGCTATCTCGAGACGGAGGATCTGCGCGACGTTGTGCTGGTCGGCCACAGCTTCGGCAGCCTGATCGCCACTCTTGTGACGGACCGCGTGCCCGGGCGCATCGCCCATCTGGTGATCATCGACGGCGGCATAGCGACCGACGGGCAATCGATTTTCGGCCGCATACCGGCTGCGATCGTGGCCAAGCGCAAGACGATGGTGAAGGTCGTGAACGGCACGGAGGTGCTGCCTTTCGCGCCGGCCGGTAGCCTCATCATCGACGATCCCGAACTCGCCGCCTGGACACACCGCCAGCTCACGCCGCATCCCGTCGCCTGCTACACCAAGCCGATCCGCCTGTTCCATCCAGCGGGCAACGGCCGGCCGATGACCTACATCGCCTGCACCAGGCCGCGCTATCCGGTGTCGGCCGGCACGCACGAGAAGGTGCAGACGATGCCTCATATCCGCTACAGGCCGATCGAGGCCGGGCACAACTGCATCCTCTCCGCACCCGACCTGGTGGCGCGCGAGCTGCTGGAGGTCGCGCGATGAGCGGACAGATGATGATCCTGGTGGCCGGGCCCTATCGTTCCGGCACCAACGACGATCCCGTCCTGATCCAGCGCAACGTCGATGCCATGGAGGACATGGCATTGGCGGTCTTTCGCCGCGGTCACTTGCCGGTCCTCGGCGAATGGTTCGCCCTGCCGCTCCTGAGGCATGCCGGCTCGAAGAAGATCGGTGATGCGGTGTTCGACGAGATCTTCCATCCCATCGCCCGCGAGCTGATCGGCAAGTGCGACGCGGTCCTGCGCATCGGCGGCCCCTCTTCCGGAGCCGACGACATGGTCGCGACGGGAGAACGTCTCGGAAAGCGCATCTTCCGCGACCTGTCGGAGATTCAGGAGCATCCCCGGTGAGCTGGCGCCGCGACCCCCTGGTCATCTCCGTCAATGCGCTGGGCATCACCCAGGTCACGGCCTGGGGCACGAGCTACTACTGCCTGGGCGTACTGGCCAAGCCGATCGCGGCCGAGACCGGGTGGGGCATCAGTACGATCTTTCTCGGCTTCAGCGTCGCACTGGTGACGATGGGCGTTATCTCGACCTCGGTCGGGCGGCTGATCGACCGCATCGGCGCCCGCTCGGTGATGTCGATCGGCACCGTCATCGTCTCGGCGGGCCTGCTCGGCCTGTCACAGGTCGGCGACGTCGCCTCCTATATGGTGGCCTGGCTGGTGATCGGCGTGGGCATGCGCTGCTGTCTCTACGATGCGGCGTTCGCCGCCCTGGTGCAGGCCGTGCCGAGCCGCGGGCGCGCCGCCATCTCCTACCTCACCCTCTACGGCGCCTACGCCTCGACGGTCTTCTGGGTGATTGGCCACTATCTGAACGAGTCCTTCGGCTGGCGCGGGACGCTGCTGATCTTCGCCACCATCAACCTCGCCGTCTGCCTGCCGCTCAACTGGCTCGGCCTGTCGCGGCGCGAGTCTGCGACGGAGGCAGTGGCCACCAAGGCACCCGAGAGAACACAGGACGGCCCGGCCCTGGAAGGCCGCATGCGCACCGTCGGTATCGCCCTGTTCGCCCTCATCATGTCGCTGAACGGGTTCGTGTTCGGCGTCGTGTCGCTGCAGCTCGTGCCGCTGCTCGAAGCGGCGGGCCTGGCCGGTGCCACAGCGGTATGGGTCGCCTCGCTCAAGGGCCATGGCCAGTTCGGCGGCCGCCTGGTCGAGATCTTCTTCGGCAAGAACCTCAAGGCCATGACCATCGCGCGCATCGCCATCGGCGTGCTGCCGCCGGCGCTGCTGCTGCTCATGCTGGCGCGCGGCGAGTTCTGGCTGCTCGTCACCTTCACTTTGCTGCTGGGAGCCTCGCAGGGCGTAATCACGATCGTGCGCGGCGCCGTGCCGCTCGCGCTGTTCGGCACCCAGGGCTATGGCGCGGTGCTGGGGCTGATCGCGACGCCGATCCTGCTGGTCAATGCCTTCTCGCCGGCTCTGTTCGCGCTGATCGTCGATCTGGTCGGCTGGCACAACGCGCTGTACGCGCTACTCGCCTGCTCGATCCTGACCTGGTGCGCCATCGAACTGATGTCGCGCTGGTATGAAGGGGCGCGGAGGGGCAAGACCGCCCCCTAGAACGTCTCCTTGTAAGGCCGGACGTCGAGTTCGTGCGTCCAGGAGCTGCGCGGCTGGCGATGGATGTGCCAGTAATTCTCGACGATCGCCTCGATGCCGAGCAGACCATCCGGACCGGCCTTTTCCTTGCGGTCGGGCATGCGCGACAGCAGCCGTTCGCCCTCGATGCCGCCGTCGATGATCACGTGAGCGACATGGAGGCCCTGCGGCCCGAATTCGCGGGCCATCGACTGCACCATCAGCCGCAGCCCGCCCTTGGTGGCGTTGAAGGCGGCAAAGCGCGGCCGGCCGCGCAGAGAGCCCGAGGCGCCGGTGAAGATCACGGTGCCGCGGCCGAGCGGCGCCAGCCGCCGCGCCGCCTCGCGGGCGAACAGGAAACCGGCGAAGCAGCCGACGCGCCAGGAGTCCTCGAAGTGCTGTGCCGTCATCTCGCGAAAATCGACGGCCTGGTTGTTGCCCATGTTGAACACCAGCAGGTCGGCCGGTGATCCTTCGGCATCGTCGGCCATGGCGCGGTCGAACAGGGCGATGACGTCAGCTTCCCTGGTGCCGTCGGTCACGACCGCCATTGCCGAACCGCCGGCGGCGCGAATAGTCTCGACCACCTTCTCGATCTTGGCCGGCGTGCGCCCGGCGACCAGCACGTGGTAGCCCTCTTTCGCAAAGCGGCGGCTGAGACCGGCGCCCACGCCGCGTTCCGCTCCGACGCCCAGCACCACGGCTTTCGGCTTCTTGGCCATCTCGATACTCCTTGAAACGACTACGAAGAGAACTTGCGGTGCAGAGGGCCTCTTCGCTACGGTCCGGCCGCATGAAATTAGCTCCGTACCCCATGATCGAACTCGATCTTGGCGCCCCCTTCGATCGCCACCGCGCCACCGTCCTTCCCGAGTGGATCGACTGGAACGGCCACATGAACGTCGGCTTCTATGTCGTGGCCTTCGACAAGGCGACCGACACGCTCTTCGAGCAGTTCGGCTGCAGCTTCGAGTACACCAAACAGAAGATCGGTATGACCTTCGTGCTCGAGGCGCACGTCACCTACGACCGCGAGGTCAAGGAGGGCGATCCGCTGCGCGTGGCCACCCAGATCCTCGACCACGACGCCAAGCGCCTGCACTGCATCCACGCCATGTATCACGCCGGTGAAGGCTTTCTCGCCGCCACCAACGAGCTGATGGTGATGAACATCGACTATGCGAGCCGGCGCTCCGCTCCCTGGCCCGACTTCGCCCTGGAACGCATCGAAAGGATGGCGGCGGCGCATGCGGCGTTGCCCAAACCGAAGCAGGCCGGCCGACTCATCGGCATCAAGAAGAAGTAGAATCCATGCTCGATTCACTGCCCTACGAACTGCCCGAGCTCGTCACGCGTGCGCCGCTCGACACCCATCGTTCCACCGTGCTGCCGGAATGGGTCGACTGGAACGGCCACATGAACGTGGCCTTCTATGTCACGGCCTTCGACCAGGCGTCCGGCGCCTTCATGCGCAACATGGGACTTGGCCGCCGCTACGTCGACGGCAAGCTCGGCATGACATTCGTGCTCGAAACCCATGTCACCTACGATCGCGAGATGCGCGAAGGCGCGCCGATGCGCTTCGCCACCCAGCTTCTCGATCGTGACGCCAAGAAGGTCCACCTCTTCCACGAGATGTTCCATGCCGAGCAGGGCTACCTGGCGGCGACCAACGAGACCATCGTGATGAACATCGATTACGCCTCGCGGCGCTCCGCGCCCTGGCCGGTGCCGGTGGCCGGGCGGCTGGAGACCCTGTGGGCGACCCACCGCCTGCTGCCCAAGCCGGCCAAGGCCGGCCGGATCATGGGGCTTTCCCGGAAGTAGCGAGCTTCGCCAGTGCCGCGCCGCTCAGGCGATAGGGCAGCCAATTGCGGATCCAGCGGAAACCCAGGCGCTCGTAGAAGCCGCGCGCCGGGTTCCAGTCGAGCACGTTGAGGTCGATGCGCTTGAAATCCTTGGCGGCGCACTCGCGGGCCAGCGCCGCCATCAGGGCGCGGGCGACGCCGCCGCGGCGCTCCTCCGGCACGACCCAGATATCCTCGATGAAAATGCCCCGTGCCGCCGTCCAGACCGAATAATTGAAGGTGTAAAGGGCGAAGCCGACCGGCACGCCAGCGCGCTCGGCGATCATGGCCGCGAACTTCGGCTCGGCGCCGAAGCCGTCGCGGGCCAGCGTCTGGGGCGTCGAGGTGACGGCGTCGGGCTCGTCCTCGTAGGTCGCGAGATCGACCGAGAAGCGATGGAGGAGATCGACGTCGTCCACGGTCGCCGGGCGGACGGAAACCGATGCTGATTTAGACGGCAAGGTAGCCCCCATCGACCGGAAGGACCGCGCCGGTCACGTAGCTCGCGGCATCGGAACAGAGAAAAACCACGGGGCCGACAAGTTCCTCCGGCTGGCCGACACGCTTCATCGGCACATGGGCGAGGAAGGCTTCCAGGCGCTGGGGATCGGCCCGGGTGACTTCCGTCATCGGCGTCGCGATGATGCCGGGCGCGATGGCGTTCACCCGCACCCCGTCGGGCGCCAGTTCACTTGCCAGTCCGCGCGTGAACTGGGCGATCGCCCCCTTGGACACGGGATAGGCGCCACTGCCGGCCGGTGCCGTGAAAGAGTTGATGGAGCCGACATTCACGATCGTGCCGTGCGTCTGCTTGAGCTGGTCGAGGAAAGCCATCGTGACATTGAAGGTGCCTTGCACGTTCACCGCCATGGTCGTCGCCCAGCGCTCCCTGCCGTCGGCCGCGGCAAAGTTGCCGCGCAGGAAAACACCGGCGTTGTTCACCAGGATGCGGATCGGTCCGACCAACAGGGCGATATCCTCGGCAAGCTTGCCGCAGCCCACTTCGTCGGTGACATCGAGGGCGAATCCGCGCGCATCGCCACCAGCCTTGAGAATTGCCTCGGCGGTGTCGTGCGCCGTCTGACGGTCGATATCGGTCACGATCACCCTGGCGCCGGCCTGTGCCAGGCCATGGGCGATGGCGGCCCCGTTGCCGCGCCCGGCGCCAGTGACCAGTGCGATGCGGCCGGTGAGAAGGCCGGTCATGTAGCGTCCGCCATTGTTTCTCCCTCAACCGAAGCCCGTGGAACGCCGCAGCGCCGGCACGAGTTCCGGCAGGTCCTTCCCTTTTGCTGTTCAGGCGCCCTTTTCCAGCGCCGCCCACATCTCGATGTCGCGCTCGGCGGTCCAGATGCGCGGATGGTCGAGACCTTTGGCTTCGTCGTAGGCGCGCGACACGTCGAACGGCATGCAATGTTCGAAGATCACCCAGTTGCCGTAGCGCGGCTGCAGGGCCGCCATCGCCTTGTCGTAGGCCTGCTTCAGCGAGTCGCCGGACTCGGCGCTCTGCGACACGGCCTTGTAGAGATCGGCCAGGAACGCCTGGGTGCCGGCGATTCCCTCTTCCACCGCGCCCTCGCCGATCAGCGCATCGCCGCGCCCCGGCACCAGCGCCTCGGCCTTGAAGTCGCGCAGCTTCTGCAGCGTCGCCGGCCAATCCTTGTAGTGGGCGTCGCCGCAGTAGGGCGTGGCGCCGTATTCGACGAGATCGCCGCTGAACAGCGTGCGCTCCTCGGGCAGCCAGACGATGGTGTCGCCCTTGGTGTGGCCGCGGCCGGCATGAATGATGTCGACCTGCAGCTTGCCCAGCCACAAGGTCATGCGGTCGTTGAAGGTAATGGTGGGCCAGGTGAGCCCCGGGATGGTCTCAGCCGCCTGGAACAGGCGCGGAAAGCGCTGCAGCTCGGACTTGTAGTCCTGCGCGCCGCGCTCGACGATCATCTCGCGCGTCGCCTCGCTGCAGATGATGTGCTCGGGGCTGTAGCCGCTGGCGCCCAGCACGCGGACCGCATGGTAATGCGACAGCACCACATATTTGATCGGCTTGTCGGTAACGGTACGGATGCGTTCGATCACCTGCTCGGCCATTTTCGGCGTCGCCTGGGCATCGATCACCATGACGGCGTCATCACCGACCACGACGCCGGTATTGGGATCGCCTTCGGCCGTAAACGCATAGGCGTGCTCGGACAGACGGCTGAAGGTGATCCTCTTTTCCGCCATGTCAGCCTGCGAGGCGAAGGCCCTGGCCATCGACGTCTCTCCTCTACGCGTTCGAAGCTCGCGAGGAACCTATGCAGCGCGTGCGGCCCAAGTCAAAGCGCGAGGCACCGGACTATTCACAGGCGGCGGGATTGTCAGTCCGAACCGTACTTGTGATAGCGCCCCCGATCGCCCGAGCGTACCGCGACCTCGAAGGCGTCGTTGTCGCGCTCCATGCGCAGCCTGACAGTCGTGCCGGCGGGACCGCTTTCCCACAGCTTGCGGTAGAAGTCGGCGACGTCGTCAAGCACCTCGTCGTTCAGGGCATGCAGGATGTCGCCGCGCTGCAAGCCGGCGCGATCGGCCGGGCCGGCGTCGGAAATGCCGATGATCACGAGCTGGCCCATGTGCTCCTGGGTATAGATGCCGAGCCAGGGCCGCGGCGGTGTCGACAGCCGGCCATTGGACACCAGCTCGGAGAAGATCGGTTTTAGCCGGTTGATCGGCACGTACATGTTGCCGGGGAAGGCCTGCGCGCCCGGCCCCAATGCTTCCTGCACGAGCAGCGAGCCGACGCCCAGCAGTGCGCCATCCGGGCCGACCAGCGCCGAGCCGCCCCACAGCGGATAGGCGGGCACGGTGAAGATCGCGTTGTCGAGCAGGTATTCCCAATAGCCCGCGAATTCGCGGCGGCTGGCGACCTTGACCTTGAGCGTTGCCTTCTCGCCGCCATAGCCCACGACCGTGGCCTCGCTGCGCAGCGACAGTGTGTCGGAATCGCCGAAGCGCATCGGCTTCACCGGGAGCGGTACATCGGTCCGCACCAGCCCGAAGCCGCTTTCATAGTCAGAGCCCACGATGTGCGCGGGCCATTCATTGCCCTCGATGTCGGTGATGGTGACGGTGTCGGCCTCCATGATCAGGTAGCCGATGGTGACGATCAGGCCCTCGTCGTCGATCACGATGCCGTGGCCCTCGCGTTCGGAGCCGAGCGTCTGGGCCGAGCGGCGGTTCTCGGGAATGGTGGTCTTGAGCCCGACCACGGCCGGCAGCACTTCTGCAATGGCCGGCGGCACGTTGGAGGACCGGCCGGGAATCCGCGCCTCGACGCCCTCCTGGCCGGTCGGCCAGTGTCCCGTACCGTTGGCGGAACCGTTCAACCCTCGGGCCATTCGTACACCCCTACTTTGACAATGGGCCGTTCACAGTGGGCGCGTCCACAGTCAGGAAGATAGGCGTCCGCCGCGCCGATTGCTATATGACGGTGCATGGCGCCCCCCGCCGATCCGTTCGAAATCACCGACGATCCCGCTTCGGCCGAGCCCGAGCCGGCGCGGCGCGCCGTTGCGTCCACGGCCCATCTCGACGGGCTGAACGAGGAGCAGCGGGTGGCCGTGACGCATCAGGGTGGGCCGCTGCTGGTGCTGGCCGGCGCCGGCACGGGCAAAACCCGGGTTCTCACCTCGCGCATCGCCCACCTGCTGATCACCGGCCGGGCCCGGACCTCGCAGATCCTGGCGGTCACTTTCACCAACAAGGCAGCGCGCGAAATGCTCGACCGCGTGGCGAGCCTGATCGGCGGCGCGGCCGACGGCATGTGGCTCGGTACCTTCCATGCGATCGGCGTCCGGGTGCTGCGCCGCCATGCCGAGCTGGTAGGGCTCAAGAGCAACTTCACCATCCTCGACACCGACGACCAGACGCGGCTGGTCAAGCAGCTGCTGCAGGCCGAGGGAATCGACGACAAGAAATGGCCGGCGCGGGTGCTGAGCGGCATCATCCAGCGCTGGAAGGACCGTGCGCTGACGCCGGACAAGGTCTCGGCCGACGAGGCCGGCGAGTTCGCCGGCGGCAAGGCGGCCGAAATCTATCGCCAGTACCAGGAGCGCCTGGCCGAGGTGAACGCCGTCGATTTCGGCGATCTGGTCATGCACTGCGTCACCCTGTGGCAAAAGCACCCGGATGTGCTGGCGCAGTATCACCGCCGTTTCCGGCACATCCTGGTCGACGAATACCAGGACACCAACGTGGCGCAGTACCTCT
>JACPVT010000111.1 GCA_016191685.1 Rhodospirillales bacterium | reverse complement strand
GACCAGCGCCGCCTCGATCTCGCGCTGCTGGGCGCGGATCACGTCCTGGTCCTCCGGCCGCTTGCCGGTGAGCATGTTCTGGTGGCGCGCCCTGGCCTCGGCGAGGGCGGCTTCGGCGCGCGCGACCTCGGCCTTGGCCACCACGGGATCGATCACGAACAGCCGGTCGCCCTTCTTGACGAGCTGGCCGCGCTCGACCGGCCGTTCGATGAGGCGGCCGGCGATCGGCTGTGCGATCAGGCTGGTCTCGCCTTCGACATAGCCGAGGTAGCGCGCCTGGTCGGGGCCGAGGCCGAGCAGGGCGAGGGCGCGGTCGCCCCAGATCTCGTAGCTGACGAGAAGTGCTGCGGCGACGGCCGCCACGACGATCAGGCGCATGCGGTTCATGACGACGCTCCGGGAACAGGCCGCAGCGCCTGCAGCATCAGGTCGGCGTGGTGGCGCGCCAACGCGCGGACGTCGAGTTTCTCGGCGCCGATCGGCTCGAACACCGTGCGCCACAGCCCGCCCAGCAGCATGGCGCCCATCATCGAGCGCACCGTCATGGCGGGGTTGACCTTGCGGAACTCGCCCTGCGCGATGCCGCGCGCGATCAGGCCTTCCATCAGCGGCAGGCCGCGGCCGATCACCTCGTCGAGATAGAAGCGGCCGATCTCGGGGAAGGCGCGCGATTCGGAGATCACAACCTTGGCCACCGAGGCCATCGGCGTGTCCTCGATGCGGCTCGCCAAGAACTCCAGGATGCGTGGGATCAGCGGCGCGACCGGGCCGCGATGGGCGGCCAGCATCGCCTCGACCATGCAGAGGTTGCGCCCCACCGCCTGCTGGATGACGCCCTTGAAGAGGGCGGGCTTGTCTTCGAAGTAGAGGTAGATCGCGGCCTTGGAGAGTCCGGCGCGCGCCGCCACGTCGTCGAGGCGCGTGGCGGCAAAGCCCTTTTCGACGAACAGGGCCAAGGCCGCGTCGAGGATTTCCTGCGGCCGTTCGGCGGGGGCACGCCGTTGCTTTACCGCTTTCATCAAAACTTACTTACTGGTTAGTTAGTTATTTGTCAAGGGGTGCCGAACGACCGGCAGGCAGCCTAAACTCGCGCTTTGGAGGCTCCCATGGACACAGTGATCGAGACGACCTCGCGTAGCCGCCGCACGCTCGACCCCAAGCCCGCCACGCCGGTGCTGTTCGCCCACTTCGTGCTGCGCTCGTCGAATATCCAGAAGATGATCGACTGGTACTCGGCGGTGCTGAACATGCATGTGGTGCAGCGGACCGACTACATCTGCTTCCTGACCTACGACGACGAGCATCATCGCCTCGGCATCGTGAATGCTGCCGGGCTCAAGGCGCCCGACGCGACGAACTCCGGCCTGGCGCATGTCGCCTACACCTTTGCCGACATCGGCACGCTGCTCTCGACCTATGCCCGCGTGAAGAAGCTCGGCATCGCGCCGGCACGCTGCATCCATCATGGGCCGACGGTGTCGATCTACTACCGTGACCCGGACGGCAACGGCGTCGAGCTGCAGGTCGACCGCTACGCGACCAAGGAGGCGACCGCGGCCTACTTCCAGACGAGGGAATTCAAGAATAACCCGATCGGCGTCGTCTTCGATCCCGAGGCGCTGGTGCAGGCCTACGAGGCCGGCGCGCCGGAGAGCGAACTGCTCGACATGCCCGAGGGTCCGCCGGCCGCGCCGCAGTCACCGCCGCCTCGTTAGAGTCGAACTGGCGTACGTTTGTTGTCATTTCTGCTCGGCGCGGGCTCTCGCGCCTGGGAAGGCGCTGCCGCCCGCCAGCGCATCAGAATGCGCTAGGCTAGAACAGCCAGGCCAGCGCCGAGCCGCCCATGATGATGATAACGATGGCCGTGCCGACCATGATGCGGTTGGCCGGGCGATAGGTCTCGCTCTCGATGGTGCGGCCGACATGGAGGTAGTGCCAGGTCGCGCCGACCAGGATCACGATGCCCAGGATGACGAGGCCGACGCCGAGCTTCTCGACGTGGCGGTTAGCGAGGTGACGTACCTCCGGGATGACCTGGTGGATTTCCATCAGGAAGAGGGCGAAGCGGTTGATGGCGACGCCCAGCGTCATCACCGCGATCGACGTTCGGATCCAGGCGAGGAAGGTACGTTCGTTGGCGAGATGCTCGGTGACGTGGGGGTTCTTCTTCGGACTGTCCACGGCGTTATCTCCCCCGGTCCCATGAAGAAGGGCGCGATCCCGGAGGATCGCGCCCTGGTTCCGTCCGTCAAGCCCGGACTAGTTGTAGCTGACTAGTTGTACTTGGCGATCTCGAGACGGCCGACCTGGTCGCGATGGACCTCGTCGGGACCGTCGGCCAGACGCAGCGTGCGCTGGTGGGCGTACATGCTGGCAAGCTTGAACACCTGGGAGACGCCGCCGGCGCCATGGAGCTGCAGGCAGCGGTCCACGACCTTCGAGGTGATGTTGGGCACCGCCACCTTGATCATGGCGATCTGCTGGCGGGCTTCCTTGTTGCCGAACTTGTCCATCGCCCAGGCAGCCTTCAGCACCAGCAGGCGGGCCATGTCGATCTCCATGCGCATGTCGGCGACATGGGCCTTTGTGACGCCCATCTCCGAGATGCGCTGGCCGAAGGCGACGCGGCTCTTGGCGCGCTTGATCGCCATCTCGAGCGCCCGCTCGGCGACGCCGATGGCGCGCATGCAGTGATGGATGCGGCCGGGACCGAGGCGGCCCTGGGCGATCTCGAAGCCGCGGCCTTCGCCGAGGAGAATGGCCGACTTCGGCACGCGCACGTTGTCGTAGATCACCTCGGCGTGGCCGTGCGGGGCGTCGTCATAGCCGAAGACGTGCAGCATCTTCACGATCTTGATGCCCTTGGCGTCGCGCGGCACCACGATCATCGACTGCTGGCGGTAGGCCGGCGCGTTGGGATCGCTCTTGCCCATCAGGATGATGACCTTGCAGCGCGGGTCGCCCATGCCCGACGACCACCACTTGCGGCCGTTGATGACGTAGCTGTCGCCGTCGCTCTCGATGCGGCATTCGACATTGCGCGCGTCCGAGGAGGCGACCGCCGGCTCGGTCATGGCGAAGCAGGAACGGATCTCGCCGTTGAGCAGCGGCTTCAGCCACTTTTCCTTGTGCTCCTTGGAGCCGTAGCGGGCGAACACTTCCATGTTGCCGGTGTCGGGCGCGGAGCAGTTCACCGACTCCGAAGCGATCGACGAGCGGCCGAGCACTTCGCAGATCGGGGCGTATTCGAGGTTGCTAAGACCCATCGTGCCGTGGGTGTCGCCCGACTCGCGATCGGCGGGCAGGAACATGTTCCACAGGCCGCGCTTCTTCGCTTCAGCCTTGCATTCCTCGAGCACGGGCGGGAGCTGCCAGCGGTCCTTGGCCTTTTCCATCTGCTCTTCGTAGACGGGCTCGGCCGGGTAGATGACCTCGTCCATGAATTTGTTGAGTTTCTCGAGCAGCGCCTTGCTGCGATCCGAGTATTCGAAGTCCATCGCTCTCTCCCTTTGTGCTGCGGCGGACTCTGGCTGAAAATGCGGGCAATGTGAACGGGCATTCAGGCCGCACCCAGGGTTTGGATCCGGGGTTTCGGATCGCGGCCGGGATGATGGAGGAAACGCAATGAAAATCGCCAGTTACCAGGTCATGACACTCGCGGTGCCGGAGGACGATCCGCTGGCCAACATGCCGGAGGACGCCAACCGCAAGCGGCCGACGGTGATTCTGCGCCTGCGCACCGACAGCGGCATCGAGGGCATCGGTGTCACGCTCTACGGCGGCCGCGTGACGCGCAGCCTGCATGCGATGATGGAAGACCTGTGCGCGGGCATCGTCGGCGAGGACCCGATGCGCAATGAGGCGCTTCTCGCCAAGCTGCGTGCCGGCGATACCGGCGGGCCGGGCGGCATCTTTACCCTCGCCCTGTCGGCGATCGACACGGCGCTGTGGGACATCAGGGGCAAGGCGCTCGACCAGCCGCTGTGGCAGCTGCTGGGCGGCCATCGCGACCGCGTGCCGACTTATGCCTCAGGCTCGCTGCGCCGCGGCCTCACCGACAAGCAGACGGAGCAGGCCGCGCGCATCCTGGTGCAGAAGGGCTTCCGCTCGATGAAGACCCAGATGGCGCTGCCCGGCGATCCGACGCCGGCCGACGAGCTTCGCCGTATGCGGGTCGTCCGCGACGCGATCGGTCCCGACATCCCGCTGATGTGCGACATCAACCAGCGCTGGCGGCCCGAGCAGGCGATCGACATCGGCTCCAGGGTCGAGCAGGCGGGTATCGGACTGTTCTGGCTGGAGGACGTGACCACGGCCGACGACTATGCGGGCCTCGCGCGCGTCACGGCCGCGATCAAGACCCCGGTCGCGGGCGGAGAGTATGTCTGGGGCATCGTGCCCTTCCGTCACATGATCGAGGCGCGCTCGGTCGACATCGTGATGGTCGACATCGCGCGGGTCGGCGGTCCGACGCAGTGGATGAAGGTCGCCGCCATGGCCGAGGCCTTCAACCTGCCGATCGTAAGCCATGTCATGCCCGAAGTGCTGTGCCACATGGTGGCTGCCTGCCCGAACGGCCTCACGGTGGAATACATGCCATGGATGCTGGCCCTCTACGAGGAGACGCCGGCGATCGAGAAGGGCGAGCTGGTGCTGCCGACCAAGCCCGGCCTCGGGCTCAAGTTCGACGAGAAGGCAATCGCGAGGTTCAAAGCCTAGCCCCCGGCGCAGCCTTCCCCAGCGCGACGTGTTATATTGATGTCATGAATGCGGACCTCTCCCTTGCGCTCGAATACAAGCGCCGCGTCGACAGCGCCTTCAACGGCCGTGTGGCCAAGATGGTGCTGTTCGGGTCGCGGGCGCGCGGTGAGGCGCATGAGGAGTCGGACTGGGACATCGCTGTTTTCCTGACGGACGATCCGACGATGGAGGATCGTCATAGGCTGACCGACCTCGGCAGTGATGTTCTCATGGATACCGGCCAGGTCATTCAGTCGGTGGCTCTTCCGTCACGCAGGGAAACCGAGGATAGCTATCTGATGCGGGCAATCCGATCGGAAGGGATTACCTTGTGATCGAGGAGGTCCGGCTACACCGCGCGCGGGCGCGGCGCCTCCTGACAATGGTCGAGGGTCGATGGGACCAGGAACTGCCCGAGATCGTCGCACACACTGCTTACTATGCGATGTACCATGCGGCGATCGCTCTGTTCGGTAAGCGCAGTGTGCCGTTGCCCAAGACCCATGCGGGAGTCAATGCGCGCTTCAGCGAACATTTTCGGCAGGTCGAGCCCGATGGACGAGATCAAGTCAGAAGGCTGGGACGCGCCTTGGAGCGCCGCTTGATTGCCGACTATGATGCCGTTGACATCTTGAAGACAGAAGACGCATGTGCCGCGCGCGACGATGCCATTGCCTTTGTCGCATTCTGTGAAAGACTTATCGACGAATCCTAGCAAGTCCCTTGCGGGCAACCCGGCGGCCCTCCTAAATCAATGCCAAATAGAATGCTGGGAGAACCGCCGTTGGACAGTGTTGTGCAGGTTCCATTCAAGCCCATCGAGTTCCTGAGCCGCGACATCGAGGTCGAGCGGCGCAGTGACGGCACCGTCGTGCTGCAGTCGAACCACCCGTTGAAGCCCTACGCCCGGCACATCCCGGCACTGCTGGCGAAATGGGCGGCGGAGGCGCCGGACCGTTTGTGGCTGGCGCAGCGCCGCGGGCCGGACCGGGAGTGGCTGAAGCTCACCTACGCCGAAGCCAAGAAGCAGGTCGATGCCGTGACGCAAGCGCTGCTCGATCGCGGCTTCGGGCCCGAAAAGCCCGTCATGATCCTGTCGTCGAACTCGATCGAATTCGCGCTGCTCACCATGGCCGCCATGCAGGCGCGCGCGCCTGTGGCGCCGGTGTCGCCGGCCTATTCGGTGATGAGCCAGGACCACGCCAAGCTGAAATACGTCCTCGATCTCATCAAGCCCGGCCTGGTGTTCGTGCAGAACGGCGAGATCTACGCCCGCGCGCTCGCCGCCCTCGATTTGGCCAAATCCGATTCGGGGGGCGTGCTGCTGGTCCATGTCGACAAGCCGCCGCCCAGGATGCAGTCGCTGCCGTGGAGCGAGCTGGTCGCCACGAAAGCGACCGATGCCGTGGCCAGGTCGGTGGCGGCCATCGAGCCCGGGACCGTGGGAAAGTTCCTGTTCACCTCGGGCAGCACCGGCCTGCCCAAGGCGGTGATCAACACCCAGGAGATGATGTGCGCCAACGTGGCGATGATGAGCATGTCCCGCGTGCGCAAGCCCGGCGAGCCCGCGCCGGTCATGCTCGACTGGCTGCCGTGGAACCACACGATGGGCGGCAACGCCACCCTCCAGGGCAACCTCAACGAGGGTGGCACGACCTGGATCGACGACGGCAAGCCGCTGCCCGGACTGTTCGAGGAGACGCTGCGCAACCTGCGTGAGATCTCGCCGACGTCGTTCTCCAACGTGCCGGCGGGCTACGCCATGCTGGCCACCGCGCTGGAGAAGGACGAGAGCCTCGCCAAGCGGTTCTTCAAGAACATCAACGTTCTCTCCTACGGCGGCGCGACCTTGCCGCAGTACACCGGCTACCGCATCCCGTTCACCACCGGTTGGGGCTCGACGGAGACGGCGCCGACGGCGACGTCGGTCCATTGGGCCTCGGATCGCGTCGGCCTCGTCGGCCTGCCCTATCCCGGCGTGCGACTGAAGATGGTGCCGACCGGTGAGGCGGGACGCTACGAGCTGCGACTGAAAAGCGTGATCGTGACCCCGGGCTACTACAAACAGCCCGAGCTCACGGCCGGGATGCTCGACGAGGAGGGCTTCTACAGGATCGGTGACGCCGGCCGCTTCGTCGATCCCGAGGACCCGAGCTGGGGCCTGATCTTCGACGGCCGCGTGGTCGAGGACTTCAAGCTCACGAGCGGCACATTCGTGCTGGTCGGCACCTTGCGCACGACGGCGATCGCTGCGGCAACGCCGGTGCTGCAGGACGCCGTGATCTGCGGCCAGGATCGCGAGTATGTCGGCCTGCTGGGCTTTCCCAATATCGCCGCTTGCCGCCAGCTCGCCGGCGATGGCGGGGCGGAGCTCACGACGGCCGAGCTGCTGGCCCATCCTGCCGTGGTCGCCACCTTGCGCGACGGCCTCGCCCGCATGAACGCCGGCAGCAAAGGTTCGTCGATGCGGGTGCGCCGCGCGCTGCTGATGGCCGAACCGCCGTCGATCGACGGCCAGGAAATCACCGACAAGGGCTATATCAACCAGCGCGCCGCGCTGGAACGACGCAAGGCGCTGGTCGAGAGGCTTTATGCCGGCGGCGAGGGCGTGATCGAGGTAGGATAAAGCCATGAACAAACGACTGGCAGGCAAGGTGGCGATCGTCACCGGCGGCGCGAGCGGCATGGGCCGCGCCACCGTCATGCGCTTTCTCGCCGACGGCGCGAAGGTGGTGGTGGCCGACCTCAACGAGACGAACGGCGCCGAGACGCTGGCCGTTGCCAAGGCCCAGGGTCACGGCGACAGCATCGCCTTCGTGCGCTGCGACGTGGCCAACGAGGCCGATGTCGCGGCCACCGTGGCGGCGGCCGAGACGCGCTTCGACCGGCTCGACATCGCCTATCTCAATGCCGGCGTCGGCGGCGCCTTCGGACCGATCGCCGAGATCAGCGTCGAGGACTGGGACTATACTTTCGCGGTGCTGACGCGCTCGGTGTTCCTCGGCATGAAGCACGCCTCGCCGGCCATGAAAAAGTACGGCGGCGGCGTGATCCTGGTGACGGCCTCGATCGCCGGCATGGTGGGCGGCGGTGGCAGCCACGCCTATTCGGCGGCCAAGGCCGCGCTGATCAGCCTGATCGAGAATGTCGCGGCCGAACTCGGCCCCGACCGCATCCGCGTCGTCGGCATCGCGCCCGGCGTGATCTCGACGCCGTTGGTCCATCGCGGCCGGCCGGAGAAATACGAGAAACAGTTCAGCCAGCAGCCGTGGCCCGATCGCGGCGAGCCCGACCACATCGCCGACGTGGCCGCCTTCCTGTGTTCCGACGAGGCGCGCTTCATCACCGGCGAGACGGTCAAGGTCGATGGCGGCCTGCTGGCCCAGGGCGTGGCGCTGTGGGGCACCGGCCGCGACAACACTTTCATGAAAAGCGCGGGCGTCAACCGCGGCACGACGGGCGAGGCCATGGTCGTGCGCAACCTTCAATCCGGAGATCAGAAGAAATGACCAGCGAAGCCCAGCGTCTGCACGGACATCTCATCGGCCAGCAGGGCTCCCGGCGGTCGCTGAACACGCCGGCGCTGGTGCTCGATCTCGAAATGCTCGACCGCAACATCGCCGAGATGGCGTCCTTCGCCAAGGCGCACAATGTGAAACTGCGCCCGCATTCCAAGACGCACAAGTCGGCCGACATCGCGCGCCGCCAGGTGGCGGCCGGGGCGCTGGGCGTCTGCTGCGCCAAGTTGGGCGAGGCCGAGGCCTTGGGCGAGGCCGGCATCGAGGGGCTGCACATCACCTCGCCAGTGGTGACGCCGCAGGCGATCGCGCGGCTGATCGCACTCAACGCCAAGGTGAAGGGCCTGATGGTGGTGGTCGACCATCCGGCCAACGTCGCGGCACTGGCTGACGCGGCGGCGAAGGCGGGCCAGACGCTCACCGTGATCGTCGACATCGATCCCGGCATCCATCGCACCGGCGTCGCCTCGCCCGAGGCCGCGGTCGAACTCGCCCAACTGGTCGCCAAGCAGAAGGCGCTGAAGTATGGCGGTGTGCAGTTCTACTGCGGCCGGCACCAGCACATCGTCGACTTCAAGCAGCGCAAGGCCGAGATCGAGGAGCGCACGGAGTATCTCAAGGGAATCCTGGCCAAGCTCGAGGCCGCCGGGCTGAAGCCTGCCATCGTCACCGGCTCCGGCACAGGCACCCACTTCATTGATGCCAAGCTCGGCGTCTACACCGAGCTGCAGGTCGGTTCCTACGTCTTCATGGACCACGACTACAACGTCTGCGACTTGCGCGGGGCCGACAAGCCCACCTTCGAGCAGGCGCTGCAGATCGATGCGCGGGCGGTGAGCGTCAATGCACCGGGCATGGTGACGGTCGATGCCGGCCTGAAGGCGATGGCGACGGAGAAGGGCCCGCCGATGATCCTGAAAGGCGCGGTCGAAGGCTCGACCACGCGCTTCATGGGCGACGAGCACCTGGCGGTGATCGCGCCCGAGGGCAAGGCGGCCCCGGCGCTCGGCGAACAGGTGATCCTGATCCCGCCGCACTGCGACCCGACGGTCAACCTCTACGAGAGCTATCACGTGGTGAAGTGAAGCTCTGGCCGCGCGCGGCGGTGACGGCGTGCGGTTGCGGGCCCGCGTAGGTGTACGAGGCTTCGCCGCTGCGCGTGATGTTGTCGTCGTCGGAGTAGGTCCAGGTCTGAACGCCGTAGGAGCCCTGCGCGCGGGTG
>JACPVT010000116.1 GCA_016191685.1 Rhodospirillales bacterium | reverse complement strand
GAGGCGCCAACGCTACTGCACGGCGAGTTCCCTGAGCTTCTGTTCGATCGCCAGTAGGTCGAGCCAACTCTGGCGCTTGCTGGCCGGCGTGCGCAGCAGATAGGCGGGATGGAAGGTCGGCATGGTCGGCACTTCGGTGCCGTCGTCGAGCTTGAGCGTCGTCCACTTGCCGCGCAGCCGCATGATGCCTTCGGTCGTGTCGAGCACCGCCTTGGCCGCGGTGCCACCGGCCAGCACCAGCAGCTTCGGCCGTGCGAGTTCGATGTGGCGGCGCGTGAAGGCCAGGCAAATCGCCTGCTCGGCGAGCGTCGGCGTGCGGTTGCCGGGGGGCCGCCAGAACAGGATGTTGGTGATGTAGAGGTCGCGTTCGCGGCTCATGCCGATGGCGTCGAACATGCGGTCCATGAGCTGGCCGCTGACGCCGACGAAGGGCTTGCCGAGGCGGTCCTCGTCGGCGCCCGGCGCTTCGCCCACGACCATGACCGGCGCACCCGGAACGCCGTCGGCGAACACCGTGTTCTTGGCAGTGCGCTTCAGCGCGCAGCCCTCGAAGGCGCGCACTGCTTCCTCGAGTTCGGCGATGGTGGCGCAGCGCCGCGCGAGCTCGCGCGCGTCTTCGACGAGCTGTGGCGATTCGAGCGGCACCGGTGCGCGAACGGCAGGCGGCGGCGTCGACGCGCGGATCGGCGTCGGCGCCATGGGTTGCGAATGGGCGGCGGGCGACGGCACCGCAGCGGGTGGCGGAAGGGCGGCAAAACGGTCGACCGCTTCCTCGCCGATCGCCTCGTCGAGCCCGTGGTCGACGTACCATTTCAGCAGCGCGGCAAGATCCGCGTGCGGGATGGACGCTGCGTTCATCAGAGACGCCTGACGAAGGCGCCGAGGATAGGCGCCCACAGGGCGGCATCGGCGTGGCTCGCCAGGTGACCCTTGTCGGATGGTAGTTCAACGTAGGTGATGTCGATGCCTGCTCTGCGCATGTCCGTCACATACGCCGGGCAGAGGGCGATGTCGAAAAGCTTGTCTGTCTTCGATTGAACATACAGAACCTTCGACTTCAGTTTGGCGTACTGGTCGGTGATGTCGAAGGAGTCGATCGCCCGGCGCAGCGTGACGAGCGAATGGGCATCGTAGACCTTGGCCCAGCTTTGGGCGGCTGTTTTGGCTGCGGCCTCGGTCTGGCCGTAGTTGAGCAGCGTCTCGTAGCGGATCTGTTCCAGCGTGGCGACAACGCCGCCGTTGTCATAGTACCAACCGCCGTTCCAGTTGGGGTCACCGGCCAGCCGCTTCTGCAGCTGCTCCAATCCGCCCGGACGCGACGGCGCGCGCGGCGCGGAGACCGACGCCACGATCGCCTTCATGAATCCGGGGTAGGAGGCCGCCCACTGGAACGACTGGAAGCCGCCCATCGAGGGGCCGACCACCGCGACGAGACTGTTCAGCCCGAGCGAGTCGACCAGCAGCTTCTGGCTCGCCACCATGTCGCGCATCGTTATCGCGGGAAAGGTGGGACCATAGGGCTTGCCGGTGCGTGGATCGGTACAGTTGGGGCCGCTGCTGCCGTGCGCCGAGCCCAACGCATTCACCGAGACGACGAAATAGCGGTCGGTGTCGATCGCCTTGCCCGGCCCGATCAGGCCGTCGAACCAGCCGGCTGCGCCCGCCGCGACGCCGCGGCCCTGCTTGCCTGCGGCGTTGTGGCCGGCAGCGTGATGGCTCGAGGTGTAGCCATGGACCACGAGGATGGCGTTGTCCTTCGTGGGCGACAGCGTACCGTAGGTCTCGTAGGCGAGTTCGAGGACTGGCAGGGTCTGGCCACTTTCCAGCCGGAATTCGCGGGCAGAGAAGATTTTGCTGTCGATATCGGTCAATGCCGCCACGGGAATTCCCCTTTTCCGCGGGTGGCGATCCTGCCCCCGACAGGCTATCTACGACGGAAGGATCGCCGCCGGCCGGCGGCGCGTCCATCTGGAAAAGGCACTGCAGAGCGAGACCGGCATGACGCGCGAGGCGATGGAATACGATGTGGTGATCGTGGGCGGCGGCCCTGCCGGGCTGTCGGCGGCGATCCGCCTGAAGCAGCTCGCGGCCGAGCGCAATCACGAGGTTTCGGTCTGTCTGCTCGAGAAGGGCTCGGAGATCGGCGCCCATATCCTGTCGGGCGCCGTGGTCGATCCGGTCGGCCTCAACGAACTGATGCCGGACTGGAAGGAAAAAGGCGCGCCGCTCGAGACCCAGGTCAGCGACGACCAGTTCCTGTTCCTGACCAAGTCAGGCTCGTTCCGCTTTCCCAATTTCCTGATGCCGCGGCTGATGAACAACCACGGCAACTACATCGTCAGCTTGGGCGACGTCTGCCGCTGGCTCGGCCAGCAAGCCGAGGCGCTGGGCGTCGAGATCTATCCCGGCTTTGCCGCCGCCGAGGTGCTCTACAACGACGATGGCTCGGTGAAGGGCGTCGCCACCGGCGACATGGGCGTGTCCAAGACCGGTGAGCACAAGGACACCTACACGCCGGGCATGGAGCTGCACGCCAAGTACACGCTGATCGCCGAAGGTGCGCGCGGATCGCTGTCGAAGATGCTGATGTCGAAGTTCGACCTGCGCGACGGCGTCGACCCCCAGAAATTCGGCATCGGGCTGAAGGAGCTGTGGCAGATCGATCCGGCCAAGTTCAAGAAGGGCCTGGTCGTTCATTCGCAGGGCTGGCCGCTCTCGGAGAACGGCGGGGCCGGCGGCTCGTTCATGTACCATTTCGGCGACAACCTGGTGTCGATCGGTTTCGTGGTGCACCTCAGCTACGACAATCCCTACCTGTCGCCGTTCGACGAGTTCCAGAGATTCAAGACTCATCCCGATGTCGCCAGGTACCTGCAGGGCGGCAAGCGGCTGTCCTATGGCGCGCGCGCCATCAACGAGGGCGGCCTGCAGTCGGTGCCGAAGCTCACCTTTCCGGGCGGCGCGCTGCTCGGCTGCTCGGCCGGCTTCGTCAACCTGCCGCGCATCAAGGGCAGCCACAACGCGATCAAGAGCGGCATGCTGGGCGCCGAGGCGGCGTTCGAGGCACTGGCGGCGGGCAAGACCGGCGGCGACGAACTGATCGCCTATCCGGTGAAGGTGAAGGCGTCGTGGATCTGGAAGGACCTCGACAAGGTGCGCAACGTCAAGCCGGCGCTCAGCTGGGGCACCGCGCTTGGCACACTCTACGGCGGCTTCGACATGTGGATGCACGATCTCGGCATGCGCCTGCCCTGGACCTTCCACCACAAGAAGGCCGACCACGAGTGCCTGCGGCCGGCCAGCGAGTTCCAGCCGATCCAGTATCCCAAGCCGGACGGTGCGATCTCCTTCGACAAGCTCTCCTCGGTGTTCCTCTCGAGCACCAATCACGAGGAGGATCAGCCCGTGCACCTGAAACTGCGCGATCCGTCGATCCCGATCGCCGTCAACCTGCCGCTCTATGCCGAGCCGGCGCAACGCTACTGCCCGGCAGGCGTCTACGAGGTCGTGACCGCCGACAACGGCCAGCCGCGTTTTCAGATCAACGCGCAGAATTGCGTGCACTGCAAGACATGCGACATCAAGGATCCGGCACAGAACATCGATTGGGCGGTGCCCGAAGGTGGCGGCGGTCCCAATTATCCCAACATGTGACAGGTATGCGACGCACACTCCTCATGCTGCTTCCGGCTGCGCTGCTGCTCGCGCTTCCGGCAACACTCAGCGCCCAGCCGCAGCCGCCGCGCGGCCGCCAGACCGCGGCCACGCTCGACGGCCGCTATCTCGCCGGGCGCGTGGCCGAGCAGGATCACGACTACGACGCGGCCGCCGACCAGATGGACGCGGCACTTGCGCTGGCGCCGACCGATCCCGAGCTGATCTATGCCGCCTTCCGCATGCGCATGTATGCCGGCCGCATTGACGCCGCCGCGCAGCTTGCGCCGCAGGTGCTGGCGACGCGTCCGGGCGACGGCTTCGCCAATCTCGTGCTCGCCGTCCAGGCGATCAAGAAGGGCGATTACAAGGGCGCCGAGCGGCAGCTCGGCCGCATCGGCTCGGAAAACCAGCTCGGCGTGTTGCGCGACTACGTGATGGCCTGGCTCAAGGCCGGCGACAAGGACTTCTCCGCGGCACGTTCGTATCTCGCCAAGCTCAAGCCCGCGGCCGGCGAGCGTTCCGAGGCGCCGGCACTGATCATCGAGGCGCAGATCGACGAGTTGGCCGGCGACCGGGCGGCGGCGGAGTCGAAGTATCGCCGTGCGTCTTCGCTCGACCGCAACGGCCTGCGCACCACGCTGGCCGCCGCCGACGGACTGCGCCGGCTCGGCAAGGTCGACGAGGCGCGCGAGCTGCTCAAGACCTATGGCGAGAAGTACAGCGACGCCGTGCTGATGGACAGCCTGCTCGCGGCCAACGCTCCGGCCCCCAAGCCGCCGTCGCCGGCGTCAGGCATCGCGGAAATCCTGTTCGACATCGGCGGCATCCTGGCCGGCGATCCGCGCAACCAGCGCGCCGACCTTGCGCTGATCTTCGACCAGCTCGCCGTCAACCTGAAGCCGGACCACGACTTCTCGTGGCTGATGATCTCCAACCTCTACGAGCAGTTCCAGCAGATCCCCAAGGCCATCGCGGCGCTGGCCAAGATCGGCCCGCTCTCGCCGCTGTCGTGGCAGGCCCGTCTCAGGATGGCGGCGCTCGACGCCCAGCTCGATCGCTACGACCAGGCGGTCAGCCGCCTGAAGGCGCTCATCGCGGAAAAGCCCAATCGCATCGATGCGGCGCTCACGCTGGCCGATCTGCAGCGCGGCAGGGAGCGCTACGCCGACGCCGTCGCCGCCTACGACATCGCCATCTCGCGGCTGCGCAAGGTCGATGAGCGGCATTGGCCGGTGTTTTTCGGCCGCGGTATCGTGCTCGAGCGGACGAAGCAGTGGCCGAAGGCGGAAGCCGACATGAAGAAGGCGCTCGAGCTCTCGCCCGATCAGCCGCATGTCCTCAATTACCTGGGCTACAGCTGGGTCGATCAGGGCCTTCACCTCGACGAGGGCATGAAGATGCTGATGCAGGCCACGGCGCTGCGTCCGGACGATGGCGCGATCACCGACAGCGTCGGCTGGGCGTTCTACCGGACCGGGCAGTTCGACAAGGCGGTCGAATGGCTGGAGCGGGCGAGCGAGCAGAAGGGCGACGACGCCACCATCACCGAACACCTGGGCGATGCCTACTGGCACGTCGGCCGCAAGCGCGAGGCGCGCTTCGAATGGGAGCGCGCGCTCAACCAGAAGCCGGACAAGGATCGCGTGCCGGTGATCAAGGACAAGCTCGCCAACGGGCTCAATGCGAGCAACGACAAGCCGACAGTCTACGAAAAGCCCGCCGCCCCCAAGCAGGGCGGCTGATCCCGCGGCGCCTGCGTCGGGAACCGCCTCATGCGTCTTGCCCGCGCCAAGGTCAATCTCTGGCTAAAGGTCGTCGGCCGTCGCGCCGACGGCTATCACCTGCTCGACTCGCTGGTCGCCTTCACCGATCTCGCCGATGTGCTCGATGTCGGGCCGTCCGACGGCCTGTCGCTCGTCCTCGAAGGCCCCGAGGCGGACAGCATCGCCGGAGAAGCCGACAACCTCGTGCTCCGGGCCGCGCGTATGCTGGCCGATCGCGCCGGCGTCTCGCCGCGCGCTGCGTTGCGTCTCACCAAGCGCATTCCCGTCGCCGCCGGGCTGGGCGGCGGCTCGGCCGACGCGGCGGCGGCGCTCGGCGCGCTGGTCGAGCTGTGGCGGGTGGCGATGCCCGAGGAGGAGCTGTTCGATCTCGCGGCCGACCTCGGCGCCGACGTTCCGATGTGCCTGGCCGGACGTGCCGCGCTGGCGTCGGGCGTGGGCGAGATCCTGCGGCCGGCGCCGCCGCTGCCACCCTGCGCCGTGCTGCTGGTCAATCCCCGCACGCCGCTCGCCACGCCGGAGGTCTTTGCCGCGCGTCGCGGTGCATTCTCGGTGCCGGGCCCCGTGCCGTCGTCCTGGCCGGACCTGGCCGCGCTCGTTGCCGCTCTGGCCGCGCGCGGCAACGACCTCACGGATGCCGCGACCTCGCTCAGGCCGGCGATCGCCGACGTGCTGGGGGCATTGCGACGGACCGACGGCGTGCGCTACGCGGCGATGAGCGGCAGCGGCGCCACCTGCTTTGCCCTGTACGACGCCGTCGAGGCGGCGGGACGGGCGGCGGCGGACCTGCCGGCCGGCTGGTGGCGGCACGCCGGTCTCTTTATTTCCGCCTGAGCGTCAGCGATCAGTTGGATTTTGGCGCCATCAGCAGGCGCAATTCCTTCAGCGACTCGAACAGGGCCTTGTTCGGCTCGCCCGTCACTGTGAGACCGGCCGCCCGCTCGTAGTCGCGGATCGCAGCCTTCGTGCCGGGCCCGTTGATTCCGTCGGGGGCGTCGCGGGAGAAATTGAGGTCGCGCAGCAGCTTCTGGACCACCTTCACCTGGTCGACAGGCGCCGTCGGCCAAGCGTCCGGCGCCGGCTTGGGCGTCTCGCTCCTGGGCGTCTCGCTTCTGGGCGTTTCCTGTGCTGCTTCCTTGGGTGTGACGCGGGCGATGTCGGCCGATGTCGGCGGCGGCGGCGCGGGCTCCGGCCGGCCGATGTCGATGGCTGCCGGCGCCTTGGGCGGCTCCGCCGCCGCCGTGACTGGTGTCGGCATGGGCTTCGCGGTGTCGATCCTGGGCATGGCAGGTTTGGGCGGATCGACTTTCGCCAGATCGACCTTCGGCGGTTCCGGCTTCGCCGGTTCGGGTTTGGGCGGTTCGGTCTTGGGCGGTTCCGCTTTCGCCGGTTCCGGCTTAGGTGCCTCCACCTTGGCCGGCTCGGGTTTCGGTGGTTCCACCTTCGTCGGCTCGGGCTTGGGCGGTTCCACTTTCGCCGGTTCCGGTTTCGGTGCCTCCGCCTTCGCCGGCTTGGCCGGATCGGCCCTTGCCACCTCGACCTTGGGCAATTCGATCCTCGGCAGCTCTACTGTCGGCATCTCCGTCTTCGGCGTTTCGAGCTTCGCCGGCGGCGGCAGCGGCGAATTGGCCACCACGTCGCGACTGGCGAGCGAGTCCTTCAGGGCGACATAGACGTCCCGGGTCGGTTCACCGGTCTCGCGCATGGCGATGCTGCGCTGGAAGGCGCGGATGGCCGCGCGGGTCACCGGGCCGATGGCGCCATCCGGCTTGTCGCGCAGGAACTTGAGATCGACCAACGCCTGCTGGATGACGCGGACCTGATCGTTGGCCGCCGTGGGCCAGCCCGGCGGATCGACGTCGGCCGGTGGCGGCGCGGGCGCCGCCGCTGTCTCGACCGGTGGCGTGGCTGCGGGCGGTGGTGGCTTGGGCGGCGACAGCGCCTCGACGATCTGCTTGAACTCGCCTTGCCCCAGCTGCTGCGCGCGCTCGAGTTCGGCCGGCGTCAGGATCCGTTGCAGGGTCTGCGTGCGCTGGGTCGCGGTCTTGGCCAGCACCGTCTCGGCGCCGCGATTGGTCTGGCGTTCGAATTCGGCCGTGATCGCGAACCAGGCCATCGCCGTCGGCGCATCCTTGGGTGCCGCGTCACCCCGTTCGTAGATGTCGCCTAGCGTGAACATCGACGCCGACATGCCCTGGAGCGCCGCCGAGCGCAGCAGTTCGACGGCTTCCTTGCCGTTGCGCGGCGCGCCCTTGCCGTCGCGCAGCAGCAGGGCGAGGTTGTGTTTGGCCATCGCCAGATTGGCCGCGACCGCCTTGCGGTACCATTCGATGGCCTTTGTCGAGTCGCGCTCGACCACGAAACCGCGCTCATACATCACCGCGACGTTGAACGCCGACTGCGGCGAGCCGTGCTGGGCGGCGCGCAGCAGCCATCCGGCACCGGCCTGCTGATCCTTGGTCACTCCCAGGCCCTGAACCAGTCGGCGCGCCAATTCCTCCATCGCCGGAATTTCGTTGGTGTTGGCCCGGGTGCGCAGTTCGTCGATCGGCATGGCCGCCCAATCGGTCGGCTTGGTCGGCTCGGCGGCGGGTGTCGACGCGACCGGCGGCCCGCCGCGGGCAAAATCGGCGCTGGTCGGTTGCGGCGGCGGCGGCATGTCCTGCAGGACGACCGAAGTCGCGGGTGCGGCAACGGGAGCGGCCGGCGGCGCCTCGACCACGGCACGCTTCGCCTTGGACGATTTGGCGACACGCGGCGGCGCCGTTTCGGGCGGCCGCGTCAGCCATGCGCCCGTCGCCGCGACACCGATGACCAGGACCGCGATCCCCGCCAGCACGACGGGGCGCTTCACCAGCGACGGCGCGGCTGCAAGCGGTCTGGGCCAGTTGAGCTTGCCGATCATCCTCCGACCATAGCCGAGACCGGGCGTTGCCGAGAAGGCTTCGCGCGATGGCGGACCACGATCAAAGTCGTCAGCAGAAGCACCGCGCCCACCTGATGCGCCGTTGCCAGGAAGATGTTGATTCCACTCAGAATCGTGGCGATTCCGAGGCCGAGCTGGACGAGCGCCATCGCCGCTGCCGCCAGCGTTTCGGGGCGGCGGTGGCGCCAGGCCAGGACCAGCACGCCCAGCACCAGGAGCTTGGCCAGCCAGCGATGGACGAACTGGATCGTCGTGCCGTTTTCGAACGGGTTGATCCACCAAGGGGTCAGGTCGAACAAGCCGGGCGGAATCCAGTGACCCGACATGGTGGGGAAAGTGCCGTGCGCCGTCCCCGCCCGCAGCCCCGCCATCAGCGCGCCCCAGGTGAGCACGACGAAGAGGAAGCCGATCAGCACCGCCGCCATGCGCGAGGTCTCGGCATCGTCGCGCCGCGCCGTCTGCGGTCCCAGCTCGAGGATCAGCCAGACGGTGTAGGCGTAGAGCGCCACCGCGAGCAGGAGATGGGCGGCGAGCCGGTAATGGCTGACCGCGGGACGATCGACCAGGCCCGAGGCGACCATTGCCCAGCCGAGCGCCCCCTGCAGGCCGCCCAGCACCAGCAGCGCCATCAGGCGCGGCTTCAGCGCGGGTGTGAGCTGTCCGCGGAGCCAGAACCAGGCGAGCGGAACCGCGAATACGACGCCGATCAGCCGACCCCACAGACGATGGGTGAATTCCAGCCAGAAAATCTGTTTGAAATCGGCGATGGCGAAATCACGATTCACCAATCTTCCCTGCGGCGAGGAAAGATACTTCTCCAGTTCGGTCTTCCAGGCGGCTTCGGAGAGCGGCGGCAACCAGCCGGTGACCGGCCGCCATTCGACCATCGACAGCCCCGATTCCGTTAGCCGCGTGAGCGCGCCGAGCGCGATCATGAAAAGAATCATCGCGGCAACGACGATCAGCCAGTTGCGCACGGACACGGGAGCGGTTTGCATGGAGGCCGGACCATGCGCGAAGCCGGAGGCCCCGTCATCAGGCATAAATGTCGCGAAGTTGCCGCGCGCCTTGCGCTTCCGGGCTACCCCGGTTAATCGGTTCGCCTACGAACGAAATACCCCTCGCTCCTTCTGGATATTTGGCAATGAATGCGCCCCGGCTGACCCCCGTGCTCACTCACGGGCTCAGCTTCAACGATCTCTACGACCGTGACGGCCTCGGCCGCCTCGATGCGGCATTCGCCGCCTGGCTGCAGGGTGTCGACGCAGGTCTGCACGCGCGGCTGATGGCGGCGCGAGCGGCGCCGGACACGCTTCCGCCCAAGGACGAGTCGAACCTGCTGATCGAACTGGCGCGGCCGCTCGAGGATTTCATCGGCACGCTGTTTAGCGTCGGCGCGCCTGTTGCCGAGCTGCGCGGCCGTCACACCAGGCTGGCGCCGCTCTACGATTGCAAGCGGCTGTTCGTGCAACGCTACGTCACGCGTGCCATCAAGCCGGATGCCGCCATCGCGCTCGATGGCGACAGGGTCACGGCAGAGGTCAAGCTCGGGACCGGCTTTGCCGAGGGGCTGGAGGACTGGGAGCTTGCCTTCGCGCTAAAAGTCCGCGACCTCGTCGGGGCGGAGTTCAAGGTCGAGGCGCCGACACCCGAGATCGACGCTCTGGCGCGTTACGCCGCCTGGGCGCTGCACAATCCCGAAGGCAAGAAGCGCCATCGTGACGGGCCACTGTTCAAGGTGCCGCACAAGGTCGACCCCGAGCATTTGGTGCCGATCGAGACCGAGGTGGTCGATGGCGTGACGCGGATGAAGCTGCCGCGGCCGATGCTGCGCCACCGCGAGGGTTTCGCGCTCACCGACGAGGGCTTCGACCTCGTCCGCGCGCTCGATCACACCAACTACTGCATCTGGTGCCACAACCAGGGCAAGGACAGCTGCTCGCGCGGCCTCAGGGATCGCAAGACCGGCGTCTTCCAGAAGTCGCCGTTCGGCGTCACGCTGGCGGGCTGCCCGCTCGAGGAAAAGATCTCGGAGATGAACCTCCTCAAGAGCGAGGGTTTCTCCGTCGGCGCGCTGGCGATGGCCGTGGTCGACAACCCGCTGGTCGCCGCCACCGGACACCGCATCTGCAACGACTGCATGAAGGCCTGCATCTATCAGAAGCAGGAGCCGGTCGACATCCCGCAGATCGAGACTCGGACACTGAAGGACGTGCTCGGCCTGCCCTGGGGCTTCGAGATCTATTCGCTGCTGACGCGCTGGAATCCGCTCAACCTCAGCCGCCCGATCCCGCGTCCGGCGACCGGCCGCACCGTGCTGGTGGTCGGCCTCGGTCCGGCGGGCTTCAATCTCGCCCATCACCTGATGAACGACGGCCACACGGTGGTGGCGATCGACGGACTGAAAATCGAGCCGTTGCCGCCCGAGCAGTCGGGCGTGCTGGCCGATGGCGCCCGCGTGCCGTTCGCCGCCGTCCAGGATGTCGCCAGCCTGCGCGAGGATCTCGGCGAGCGGGCGATGGCGGGCTTCGGCGGCGTCGCCGAATACGGCATCACCGTGCGCTGGGACAAGAACTACCTGAAGATGGTCCGCCTGCTGCTCGAGCGCCGCGGCCAGTTCTCGATGTTCGGCGGCGTGCGCTTTGGCGGCACGGTGACGGTCGAGAGCGCCTTCGCCATGGGCTTCGACCACGTGGCGCTCTGCGCCGGCGCCGGCAAGCCCACCGTGCTCGACCTGCCCAACGGTCTGGCGCGCGGCGTGCGCGCGGCCTCGGATTTCCTGATGGCGCTGCAGCTCACCGGCGCCGCCAAGAAGGATTCCATCGCCAACCTGCAGATCCGCCTGCCGGTGATCGTGATCGGCGGCGGCCTGACCGGCATCGACACCGCCACCGAATCGCTCGCCTACTATCCGCTGCAGGTCGAAAAGTTTTTGGCGCGTCACGAGACGCTTGTCGCCGAGCGCGGCGAGGCGGCGGTGGGTGCGGCCTGGAACGACGAGGAACGCGAGATCGCGCAGGAGTTTCTGGGTCATGCCAAGGCCATTCGCGCCGAGCGTGCTCTGGCAGCACGTGAAGGCCGCGCGCCCGACATTGCCAAATTGGTCAACGGCTGGGGCGGTGTCTCGCTGGTCTATCGCCGTCGCCTGATCGAATCGCCGTCCTATACGCTGAACCACGAGGAAGTGCTGAAGGCGCTGGAGGAGGACATCCGCTTCGTCGAAGGTCTCTCGCCGGTCGCGGTCGAAATCGATGCCAATGGTCACGCTTCAGCGCTGAAGGTGGCGGGCGAGCAGAACGGCACCAAAATCGAAGCGACCTTGCCGGCGCGCACTATCCTGGTGGCGGCGGGCACGCAGCCCAACACCGTGCTGGCGCGCGAGGACGCGACGCACGCCTTCATCGACGGCAAGTATTTCCGCGCCCTCGACGAGGACGGCAATCCCGCCACGCCCGAGCGCGTCTGCAAGCCTGCCGACGTTCGTGTGCTGATGTATCGCCACAGCGATGGCCGCGGCATGTCGTTCTTCGGCGACCTGCATCCCTCGTTCGCCGGCAACGTCGTGAAGGCAATGGGCGGCGCCAAGCAGGGCTATCCGGTGCTCAGCCGGACGATGGAGAAACTGGCGCCACCGACGCGTTCGCCTGAAGCGATCCTGGCCGAGGCCAACCGCGACTGGCGCGCCAAGGTCGTGCGCGTCGACCGGCTGACGCCCACCATCGTCGAGGTCGTGGTCCAGGCGCCGGCCGCGGCCCGCCACTTCGAGCCCGGCCAGTTCTACCGCCTGCAGAACTACGAGGCGCGCTCGAAGAAGGTCGACGGCACCTTGCTCACCATGGAGGGCCTGGCGCTGACCGGCGCCTGGGTCGACAAGGACAAGGGCCTCTTGTCGCTGATCACGCTGGAGATGGGCGGCTCATCCGACCTCTGTGCGCTGCTCGAGCCCGGCGAACCGGTGATCGTCATGGGGCCGACCGGCGCGCCGACCGAAATCGAGCCCGGCGAAACGGTCGTCCTGGCCGGCGGCGGTCTCGGCAATGCCGTGCTGTTCTCGATCGGCCAGGCTTTCCGCAAGGCCGGCAGCAAGGTTCTGTACTTCGCCGGCTACAAGAAGGTCATCGACCGCTACAAGGTCGAGGAGATCGAGGCCGCGGCCGACGTCGTCGTGTGGTGCTGCGACGAGGCGCCGGGCTTCACGCCCGGCCGGCCGCAGGACAAGTCGACGGTCGACAACATCGTCGAGACGATGCGCAAGTATGCAGCCGGTGAACTGGGCCCGCAGCCGATCCCGTTCGGCGATGCCGACCGCATCGTCGCCATCGGCTCCGACGGCATGATGAACGCGGTGTGCCTGGCGCGCCATGCCGTGTTGAAACCCTATCTCAAGGCCCAGCACCGCGCGCTGGCATCGATCAACTCCCCCATGCAATGCATGATGAAGGAGATCTGCGCCCAGTGCCTGCAGCTTCACCGAGATCCGGTG
>JACPVT010000115.1 GCA_016191685.1 Rhodospirillales bacterium | reverse complement strand
ATCGACGTCTACCGCAGCGACGATGGTGGTGCGAGCTGGCGCAAGCTGCCCAGTCCGGAAATGGCGACGCACTGCAAAGGGCCCTTTGCCTCGCGGGTAATGCGACTGGTGCAACATCCCAAGCGTCCCGACGAGATCTACGCCGCGCTCGAGATCAACGGCGTCATGCGCAGCACCGATTCGGGCGAGACCTGGACCGACTGCAGCGCGGGCCTGATCAAGCTCGCCGAACTGCCGCACCTCCAGAGCAAGATCGTGAGCGACACCACGGCCGAAGGCATGCTCGACAGCCATGCCGTCACCATCAATCCAGCCGACCCCGACGCCGTGATCGCGGCAATGCGCATGGGCCTGTTCCGCAGCGCCGATCAGGGCCGCAGCTGGCAGGACATGGAGGTCGGTCGCTTCTCGCCCACCACCTACGGGCGCGACGTCAAAGCCTCGCCCGTCGAACCCAACACGCTCTACTCGGCGCTGAGCGTCGCGGCCGCCAGTCACGATGGTGGGCTTTATCGCAGCGGCGATGGCGGCCAGAGCTGGAAGCGCTTCGACAAGGTCCAGGTCCACGGCACCATCATGTCGATCGGGCTTCATCCGCGCGACGCGGCGCAGGTCTATATTGGCGCCCGCTATGATGGCGAGGTGTTCGGGACTCAGGACGCCGGCAAGACCTGGCAGGCCATGCCATTGCCCGGCGAGGTCCAGCACATCTATTCGGTGACCTGCGGCTGACGCCAGCGCAAAGAGCGAACACAAAAAAGGCGGCCCGGAGGCCGCCTTTTCCATGATCCGTTGGCCGGCGTTACAGCCGGCCAACGATCAGTTTCAATCGCTACATGCGCTTCGGCAGCGGGACCTTGGAATCGGTCAGCGCCTTCTCGAGGACCGGAATGCCGGCTGCCGTGTTGCCCGCATCGCACTGGGCAATGGCTTCCGGAACGGGGCCCTGAGCCGGCGAGCTGGTGCTGGTCTTCCGCCACGAAGCGGCCAGTGCCCGGCAGTAGGCCACGTCATCCGTCGACGCCATCTGAACGACGACAACGATCTCGACGCGGCGGTTCTGCGGCTCACGCACGCCGTCGCCCGTCTGAACGAGCAGGCCTGCTTCGCCACGACCCACGGTGGTGATCGCCGTTGCCGGCACGCCTTCCTTGACGAGGGCGTCCTTGACGGTGGTCGCACGGCGGAGAGACAGCGCCATGTTGTAAGCTTCCGGGCCCGACGTATCGGTATGGCCGGTCGCCGTAATGCGAGCGCCGCCGCGAGTCTTATAGGCAGTGGCGGCCTGTTGGATCGTGTTCAGAGCCTGGGACGACAGGTTCGAGCGGTCCCAATCGAAGAACACCATGAACGACGGTGGTGCCGGCGGCGGCGGCGGCGCGGCTGCCGGCGGCGGCGGCTCGTCGCAAGCGCCCAACAACAGCGCTGCGGCGATAACGGCGAACAGTGACTTCAACATGAATCTCATCCCCCCTAAAAAGGCAACTAGCATGGACCATGATGGATCACTCCGTTGAAAACGTAAAGCATACGTTTTGCATCAACGGGGTGCCTATCGAAGGCCATCCTTCCGTACTGGCGTCCCCAGCGGGATTCGAACCCGCGTCGCCGCCGTGAAAGGGCGGTGTCCTAGGCCTCTAGACGATGGGGACGAAGCCGAAAGAGCGGCTGCATGTAGCGGTTGGAGGCCGCAAAATCAAGCAAGCACCGCTTCAGGCAGCCAGCCGCATCGTCGATTCATCGTGAGACAGATTCACGCCTTCCGAACCGATCGACCGAGCGCCCCAGCGATCGCCGCCCGAGGAGAACAGAAGGGCAATTGTCTCGCTGTAATGGCGGCCGCTCCGATTGCGCTTGTCACATGAACAGCCATGCGCCCGAACTTGCCATCAACGTTTCCATGCAGACTGCATTCACTCGCTTGCCGCTCGAGCGCCCGGGCCGGGCTCAGGCCAGCACCGAACCCACAGCTGCCGCAGCATCGTCGATCTGTAGCCGGACGGATTCCCGCCCTCCGAAGCGATCGATCCTAAGCGCACCTGCGACATGAAGGACCGGCCGGGCAGGATCCAGTAGGGCCGGTCCCAGCGCCGTCTGGTTGGCCCGGAAGGCGATTGCCTCGACCCGGCCGCGTTCCGCTCCCACCAGGGTGCAGCGCACATGCCCCTCGCCCACCGTCTGGGCGTAGTTGACGCGAACGCTTGTGAGAACGAATCGCGGCAGGGCGTTGCCGGCACCAAACGGGCCGACACGCTCGATCATGTCGACCAGTTCCTGGGTCGCCGCCGCTGGTGCGAGCGCCGCATCGACTCCGAGTTCGCGCACTGGCGGTGCCGCGCCGAGCTGCGGGGCTATGCGCTCGTCGAGAAACCGGGCCAGACCGGGGAGCGCCTCTCGGGTCACGGTAAGGCCCGCCGCCATGGCATGGCCTCCACCGTTCACCAGCAGGCCGGCTTGGCGGGCGGCGATCACTGCGGCGCCGAGGTCGACGCCACGCACCGAGCGGCCCGAGCCCTTGCCGAGGTCGCCGTCGAGGCCGATCACGAAGGCCGGCCGGCCGTAGCGTTCGACGAGGCGACTGGCAACGATGCCGATCACGCCGACATGCCAGCCGTCGCTCTCGACCACCAGTGCCGCCGGCAGCCCCTTGCGGTCCGGCCCGTACAGCCCCTCGATCCGCGAGATCGCCTGATCGAGAACCTCGCGCTCGATGGCGCGGCGCTCGGCGTTGAATTCGTCCAATCGAAGCGCCAGGGCGCCGACCTCATGCGGATCGTCGCTCGACAGCAGCCGCGCGCCGAGATCGGCCTGGCCGACGCGGCCGCCGGCATTGACCCTGGGTCCCAGCAGAAACCCAAGATGGTAGGCGCCCGGTGCTTCCTTCAGGCGGGCCACGTCGGCGAGCGCCGCGAGCCCGGGGTTGCGCCGATCGGCCATCACCTTGAGGCCATGGCGCACCAGCGCTCGGTTCACTCCGGTAAGCGGCACGACGTCGCACACCGTGCCCAGCGCCACGAGGTCAAGCCACTGGCGCAGATCGGGCTCGGGGCGTGATGCACCGTACCAACCGGCGTCGCGCAACGCCCGATTGACTCCAACCGCAAGCAGAAATGCCACGCCCACCGCCGCCATCTGCTTGTGCGGGCTCGCCTCGTCGACCCGGTTGGGATCGACCACGGCGATTGCGTCGGGCAGCGCGATCTCGGCCATGTGATGGTCGATGACGATGGTGTCGAGCCCTGCCCGCTTGGCTTCCGCCAGCGGCTCAAAGGCGGTCACGCCGCAATCGACAGTGACCACGACCGCTGTACCCTCGGCCTTCAGCTTCAGCGGCGCCGCCGCGTTGGGGCCATAACCTTCCTTGCGGCGGTCGGGAATGTAAACGCCGATATTGCCGCCGATGCTGCGGAAGAAGCGCAGCAGCAGCGCCGAAGATGTGGCCCCGTCGACGTCGTAGTCTCCGAACACGACGATGCGCTCGTCTGCCTGCACCGCCCGCACCAGCCGCAGGACGGCGGTGTCCATGTCCTTGAGATGCGACGGGTCGGGCAGGAAACGCCGCAACGTCGGCTCGAGGAAGTCCTCCACCGAGTCGAGGCCGACGTCGCGCGCTGCCAGCAGACGCGCCACAGCATCAGGCAGCCCATGGCGCTGTGCGATGGCAAGTGCCGTGCGCTCGTCGGCGAGGCGCGCCGCCCAGCGCCGACCGGTCAACGACCGTTCGACACCGAGAAAGGCTGCGCGCTCGCCGCGTTCCACGCGGCCCCTAGGCCCAGCTCGGCAGGCCGGTCTTGATCGTGAAATTATGATGCGCCGAAATCCAGCGCACCGTTCCGGTCTTCGAGCGCATGACGATCGAGTGGGTCTCGGCGCCGTTGTGGAAGCGACGCACGCCCTTCAGCATCGATCCCGACGTGACGCCGGTCGCGGCGAACATCACGTCGCCCTTGGCCATGTCGGTCATCGAGTATTTGCGGTTGAGGTCGGTGATGCCCCACTTGCGGGCCCGTGCCTTCTCGTCGTCATTGCGGAACAGCAGCCGACCCTGGATCTGGCCACCGATGGCGCGTAGCGCCGCGGCCGCCAGCACGCCTTCCGGAGCGCCGCCCGAACCCATGTAGATGTCGATGCCCGAATCGCCTGTCGAGGTCGCGATCACGCCCGACACGTCGCCGTCGCCGATCAGCATGATGCGGGCACCGGCTTCGCGGACCTTGGCGATCAGTTCGGCATGGCGCGGCCGGTCGAGGATGCAGACGACGAGATCGGCCACCTCGACCTTCTTCGCCTTGGCAAGGTCGGCAAGGTTCTGCCTGGGGCTCTTGTCGAGATCGACGATGCCATCGGGCAGCCCGCCGCCGACGGCGATCTTGTCCATGTAGACGTCGGGCGCATTGAGGAACCCGCCGTGCTCGGCCATCGCCATGACGGCCAGCGCATTGGGCAGCCCCTTGGCGGTGATGGTCGTGCCTTCCAGTGGATCGAGGGCGATGTCGATCTTGGGGCCACCCGAACCGACCTTCTCGCCGATATAGAGCATCGGCGCTTCGTCGCGCTCGCCCTCGCCGATCACCACCGTGCCGTCGATCGACAGCGCATTGAGCGACGTGCGCATGGCATCGACCGCCGCCTGGTCGGCCATCTTCTCGTCGCCGCGCCCCATCAGCTTCGAGGCCGCCAGCGCCGCCGCCTCGGTGACGCGCACTGCCTCGAGCGCCAGATTGCGGTCCATCTTGCCTTCGTCTGACATAGCTTCCTCCGTCCGGCGTCTGAAGCGCCTTCCTAGAATGCCTCAATCCTGATCAGGCAGGGCTCCTCGGCCACCGCCTTCAGTTTGGCGATGTGCGTGAGCGCACGCCGCATCGCCGCTTCCTCCGTCTCGTGTGTCGTCAGCACCACCGGTACCTCGCCCGACTGCGAACGCCCGCGCTGCAACATCGATTCCAGCGAAATGCGTTCCTTGGCAAGCGCGCCCGACACGGCGGAGATCACGCCGGGACGATCCTGTACCATCAGACGCATGTAGTAGGCGCCGACATGGCGGTCCATCGGCGAGGCTGGCCGGTCGGCGAGCCGCGCCGCCGGCACGACGAAGGCCGGCATGTGGCGGCCGCGCGCGACATCGACCAGGTCGGCCACCACCGCCGAGGCGGTCGGGCCCTGCCCGGCGCCGCGGCCCTGGAACATCGTGGTGCCGACGAAGTCGCCCTCGACGACGACGGCGTTGAACACGCCCTCGATGTGGGCGATCGGCGTGGCGAGCGGCACCATGCACGGATGGACGCGCTGCTCGATGCCGAATTTCGTCTCACGCGCCAGACCAAGCAGCTTGATGCGGAAGCCCAGTTCCTCGGCAAACTGGATGTCCATCGCGGTCACCCGGCGGATGCCCTCGACATGGATTCCGGCAAAGTTGACCTTGGCCCCGAATGCCGCTCCGGTCAGCACGGCGAGCTTGTGCGCAGCGTCGATGCCGTCGATATCGAAGGTCGGATCGGCCTCGGCGTAGCCGGCGGCCTGCGCCTCGGCCAGGACGGCGTCGAAGTCGCGGCCGGTCTCGCGCATGGTGGTCAGGATGTAGTTGCACGTGCCGTTGAGAATCCCGTACAGCCGCCGCACGCGATTGCCGACCAGGCCCTCGCGCAGCGCCTTGATGATGGGAATGCCGCCGGCAACCGCCGCCTCGAAGGCAAGGATGCGGCCCTTCTTCTCGGCTGCCGCCGCGATCTCCGCGCCGTGCAGGGCGAGCAGCGCCTTGTTGGCGGTGACGACATGCTTGCCCGAGGCAAGCGACTTCTGCACCAGCCGGCGCGCCACCCCGCCCGAACCGCCGATCAGCTCGACGACGACGTCGATGTCGGGCGCGGTCGCGAGCGCCATCGGATCCTTCTCCCAGCGCATGCCGGAGACGTCGATGTCGCGCTTCTTGGCGCGCGAGCGCGCGCTGACGGCCACGAGCTTCAACGGACGGCCGCCGCGCAACGACAGCAGCCGGCCATGCTCGGCCAGCAACTTGACGACACCAGCGCCGACGGTGCCGAGACCGGCGATGCCGATTCTGAGGGGTGATTTCATGGACGCCTGATACGACAGGATGATGCTAGGCGCGAGCCTTGATCAGCGTAACGTTGTCCCCAACGCCGCGCAGATAAAGATCGATGGCGCGGCCGGGATCGACCATCACCTGACGGATATTGCGGACGGCCTGGCGGATGCGGTGCTTGTTCTCCACGAGCGCGATGCGGACATGGGCGTCGCCGTGTTCGCCGAAGCCGATGCCGGGCGACACCGCGACATTGGCCTGCGTCAACAGCAGCTTGGAGAAGGCAAGCGAGCCCAGTTCGGCGAATTCCCTGGGAATCGGCGCCCACGCGAACATGCTGGCCGACGGTGCCGGCAGATCCCAGCCGGCGGCGAGCAGGCCTTCCATCAGCACGTCGCGGCGTTCCTTGTAGGTGTTGCGTGCTTCGGCAACGCAATCCTGCGGGCCGTTCAGCGCCGCCGTTGCAGCCACCTGGATCGGCGTGAAGGCGCCGTAGTCGAGATAGGACTTGATGCGGGTGAGCGCCGTGATCAGCGTCTTGTTGCCGGCCGCGAAGCCGATACGCCAGCCGGCCATCGAGTAGGTCTTGCTCATCGAGGTGAACTCGATGGCGATGTCGCGGGCGCCCGGCACCTGCAGCACCGACGGCGGCGGCACGCCGTCGAAATAGATTTCGGCGTAGGCGAGATCCGACAGAATCCAGATGCCCTGGCGTTTGCAGAAGTCGACGATCGCGCCATAAAAATCGAGATCGACGACCTGGGCTGTCGGGTTCGACGGATAGTTCAGCACCAGCGCCAGCGGCTTGGGTACCGCATGCTGCACCGCGCGCTCGAGCGCCGGCAGGAACTCGGCGAGCGAGGTGCTGCCTGGCACCGGGATGTGGCGCACCGAGCCGCCAGCGATGATGAAGCCGTAAGGATGGATCGGATAGCTGGGATTGGGCACCAGCACCGTGTCGCCCGGCGAGGTGATCGCCTGCGCGAGATTGGCGAGGCCCTCCTTCGAGCCCAGCGTCACGATGATCTCGCTCTCGGGATCGAGTTCGACATTGAAGCGCCGGGCATAGTAAGCCGCCTGCGCCTTGCGCAGGCCGGGAATGCCGCGCGAGGCGGAGTAGCCGTGGGCACGTGGGTTGGCGGCAGCTTCGGCGAGTTTGGCCACGATATGAGGCGCAGTCGGCAGGTCGGGATTGCCCATACCGAGATCGATCACGTCCTGGCCGGCACCGCGGGCTCGCGCCTTCATGGCGTTCACTTCCGCGAACACGTAGGGCGGCAGGCGCTTCAGCCGGTGAAATTCGGAATCGTCCATCGTGTTCTTCCTTGGCGGTCTAGAAGTCGATGAAGACTTCGGCGCGCCGGTTGGCGGCGATGCCGCGGGCGGTGCTGGTCTGGTACACGGGCTCATCGTCGGAGGCCGCCTCAGCAACGATCCGGTCGCGCGGCACGCCGAGCGCCCGAAGCTGCTGGGCCACCGCGAGCGCACGACGGCGCGACACTTCAAAGTTGCCACGCTCGATCTGTGCCGCCGAGGCGCCGTAGGCATCCTGGTCGGCGTGTGCGACGACGCGGATCGTGCCGCCGTTGCGGCGCTGGATCTGCGCCACCTGAGCCAGCACATCGTAGTCGTTTCCACCCAGGCCCGACGAGGCGCGGCTGAACTGGATCACCGCGATCTGCATCGGCCCACCGAACGGCGGTGACTTGATGTCGCTGAACGGCACCGCGCCTGATTGTGCCGTCGCAATGTTGGCCTCAGTCGGTATCGTCGGAATCGGCGTCTGGGCAGGCATCGGCGCCGCAACGACGGGGGCCGGCGGCGGAGTCGGCGTCACCACGACCGGTGCGGGCGCCGGCGCGGCTGGCGGCGGCGAAGCGGAAGTCTGGCTTGGCGGAGCCCAGCCCGGCGGTGGCACGAACGCCTTGCTCGGATCGGCCGGGCGTGCCGGCGGCATCGCGGCCGGCGTCGGCACGGGCTCAGGCTGAGGGGCCGGAGCGGCGGCGGCCGTCATGACGGGTGCGGCCGGCGGTGGCGGCGGTGGCGGCGCGGCAACTGCTGCCGGCGCTGTCACCTGCCCTGGCGGAACCCAGCCAGCCGGCGGCACGAATGCCTTGTTTGGATCGCCCGAACGAGCCGGCGGCATCGCGGCAGGTGGCGGCGCGGGTTCGGCTTGAGGCACCGGGGTAGCCGCTGCCGTTACGATGGGTGCAGGTGCCGACGGAGGCGGAGCCGATACGGCAGGCGACGGTGTTTGGGCGACCTGACTTGGCGGCGTCCAGCCCGGTGGCGGCACGAAGGCTTTGTTGGGATCGGCCGGACGGACCGGCGGCGCAGCGGCAACCACCGGTGTCGGCGGCTCGGCCGTCGTCGTCACGACCGGTGCAGGCGGTGGCGCAGGAACAGGGGTCGGTGCAGGAGCGGCGGACGTCGATGCCGGCGCGGCCGGCGAAGCAACCACGGGCGCTGCGGATTGGCCTGGTGGTACCCAGCCCGGCGGCGGGACAAATGCTTTGTTGGGATCGGCCGGGCGCGTCGCGGCCACAGGCATCGGTGTTGGTGCCGGTGCCGGCGGTTCGGCCGCGGCCATCACGACAGGCACAGGTGTAGGTGCAGGCGTCGGCGTCGAGACCGCAGGCGTCGATGCCGACGGGACGTTCGTAGCGACGGCTGGTGTTGCGGCGATGGGTGCCGTCTGGCCGGGCGGTACCCAGCCCGGCGGCGGGACGAACGCCTTGTTGGGATCAGCCGGGCGCGGCGGCGCGGCGGCGACAACCACCGCCTCGGGCGCAGGTGCAGGCGGCGGCGCGGAAGCCTGCGCGACAGGCGCCGGCTCGGCGGATGGTGGCGGAATCGGCGCGGCGACGACCGGGGTCGGTGCCGGTGCCACGCTGGCAGGTGGTGCCGGTGTCGCCGCACCGGCGGTGTCCGGCGCTTTGCTTGGTGGTGCTTCCGCCGCCTGGCGGGCCTTGGCTTCGCGGTCGGCGGCCGCACGGGCCTGACGCTGTTCGCGCGCCTTGGCGTCGGCCTCGGCGGCTTCCTTTTCGATGGCCTCCTTCTGCGCCTTCTGGCCGCCGCGGCCGGCGACGATCGAGCCGACCTGGGGTCCGGTGCGGGTCTCGTCGACTGGCGCGATGCCGGAATCGTACTGACGTCCGGCATTGGCGGAAGGCAGGCTGCCGCTCGCTGCAACCTGGCGGTCGGCGCCGGGACGGACCTTCGTGCCTTGCGCCGGGGTGCTGCTGTCGAACATGCCGCAACCTGCCATGAGTGCCAGCGTCGACACGCCGAGCAGGCCTAGCCAGAGGCGTCGGCTGCCGAACATGTCCTGTTGTCGCTGCATCGCTGTCACCCGCTTGAAGCCCGGCATGACCGCTGTTTTAGCGGAGACCGAGAGGAAGTTTGACCCGTCTGTTGTCGCAGCCTACCTATATGAAAGCGTTCGGCGACCCGGGCAGACAAGCACAAGGTATGGTACCGGGACGTTGAAAATACCGCAAGAAACGCCACAAAGGCAATGATTCAGAAGGGGAAACGCATGTCGGAGACGTCAGTCCCAACTGCCCTTCAGGGAGTGTCGCCGGCCGAAGCCCAAAAGATGCAGGCCGCATTCAAGGATATCGCAGAACGCAGCCAGAAACTGCTCCAGGAATTTGCCGAACGCTACAAGGCCGAAGGTCTGCAACCTGCCGACCCGCTGGGCCTCACCCAAACCTTCATGGATTTCACCGCCAAGCTGCTGGCCGACCCCAACCGGCTGGTTCAGGCGCAGATGGAACTCTGGCAGCAATACCTCACGCTGTGGCAGCACACCGCCCAGCGCATGATGGGCCAGAAGGTCGAGCCGATGGCCGAGCCCGCCAAGGGCGACAAGCGCTTCAACGATCCGGCGTGGAAGGACGAGGTGGTCTTCGACTACCTGAAGCAGTCCTACCTTCTCACCGCGCGCTGGCTGCAGGGCACCGTCAAGGACGTCGAGGGCATCGACGATAAAACGGCGAAGAAGGTCGACTTCTACACGCGGCAATTCATCGACGCGGTATCGCCCTCGAACTTCGCGATGACCAATCCGCAGGTCGTGAAGGCGACCATCGAGTCCAAGGGCGAGAACCTGCTGAAGGGCCTGCAGAACCTGCTGACCGACCTCGAACGCGGCAAGGGCAAGCTCGCGATCCGCCAGACCGACATGAAGGCATTCCGGGTCGGCGAGAACGTCGCCACCTCGCCCGGCAAGGTCGTCTACCAGAACGATCTGATGCAGCTCGTCCAGTACGCGCCGGCGACCGCCGAGGTCTACACGATGCCGCTGCTGATCGTGCCGCCGTGGATCAACAAGTTTTATATCCTCGATCTCAAGCCCGAGAACTCGTTCATCAAGTGGGCGACCGAGCAGGGCTACACCGTGTTCGTCATCTCGTGGGTCAATCCCGACGAGCGCCTCACTAAGCTGGTGTTCGAGGACTACATGAAGCTCGGGCCGCTGGCGGCGCTGGGCGCCATCGAACAGGCGACCGGCCAGCGCCAGGTGTCGGCGATCGGCTATTGCATCGGCGGCACGCTGATGGCTGCGACGCTTGCGTACATGGCGGCGCGCGGCGACGACCGCATCGCCGCCTGCACCTTCTTCACCGCCCAGGTCGACTTCACCGAACCCGGCGAACTCGGAGTCTTCATCGACGAGGACCAGCTTGCCGGCATCGAAGAGATGATGTCGAAGAAGGGCTATCTCGACGCCGGCGACATGGCCACGACCTTCAACCTGCTGCGCGCCAACGACCT
>JACPVT010000104.1 GCA_016191685.1 Rhodospirillales bacterium | reverse complement strand
GTAGCCGTCCAGCCAGTCGGTGACCGCTGCGAGGATGACGACCGCGGTCGCCACCGTGTTCTTCGACTCCTCGGACAGCCAGCTGTCCGGGAAATAGAACACCCCGACGATCAGCGGGATCAGCAGGATCCGCGTCCAGGTTACCAGATTGGGGAGGTTGAACAGCATGATCGAGCCTGTGAGGCCACCTTAGCGACCGCCCCTGAAGTGGTCATGGATTTTCTGGGCGATCGCATCGGAGATGCCCGGCACCGACTTGATGTCCTCGACAGTGGCCACGGCAACGGCACGGGCGCTGCCGAAATGGTTGAGCAGGGCGCGCTTGCGGCCGGCGCCGATGCCCGGCACCTCGTCGAGGGCCGAGCGCGTGAGATCGGCCGCGCGGCGCGTGCGATGCGTGCCAATGGCGAAGCGATGCGCCTCGTCGCGCAGACGCTGGAGGAAGTACAGCACGGGATCGCGCGGCTCGAGCGAGAACGGTGGACGCCCGGGCATAAAGAAGCGCTCGCGTCCGGCGTTGCGGTCCGGTCCCTTGGCGATGCCGACCATTGCGATATCTTCAAGACCGAGTTCCGTCGCCACTTGCCGCGCCGCCTCGAGTTGGCCCTGGCCGCCGTCGATCAACACCAGGTCCGGCCAATGCTCTTCGTCGCGGTCGGGATTTTCCTTGAGCGCACGGCCGAAGCGGCGGCTCATGACCTCGCGCATCATGGCGAAGTCGTCGCCCGCCGCCCCCTCAGTCTTGATATTGAACTTGCGGTAGGCGTTCTTCATGAAACCGTCGGGACCGGCGACGATCATGGCGCCGATCGGGGCGGTGCCCTGGATATGGCTGTTATCGTAGACTTCTATGCGTTCGGGCGGCGATTCCAGCCCGAAGATGCGTGCCACACCTTCCAGCAGCGTGCGCTGCGTACCACGCTCAGCCAGTCGCCGCGCCAGCGCCTCGCGGGCATTGGAGACGGCCTGGTCGAGGGCGTCCTTCTGGTCGCCGCGCTTGGGATGGCGGATCTCAACCTTGTGTCCTGCGCCGATCGCCAGCGCGCTTTCCAGCAACTCGCGCTCGGCGACGTCATGGCTGGTCAGGATCAGCCTGGGAGCCGGTCGCGCCTCGTAGAACTGGCCGATGAAGGCCGACAGCACGTCGGCTTCGTCGAGCTCGCGGGCGTGGCTCGGGAAATAGGCGCGGTTGCCGAGATTCTGGCCGGCGCGCAGGAAGAACACCTGCACGCATACTTGGCCGCCGTCGGCGTGGGCGGCAAAGATGTCGGCCTCCTCGATCGAGGGCAGGCTGATCGATTGATGCGACTGAATCTGAGTCAGCGCCCGGATGCGGTCGCGCAATACCGCGGCACCTTCGAATTCCAGATCTGCCGAGGCCTTTTCCATGCGCTGCGACAGCGCTTGCTGGATCTCGCGGTTGCGCCCGCCCAGGAAGCCGCGCACCTCGTCGACGATCGATGCGTACTCGGCCTTCTCGATGCGGCCCACGCAGGGCGCCGTGCAACGCTTGATTTGGTATTGCAGGCAGGGTCGGGTCCGCGTCGTGAACACGCCGTCGGAGCAGGAGCGCAGCGGGAAGGCGCGCTGGAGTGCGTAGAGCGTGCGGTTGACCGCGGTGGCCGAGGCGAAGGGGCCGAAATATTCGTTGCCGGCTTCGCGTGTGCCACGATGCTTGGCGAGTTGTGGCCATTCGGTGTCGCGGCGGATGACGATATAGGGGAACGACTTGTCGTCGCGCAGCAGCACGTTGAACCGCGGCCGGAAGCGCTTGATCAGGTTGTTCTCGAGCAGCAGCGCCTCGGCTTCGCTGTCGGTGACCGCGAATTCCATGGTCGTGGTTGCCGACACCATGCGCATCAGGCGCGTCGCGAGGCGCGTCGGCTGGGTGTAGGCGGCGACACGGCTGCGCAGCGACTTCGCCTTGCCGACGTAGAGGACCTCGCCGTCGGCGGCGATCATGCGATAGACGCCGGGCTTGCGCGGAAGGGTGCGCACGAACTCGGCGATGGTCCGCATGCCGTCGGCGAGCGAACCCTCACTAGGTTTCCGGTCGGTTTCGGTGTCGGTTTCGGTACTCACGGGGCGGAATCGCTCAGGGCCGGATGGGCGCGCACAATGGGTTGACCGGTGCCCGCCGACAAGGCGGCAGCGGCATGTGGGGAAGTCTGTGAAGAAACCTGGCGTCTGCCTGACGTTACGGCAACGTCACTGTATTGACTCAATGGGAACGTGGTGGCAGTCGACCGCTATTTTAAGTCTAACATATTGAAATACATGGCATATATAGATTATTGCCATTCCAAACTATCAACCTGCCGCGGCAGACGTTCCCGATTCAGTCCGATCGTCTGCCGCGCTCCATTATGTGGATAAGTTCGGTCGCTTTAAAGCACCGACAGCATGCGGCCGACCAGCGGATGGCGGACCACATCCTGGTCGGTAAGACGCACCACTGCCACGTCGTCGAGCCCCTCCAGCTTCTTGCCGATCGAGGCCAGCCCCGAGAGTTCAGGCAGCAAATCGGTCTGGTCGGGATCGCCGGTCATGACCATGGTGGAATGCCAGCCCAGACGCGTCAGCAGCATCTTGAGCTGTCCGTAGGTGCAGTTCTGCGCCTCGTCGATCAGCACGAAACTGTTGTTGAGAGTGCGGCCGCGCATGAACGCCACCGGTGCGATCTCGATCGTGCCGTCGTCGAGATGCTGGCGCAGGCGCTTGGCACCCAGCCGGTCGTTCAACGCATCCCACAGCGGACGCAGATAGGGGTCGAGCTTTTCACGCATGTCGCCCGGCAGGAAACCAAGGTTTTCGCCGGCCTCGACCGCTGGCCGCGACAGTACGATGCGCGAAACTGTGCCGGAATCCAGCGCCTCGACGGCGGCGCAGATTGCCAGATAGGTCTTGCCGGTGCCGGCTGGGCCGAGGGCGACGGTGAGCGGTTTGGCTTCTATGGCCTCCATCAATATGCGTTGGTTGTCGCTGCGCGGTCGGACTTTCCGGATGTAGCTCTGATCCCTGTCGTTGGCCGGAGTGGTGTCGAAGACGAGATTGTGGACACGGGCGCTATCGATGGCGTGCAGTTTGGCGCGGCGTGTGGCGCGTTTTGCCATTTGCGTACTCCGGAGGCTTGGACAGAGGAACGGAGCCAATCGCCGACAATAAAAAACGCCCCCGCAAGCGGAGGCGTCGACGATGGGCAGTGCGAAAGGTGCGGTTGAGAGGGCACTCGGCGGGCGATCCGCCAGTGATCCAGACTCCGTCGGGGCGCAAGGTCCTTGGACGGATAAGCAACCTCCTTCAGCTACCGAAGAAATCGTACTCTGATCAAACCGCCCCGGCCACCATATTTATGGCGTTCCACCTAAATTTCACACTATGGAGAGGGATCAGGGCCTTGGGCTGGCGCCGGATGCCTTGGTATGGGCCAGTCGGCCAGCAACGTAGGTGGCTTGCACGGCGCGGTCGTCGCCCAGGGTCATCTGGATGAAGAGCTGTTCGGCGAAGTCCCGGGCCTGGTTCATCCGCGAATCGATCAGCGGCGTCGATCGCATGTCGAGCACCACGAGGTCGGCTTCCATGCCGACGGCGAGGCTGCCGACCTTGTCCTCGAGGTAGAGAGCCCGGGCAGAGCCGCGGGTCGCGAGATAGTAGGCATGCCCGGCCGACAGGGGCTGGCGGTTGAGCTGGCTGGCCTTGTAGGCGGCATCGAGCGTCGCCAGGATCGAAAACGACGTGCCGGCGCCGATATCGGTTCCCAGCCCGACCCGCACCGGCCGCTCCTTCCGGACGGCGCGCGAAAGGTCGAAGGCGCCGCTGCCGAGAAAGAAATTCGAAGTCGGGCAATGGGCGATTGCCGCGTCGCACTCGTGCAGGCGCTGCATCTCGGGTTCATCCAGCCAGATGCCATGTCCGAAGACTGCGCGCGGGCCGCACAGGCCGTGATGGTCGTAGACATCGAGATAGTTTCGCCGGTCCGGGAACAGCTCCTTGATCCAGGTGACCTCGTCGCGCGATTCGGCGATGTGGGTCTGCATCAGGCAGTCCCGATGTTGCCGCCACAACGCCCCGGCGGCGGCGAGCTGCCCCGGGGTGCTGGTGCCGGCGAAACGCGGCGTGATGGCATAGAGCAGCCTGCCGCGGCCATGCCATTTCTGGATCAACGCCTGCGACTGATCGAAACCCGACTGCGCCGTATCGAGCAGTCCCTCGGGCGCGTTGCGGTCCATCAGCACCTTGCCCGCGGCCAGGCGCAGGCCGATTTGCTCGGCCTCCTCGAACAGGGCGTCGACCGAGTGCGGATGGACGGTGCAATAGACGCAACTCGTGGTGATGCCGTTGCGTAGGTTCTCGCGCAGGAAAAGCCGGGCAGTTTCGCGCGCAAAGCCCTTGTCGGCGAATTTGAGTTCGGTCGGAAAGGTGTATTTGTTCAGCCAATCCAATAGCTGGGCGCCGGGGCTGGCGATCATCGGCGTCTGCGGATAGTGGACGTGGGTGTCGACGAAGCCCGCCGAGATCAGCGCGTTCCGGCCATAGTCGTATATCTCGGTGCCGGCCGGCAGCAGTGGTGCGATCTGCTCGGCCGGTCCGAAATGGGTGATGCGGCCGCCGGCCATCGCAACAATAGCGTCGGGTTCATGGACCATCGTGGCGTCGAGGCCGTCGCGGAAGGGATCGCCGGTGAAGCTGAGCGCCGGGCCGCGCACGGCGATCGGTCGGGAGGCGGGAACAGCCATGTCGTTTGCCACGTTCGCATCGAAGGCTTCGTGGGGGAAGGGCGACCTAGCGGGCGCAGACGACCGGCAGCTTCGAGAGCAGTTCGATCGAGCAGGTCGCCTCGGGAAACAACACCCAGACGGCGGCGAGAACGAATACCGCGATCAGCACCGGTCGCAGCACGCGCAGGACGGCGGGAACCGCGACCCGTAGCATCCAGTAGGCGAGGGCCAGCGCTACGGCGATCGCCAGGACCCGGTACTCGAGTGACCATGCTTCCCAAGTGGCGTCGAGGTTGGCCCGCCCGGCCAGTTCCTTCAGATAGTCCATGCCGCCGCCTTCATCTCGTCGTCTGCCACAAATCGAAAGGCCCAGCCGTTGCCGGCTGGGCCCTTGATTTAGTTGGTGGAGCCAAACGGGATCGAACCGTTGACCTCTACAATGCCATCGTAGCGCTCTCCCAGCTGAGCTATGGCCCCGAAATCCTGGGTCGCGGCGCGAGGTATAATTCCTGCCCCCCCAACTGGCAACAGGGGACTGGCAATAGGCCTAGCGGTCGCCTTCGCCCTTGTCGTCTTCGACTTCGACCTCGACCTCGATGTCGTCGGCCTCGTCGGCGAGATCGTCCGCCTCGAGCGCGTCGTCGCCCTCTACATCGGGTATCTCGTCGCCGGCCAGCGCCGCGTCATCGGCCTTCTTCTTGGCCGCCGCCTTCACGAGCGCCGCTGCCGCCGCAGTTGCCGCTGCCGCCGTCGCTGCCGCCGCTGCCGCTGCACCACGGCCGCGACGCACCTTCACGAAGTCCTCGCGATCGTGCTCCCGGCCGCACTTCGGGCATTTGATCGGGCTCTTGTTCAGATCGTAGAAGCGCGCTGCACAGCTCTGGCAGGTGCGCTTGGTACCCCAGGTCGCCTTGACCACGCTGAAATCTCCCGGAATTCCGCTGAATTCGGCCGAATCGGCCGTGAGGGAGCGCGTATGTCATGCGTCTTTCACCCTGTCAAAACCAAATTCCGGCATGCTAGGAGGACGCCGCGCCGCATTTTCGCCATGCCTCGTGGAGAGTGCCCTGTCCGGGAGAGTCGCTACGGCCAGACTGATCGCCCGCCCCGTCGCCCGATTGCACGGCCGCGTCCGGGCGCCTGGCGACAAATCGGTGTCGCACCGCGCTCTGATGTTCGGCGCCCTGGCGCTGGGGGAGACCAACGTCAGCGGTCTCCTGGAAGGCGAGGACGTGCTGGCCACAGCGGCTGCGCTCCGGGCGCTGGGTGCGATGGTCGACCATGTCGGCACCGGACTGTGGCGGATCCGTGGATTTGGCGTGGGCGGCGGCCGCGAGCCGGGTGACGTGCTCGACCTCGGCAACTCCGGGACATCGGCGCGGCTGCTGTCGGGCATTCTTGCCAGCCACCCCTTCACCAGCTTCATGACCGGCGACGCCTCACTGCGGTCCAGGCCGATGCAGCGTGTCATCGAGCCGCTGTCGCGCATGGGCGCGCGCTTCGAGGGCCGCGCAGGCGGTCGCATGCCGCTTGCTGTGATCGGTACCGACGAGATGGTGCCGATCGAATACCGTCTGCCCGTCGCCTCGGCGCAGGTGAAGAGCGCCATCCTGCTGGCCGGCCTCAACACCGCCGGCGAGACCACGGTGATCGAGCCCGAGGCGACGCGCGATCACACCGAACGCATGCTGCGCCACTTCGGCGCCGAGGTGCGGGTGGGTCCCGCCGAGGGCGGCGGCAAGCGCATCACCGTCGTCGGCTGGCCGGAGTTGAAGGCCCGCGACATCGTGGTACCCGGCGATCCTTCGTCGGCGGCCTTTGCCGTGGTGGCGGCCGCGATCCGTCCCGGCAGCGACGTCACGGTCGAGAATGTCGGGGTCAATCCGTTGCGGTCTGGCCTCTATCAGACGCTGCGCGAGATGGGCGCCGATATCGCCTTCGAGAATCCGCGCGAGGTCGGTGGCGAGCCGGTGGCCGATCTGCATGTCAAAGGCAGCGGCCTGGAGGGCATCGAGGTGCGGGCCGATCGGGCGCCGACCATGATCGACGAATATCCCATCCTCGCCGTCGCGGCCGCCTGCGCCGAAGGCACGACGCGCATGCTGGGCCTGGCCGAACTGCGCGCCAAGGAAAGCGACCGGTTGTCGAGCGTGGCGGCGGGCCTCGCAGCAAACGGCGTGCGGCACGAAATGGGTGCCGACACGCTCACCGTGCACGGCACGGGCGCGGCGCCGCAGGGCGGCGGTCTGGTCAAGACCCACCTCGACCATCGCATCGCCATGTCATTCCTGGTGCTGGGCCTTGCCTCGCGCGAACCGGTGGCGATCGATGACGGCTCGCCGATCGACACCAGCTTTCCCGGCTTCACGGCCCTCATGAACGGGCTCGGCGCCAAGATCGAGCCCGCATGAGTGGCGCTGCATGACCGGCCGGTTGGTCGTCGCCATCGACGGACCCTCGGCTGCAGGCAAGGGAACTCTCGCCCGCCGGCTCGCCGCCCATTTCCGGCTGCCCCATCTCGATACCGGCCTACTCTACCGCGCGGTCGGTCTTGGGGCCGAGAAAAGCGGCCGGCCGGCCGGCGAAGTCGCCACCGACCTGCAGCCCTCGGATCTGGCCGACCCCGACCTCAGGACCGACCAGGCGGGCCAGGCGGCATCGAAGGTGGCTTCTCTCCCGGAAGTCCGGGTCAACTTATTGAATTTCCAGAAGAAATTTGCCTCCCAAGCGTCGGGCGCCGTGCTCGACGGGCGCGACATCGGCACCGTCATATGCCCCGACGCGCCGGTGAAGCTGTTCGTGACGGCGAGTCCGGAGGCCCGGGCGGAGCGCCGGTACCAGGAGTTGCGCGAACGGGGGGTGGACACTATAAAACCGCGCGTTCTTGCCGAGATGGCGGAGCGGGACCGTCGCGACAGCGAACGGGCGGCTGCACCGCTTAAAGCCGCACCCGATGCTTTCCTTCTCGATACCAGCGACATGGATGCCGACGCAGCTTTTGCTGCCGCCTTGGCGTTCATCGAGCGCAGGGGCTTTCGATCCTCCGGGCCGTAAGTCGCCGCCGGCGGATCGAAGACAACAAGCGGCGATTGCGAACGGGCGTGTCGCCCGGGCGTCGGTGTTTCAAAGGCAGTGGATCCGCCGGACTTAACCGGTTGGCCGACGGGCGCAGTGCAGTCCGGGATCGATGAAGGAGAGTACTACATGGCAAAGGGCAGCGCCCTTCGTAAACCCGCGAACGACACGTCTAGCGACGAGTTCGCAGCACTTCTCGACGAATCGCTGGGCGGTTCGACGAGCTTCGAAGGATCGGTCGTCAAAGGCACCGTCATTCGAATTGCCAACGATTTTGTCACCATCGATGTCGGCCTCAAGTCCGAAGGTCGCGTCGCTCTGCGCGAGTTCGCCAATGGGACGGGCGCGCCGGAGATCAAGGAAGGTGACGTGATCGACATCTTCGTCGATCGCATGGAGAACAAGGAAGGCGAGGCCGTCCTGTCGCGCGACAAGGCGCGCCGCGAGGAAGCCTGGACCGTTCTCGAGAAGGCCTTCACCGACAACGAGCGTGTCATGGGCACGATCTTTGGCCGCGTGAAGGGTGGCTTCACGGTCGACCTGTCGGGCGCCGTGGCCTTCCTGCCGGGACGCCAGGTCGACGTCCGCCCGGTCCGCGATGTCGGCCCGCTGATGGGCCAGGCCCAGCAGTTCCAGATCCTCAAGATGGACCGCCGCCGCGGCAACATCGTGGTGTCGCGCCGCGCCGTCATGGAAGAGACCCGCGCCGAGGACCGCACGCGCCTGATGGGCGCGCTGTCGGAGGGCCAGGTGCTCGACGGCGTCGTCAAGAACATCACCGACTACGGCGCGTTCGTTGATCTTGGCGGCGTCGATGGTCTGCTGCATGTCACCGACATCGCCTGGAAGCGCATCAATCATCCGTCCGAGGCGCTGACGATCGGCCAACAGGTCAAGGTGCAGGTCATCCGCTTCAACGCCGAGACGCAGCGTATCTCGCTCGGTATGAAGCAGCTGATGAGCGACCCCTGGGATGGCGCCGGCGCCAAGTATCCGGTGGCCTTCAAGCTCAAGGGCCGCGTTACCAACATCACCGACTACGGCGCGTTCGTCGAATTGGAGCCGGGTGTCGAAGGCCTGGTCCACGTCAGCGAAATGAGCTGGACCAAGAAGAATGTGCATCCGGGCAATGGTGCTGGACGTCGACATGTCCAAGCGCCGCATCTCGCTCGGACTCAAACAGTGCATGGCCAACCCGTGGGAGAGCTTCGCCGAGAAGTATCCGGCCGGTACCGAGCTGGAAGGCGAGGTCCGCAACATCACCGAGTTCGGCCTGTTCGTCGGCCTGCCCGGCGACATCGACGGCATGGTCCATCTCAGCGACCTGTCGTGGGACAAGGCCGGCGACGAGGCGATCCGCGACTACAAGAAGGGCGACCAGGTCAAGGTCAAGGTCCTCGACGTCGACATCGACAAGGAGCGCATCTCGCTCGGCATCAAGCAGCTCGCCAACGATCCGTTCGAGAAGGTGGGCGTGGTCGCCAAGAAGGGTGACGTGGTCACCGTCATCGTGGCCGGCATCCAGGACAACGGCATCGACGTCACGGTGCAGGACGGCATTCCGGGCTTCATCCGCAAGTCCGAGCTCAGCCGCGACCGCTCCGAGCAGCGTCCCGACCGCTATGCCATCGGCGACAAGCTCGACGCCAAGATCACCAACATCGACAAGGCCTCGCGCCGGGTCGTGCTGTCGGTCAAGGCGCGCGAGATGGACGAAGAGAAGAAGGCGATGGCCGATTTCGGCTCGTCCGACTCGGGCGCCAGCCTGGGCGACATCCTGGGAGCGGCCCTCAGCCGGGCCCAGAAGAAGGGCGAGGACGACGAGAAATAGGTCGTTCGAGACATCTGAAGGCAAGGCCGGCCCGCAAGGACCGGCCTTTTCTTTTGCTTTCAAGGGCTTAGGCTTGACGAGGCTGTTATTTAGTTTAATATCAACGACTTAAATCCTTGATCCGGGGCCCTTCGGGCCTCTCCGTGGAACCGCGATGACCAAGTCCGAGCTGATTGCCCGCCTGGCGGCCCGGAATCCTCATCTCTATCAAAGGGATGTCGAGAGGATCGTCGCGACGGTATTCGACGAAATCTCCAAAGCCCTGGCCTCGGGCCACCGGGTCGAGTTGCGCGGCTTCGGCGCCTTCTCGGTGAAGAAGCGCGACCCGCGCACCGGCCGCAATCCGCGGACCGGCGAGCAGGTCGCCGTGGCATCCAAGCGCGTGCCCTACTTCAAGACCGGCAAGGATCTGCGCGACCGGCTGAACAAGGAAGCCGCGCGTGCGGCGGGCCTGCTGCCGGCCGACGAAAAGGCGGGCGACAAGAAGTAGCGCTGCCTTCGCCTTGGCTCGCCTCCGGCCGTCGCGGTGTGCCATGCTGCGCGCCGCATGAAGATCCTCTCTCGCGCCCTGTTGCTGCTCTTCGTTCTGGTCGGCGTGCTGATGGCCGTCAGCAACACCCAGCTCGTGCAGCTTGCCCTGTGGCCGCTGCCCCATATCATCGTGATGCCGGTCTATCTCCTGGTCGTCGGTCTCCTGCTGTTGGGTGTCCTGGCCGGGCTGGGGCTCGGCTGGTGGGCTGCCCGGCATCATCGCCGGCGCGCCCGCGAAGCCGGCAGCGAGGCCGCACGACTGGAACGCGAGGCCGCCCGCCTGCGCGCCGGTCTCGCCGCGCAGCAACCCACAACGACTGCCGCGGGTCCGGCGTCGCCGGCGCAGAAGGCGATCGAGCGCCAAAGCGCCCTGGTCGCGCCGGATCTCGTCGCTCCGGCCACGCGCGGCCCGTTTTCGTGAAATTTCTGTCGGCCGCCGAGGTCGATGCCGCCCTCGACGACCTCGCGCTGATCGCCCGACTCGAGGCGCTCTTCCGCGCCGGCTGTGAGATGCCGCCACGGCATCATCACCCGATCAAGGCGCCGCTTGGCCCCGGGTCGGCCGAGGCCCTGCTCCTGCTGATGCCGGCCTGGACCAGTGCGTCGTCCCTGCCGGACGTAGCGCCGCGGATCGGCGTCAAGATCGTGACGGTGTTCCCGGACAACGGTCGACGCGCCCTGCCATCGATCTACGGCCAATACCTGCTGCTCGATGGCACCACTGGCCAGACGTTGGCGGTGCTGGACGGTACGATGCTGACCAAGCGTCGCACGGCTTGTGCGTCGGGGCTCGCCTCGCGCTATCTGTCGCGGCCCGACTGTTCGCGACTTCTGATGATCGGCACGGGCGCCCTGGCTCCGCAACTCATCCGCGTTCACGCCAAGGTCCGGCCGATTCGCGAAGTCGCCATCTGGGGCCGGACTCCGTCGCATGCTGAAACACTGGCGGCGGAGCTCGCGCTCTCGCTGCCCGAGGTCCTCGGCCGGCCAGTTGCCGTGCGCGCCGTGGCCGACCGCCGGGCCGCGATCGCCGAAGCCGACATCGTGTCGTGTGCGACGCTCTCCAAGGCGCCGTTGGTCGAGGGTGCATGGCTGCATGAGGGCCAGCATCTCGATCTGGTCGGCGCCTACACGCCCGAGATGCGTGAAAGCGACGATCGGGCCGCCGGGCGGGCTCGCGTCTACGTCGATACCCGCACCGGCGCGCTCAAGGAGGCGGGCGACATCGTCCAGCCGCTGGCCAACTGTACTATCGACGAGGACGACATCGTCGCCGACCTGTTCGAACTGGCGCGCGGTCAGCAAACCGGCCGGCTACCGGGCGATACCACGACCATCACGCTCTTCAAATCGGTGGGGGCGGCTCTCGAGGATCTGGAGGCGGCGGAACTCGCCGTCGGCGCCTGACTTCAGGCGGGTTCGATCAGGGTGCCCGCCGCCTTCAGGGCCTCGATGTCCGCCGTGTCGACGCCGGCCTCGGCTAGGATGGCGCGCGAATCGGCGCCCTGGAGCGGGGCCATCGACCGGATGGTGGGCGGGGTGCGGCTCATCCGCATCGGCGGCTCGACCATCATGATCTCGCCCTCGCTGGGGTGCGGATACTTCTTGAAGAGTTGCCGCCAGACCAGGTGCGGGTCGTCGAACAGGTCAGCGGGGCGTGAGACCGGCGCATTGGGGATCTGGCCATCGTCGAGCAACTTCACCCATTCGGCCGTGGTGCGGCCGGGAGCGAGCGCCTCGACCATCGCGTACATGTCCGAGATATGCATGGAGCGGGCATTGAGGGTCGAGTAGCGCGGGTCCTTCAGGACCTCGGGCCGGCCGACGATCTCGAAGAAGTTCCGCCAGTGCTTGTCGTTGTAGGGCAGGATCGCCATCCAGCCATCCAGGGTGCGATAGGGCTTGCGGCTGCGCGACAGCAGCCGTGAGTAGCCGACCTCGCCCTCGTCGCTGAAGGTGCGCTCCCACAGATGCTCGACCATCAGCCAGGCGGCCATGGTCTCGAACATCGGCACCTCGACGAACTGGCCCTCGCCAGTGCGCTGCCGGTGCATCAGAGCCGACAGGGTCGAAAAGGCGAAGGTGAGCCCCACGGTCTTGTCGGCCAGGATGGTGGGCGGATAGCGCGGCACGTCGTCGCCGGCGGCGCGGCCCATCAGGTCGGCGATACCGAAGCGAGCCTGGATGGCGTCGTCGTAGGCCGGCAGTTTTCCGTAAGGACCGTCGGCGGAATAGCCGTAGGCGCCGACATAGACGATGTTGGGATTCACCTTCCGGATGTCCTCGTAACCCAGCCCGAGACCCTCGATGGCCTGGGGGCGCAGTGCATGGACGAAGGCGTCGGCCGTTGCCACCACCTTGAGAAGCGCCGCCCGTGCCGCCTTGTCCTTGAGGTCGAGGCAGAGCGAGCGCTTGTTGCGGTTTACATAGAGGTAGGTCGGGCCCATCCCGGGGTTCTTGCCGGGTTTGCCGATGTGGCGCACGGCGTCGCCTTCCGGAGCCTCGACCTTGATCACTTCAGCGCCCTGGTCGGCCAGCAGCATCGTTCCGTAGGGACCGAGGATGATGTTGGTGAGGTCGACGATCTTGATGCCTTCGAGCGCGCCGGCCATTGGACTGTCCTGTGAAGGTGGGGCGGGCGAGACTGCCACCACCACGGCGTGGCGTCACCGCCCCTGGCATGTCGACCGATCGAAGTGCGGTCCGGGACAGCGCCCGATCGTGCGGTCGCGACGCGAGGTTGCAGGTGATCGAGAGTCTCGCGCTGCCGCGCCCGTGCGGATGAGTCAAGAGGGCGTGATCATTCACCGCCGCTGACGAGTGTTATGTGACCGTTGTGCGACGCGCGCCGTCGGTGTAGCCAAGAAGCAACAGAGGCGGGGGCGATGCGAAGCAACGTCGCAAGAAAACAGCAAGAGCCAAAGTCGGCATCAAGTCCGACAAAGTCGGCATCAAGTCCGACATCGCGGCCTTACCACATCGAAGAGCAAGTGGGTTACCTGCTGCGTCGCGCGCATCAACGCGCCAGCGCGATCTTCCAGGTCAGCATCGGCGATCCCAACATCACGCCGACGAAGTACTCGAGCATGGTGAAGCTGAACGAGTACAAGGAACTCTCGCAGAACCTGCTCGGTCGTCTGGTCGGCATGGACAAGGCCACGATGCAGGGTGTGGTGCGGCGGCTGAAGGAACGCGGGCTGGTCGATTCGCGACCCGACCCCGGCGACGCGCGCCGTACGCTGCTCAGCCTGACGACCGAAGGCCAGCGGCTGGTGAACAAGCTCCTGATCAACGGCCCGGCGGTGTCGCGCGAGACCATGAAGCCGCTCACCGCCCAGGAGCAGCGGCAACTTCTCGATCTCCTGTCCAAGATCGTCTGAAGCGGACTCAATCGTTTGACTCGCATGGCCTCTCTGGCCATCGTACGTACACGAACGATATGGGTAATTACCTTCGTCCTCACCGCCTTGAGGAGGCGCTTCTTGCGTTGGCGCGGCCGCACACCGTGCTGGCCGGCGGCACCGATTTCTATCCTGCGCGGGTCGGCCGTGCGATCGAGGAGGATGTCCTCGACATCGGCGCAATCGGTGTTTTACGGGGTATTTCCAGCGTTTCAGAGGGATGGCGGCTGGGCGCAACCACGACCTGGAGCGAACTGTTAGAGGCCGACCTGCCGCCGTTGTTCGACGGCCTGAAGCAGGCCGCGCGCGAGGTCGGCGGCCGCCAGATCCAGAATGCCGGCACGCTGGCCGGCAACGTATGCAATGCTTCGCCAGCCGCCGATGGTGTGCCCTGCCTGCTGGCGCTCGAGGCCGAGGTCGAACTCGCAAGCCGGACCGCGACGCGGCGCGTGCCGCTCGGCCGGTTCATCACCGGCGTCCGCCGTACCGCGCGGGCGCCCGATGAATTGGTCGTGGCGATCCATATTCCGAAGCCCGGGCATGAGGCGCGGAGCGCTTTCCTGAAGCTCGGCGCCCGGCGGTACCTCGTGATCTCGATCGCCATGGTCGCCGCCACCCTAGAGATTGCCAACGGTCGTGTCGCCAATGCCCGCATCGCCGTCGGCGCCTGCTCGGCCGTCGCCCAGCGTCTGCCGGCACTCGAATCAGCACTCGCGGGTGCTCCGTTGGATGGACGTTTGGCCGACAGGATCGACCCGACCCACCTTGCGCCACTCACCCCCATCGACGATGTGCGCGGCAGCGCGGATTATCGCGCCGACTCGGCTCTTGTGCTGCTGCGCCGACTGCTGGCGGGGTTCGCACCGTGAAGGTGGCCTTCACCCTGAACGGCGCGGCGGCAGCTTGGACGGGTCCGCCGGTCACCCGGCTTGCCGCTGCCCTGCGCAACGATCTCGGCCTCACCGGCACCAAGATCGGCTGCGACGCCGGCGACTGCGGTGCCTGCACCGTGCTGCTCGATGGCCGGCAGGTTTGCGCCTGCTTGGTCGCCATCGGCCAGGTCGAGGGTCGTTCCGTCGAAACCGTCGAAGGTCTCGCCGGCGCCGACGGCACACTTGCCCTGTTGCAGAAATCGTTCCTCGCCCGTGGCGCCGCTCAATGCGGCATCTGCACGCCGGGCATGCTGATGGCTGCCGAGGAATTGTTGCGACGGGTTTCCCGGCCCGATCGTCGCGCGATCGAGGACGCCTTGGGCGGCGTGTTGTGCCGCTGCACCGGCTACACCAAGATCGTCGATGCGGTTCTGTCCGCTTCCGTGCAGATGCCAACAGTAACGCCTGAAGCAGGCGCCGCCGTGGGAGCCCGCATGGCCCGGGTCGACGGCCAGGCCAAGGTCACGGGCCGCGACATCTTCGGTGCCGACGGCATTCCGCCCGACGCGCTGTGGATCCGGGTGGTGCGCTCACCCTATGACCGCAGCCGGTTCGCCCTGGGTGATCTGGCGCCGCTCCGCCGGCGGCTGGCGGCCGTGCTGACGGCGTCGGACGTGCCGTTCAACGGCTTCGGTATCTACCCCGAGATCAAGGACCAGCCGGTGCTGGCCGACGGAATCGTGCGCTACCGAGGCGAGGCCGTGCTGGCGCTGGTCGGCACCCGCGCCTATGTGCTGGCCGTCCGCGACGACGAGGTGCCGATCGTCTGGACCGCCGAGCCCCCGGTGATCGGCATCGACGCCGCGACGGCTGCCGACGCGCCGCTGGTCCAGGCCGACCGGCCGAAGAACCTGCTGCTGGACGGCGGTGTGCGGCACGGCGATGCGGCGGCGGCCTTTACCGGTTGCGCCGCCGTGGCCGAGGGCGTGTTCGAGACGGCCTTTGTCGAACACGCCTATATCGAGCCCGAGGCCGGCTGGGCGGAGCGGGTGGGCGATCGCATCGAAATCCACGTGACGACCCAGACGCCCTACATGGACCGCGACGAGATTGCCAATGTGATGCGGCTAAAACCCGAGAGCGTACGCATCGTGCCGACCGCCTGCGGCGGCGGCTTCGGTGGCAAACTCGATCTCTCGATCCAGCCGCTGGTGGCGATCGCGGCTTGGCTGCTGAAGCGGCCGGTGGCCTGCGTCTACACCCGGCCCGAGAGTATGGCCGCCACCACCAAGCGCCATCCCGCCCGCATTTCGGCGAAGTTCGGCTGCGATGCCCAGGGCAAGCTGGTGGCTTGCGATGTATCGGCGACCTTCGACACCGGCGCCTACGCCTCGTGGGGACCCACCGTCGCCAATCGCGTGCCGGTCCATGCCATGGGCCCCTATGCCGTGCCTCATGTGCAGACCTGGGGCGAGGCCTTCTTCACCAACGGCCCGCCGGCCGGTGCCTTCCGCGGCTTCGGCGTGCCGCAAGCCGCCATCGCCCATGAGGCGATGATGGATGAGCTGGCCGACAAACTCGGCATCGATTCGGCGGGGCTGGCGCAGTGTCTGGATGCGCTGCGGCCGGGTTGGCAACGCGCCCACGCGGAAGCCGCCGCGTTCAACGCGAAAGGCGGCGTGAAGCGGCGGGGCGTCGGCATCGGCTGCATGTGGTACGGCATCGGCAATACCTCGATGTCCAATCCCTCCCGCATCCGGGTCGGCCTGTCGCCGGCCGGCACGCTCACGCTCTACAACGGCGCGGTCGATATCGGGCAGGGCAGCAACACCATCCTGACCCAGATCGCGGCCGACGCGCTTGGCCTGCCTGCGGCGCAATTCACCCTGGTCGCGGGCGATACCGACCTCACCGCCGACGCCGGCAAAACGTCGGCGTCGCGCCAGACCTTCGTATCAGGCAAGGCGGCCGAGAAGGCAGGCCTCGATTTGCGCCAGCAGATCCTACGGTTGGCCAACGCCGGACCAGGCGCCGTGCTGTCGCTCCGGGATACCAGGCTTTCGGTGCGTGACGGCGCCGAGGTCCGCGTGCTCGACCTCTCGACGGCAGGCACGCTGATAGGCGAGGGCACGTTCGATCCGCCGACCACGCCGCTCGATGCCGATGGCCAAGGCATCCCCTACGCCACTTATGCCTTCGCCGCGCAAATGGCCGAGGTCGAGGTCGACACCGAACTCGGCACCGTAAAAGTGCTGCGCATCGTGGCCGCGCACGATGTCGGCAAGGCGATCAACCCGACCCTGGTGGAAGGCCAGATCGAGGGCGGTATCGCCCAGGGCCTGGGCCTCGCCCTGATGGAAGAGTTCCTGCCCGGCCGCACCGAGAACCTGCACGACTACCTGATCCCGACGGTGGGCGACGTGCCCGAGATCGAATGCATCCTGATCGAGGATCGCGAGCCGCTCGGCCCTTCCGGCGCCAAGGGCGTGGGTGAACCCGGGCTGGTACCGACGGCGCCGGCCATCCTGGGCGCCGTGCATCACGCCACGGGCGTGCGCGCCCACCGCGTTCCCTTGTTGCCGCACCGCCTGCGCGGCGCCATCGTCTCCTTGAGAGGGACAAGGGCATGAGCGACGACATCTCGCTCACGGACGCCGAACGCACCGCAGGGATCGTGCGCTGCGACGCTTGTCCCGTGCTGTGCCGCATTCGTCCGGGCCGCGCCGGTGCCTGCGACCGCTACGCCAACGAAAATGGAAAGCTGGTGCGGGTCGATCCGCTGGTGCTGCTGGCCAAGCCCGATGTGGCGCGGGTCGCCTTCGTCGAAGGCGGCAGTGGCTGGCGTGGCGAACTGGGCAAGGGGGAGGGCGCTTTCGTCACCGGCATCGGCGCCACTACGACCTATCCCGACTACAAACCGGCGCCCTTCATCGTCTCGTCCAAGCACGACGGCGTCGACATGGTCACCGTCGTCACCGAGGGCATCTTCAGCTATTGCGGCGTGAAGGTAAAAATCGACACCGACCGCTATCTCGGGCCCGAACAGGCGGTGGTGCGGGTGAAGGGCGAGGCAGTGGGTCACGTCACCACGGCGGAGTATGGCTCGCAGATGCTGTCGCTGGGCGGCGTCCATCACCTGACCGGTGGCAGCAAGAAGGAGGGCGTCGTCACCTGCGATGCGCTGCTGGCACTCTGCAATCGCGAGGCTGTCGAGCTTGCGATCGACGGCGGCTCGACCGTCGTGGTCCAGTCCGAAAGGCCGCCGATCGTGAACGGCGTCGCCGAGGAACGCATGCGGGTGGGCTGCGGCTCAGCCGCCATCGGCATGTTCGCACCGCAATGGCATGGCCATGTCGACGAGGTGATCGTCGTCGACGACCACATCACGGGCGTGTTGAGTGAGCACCAGGGCGGCGCCTTTCTCGACATGAAGCCCGCGGGCATCCGGGTTCGCGGCCGTCGCTCGACGCCCGGCCGCTATTTTCAGGTCGCCGAACCCGGTCTGGGCTGGGGCGGCACCGATGTCAGCGATCCACTGGAGATTATCGACCGGATCGATCCCAAGCAGGCGTGGCCCGGGCTGCGGTTGCTGATGGTCTCGACCACAGGTGAGCATTCGGCATGGTTCGAACTCGACACGGAGCTGAAGCCGCAGCCCGCGCCCATGCCACCTCAGGTCCACCTCGTGGTCGAGCGCATCGCCGAGAATTGCGAGCCCGCTCTCTGCACCGTGCTGTTCATGGCCGGCGCCGGCGGCTCGTTGCGCGCCGGGGTCACGGAAAATCCCGTGCGGCTCACACGCTCGGTGCGCGATACGCTGACCAAGGTCACCCTTGGCGGCGCGCCGGCCTTCGTTTGGCCGGGCGGCGGCATCACGTTGATGGTCGACGTGGCGCGCATGCCGGAGAAGTCCTTCGGCTATGTGCCGACCCCGGCACTGGTGGCACCGATCGAATTCACCCTGCGTGCCGACGACTATGCCGCCCTGGGCGGTTACAGCTCGCGCACCGTCACCCTGGAAGAGGCCATCGCCCACGCAGGGCACGTGCGCCTGGGCAGGGACGAGCGATGAGAAAAGACGAGCAATGACCGGCGCGGTCACGGCGCGGCTACCCGACGGCCGGCTGCACCTGCAGCAGGGGCCGATCGACCTCGTCATCGAGGCCTTCGGTGCAGCCGGCGAGGTCGAGCGCGCCTATGCCCAGGCGATCGAGCGTTTCGGTGACATCCTGCCGACACTGGTGAGCGAACTGGCTGTGCTGCGTCGGCCGGTCGGCGAGGAGCCTCCGCAGCTTCTGGGACCCGTCGCGCGTCGCATGGCCGAGGCGGTATGTCCGCATCGCGCCGTCTACATCACGCCAATGGCGGCGGTCGCCGGCGCGGTGGCGGACGAAGTGCTGCAGGCCCTGGTGTGCGGGCGCACGCTCGACAAGGCCTACGTCAACGACGGTGGTGACATCGCGATCCATCTGGCGCCTGGCCATCACCTGCGCGCGGGCATTGTCGCCGATCTGCGGGCGCCGCAACTGTCGGGTTTCGCCACCTTGCATCACGATCGGCCGGTGCGCGGCATCGCCACATCGGGTCGCGGCGGCCGGTCCTTTTCGCTCGGTATCGCCGATTCGGCCACGGTTCTGGCGGCGACGGCGGCGGCGGCCGATGCTGCGGCGACCCTGATCGCCAACGCCGTCAACGTCGATGCTCCGGTAATTCGTCGTCAGCCAGCCTGCGAGATCGATCCCGACAGCGACCTTGGCGAGCTTGCCGTCACGGTGGCGGTCAGCGACCTGTCGCCGGCCCTGGTCACCGAGGCCCTGGATCGCGGTCTGCTCGAAGCCCGGCGGCTCAGGCTTTGCGGCATGATCGACAGCGCTGCCCTGTCGCTGCAGGGCCACTGGCGCATCGAGACCGGCGGCACGACGTTTGCTCGCAGGGAGGCGAAATGAGTGATGCTCTCACGGCAGCGATGGCTACGCTCGACGACTACCTGGCGGCGCTCAATCGCGGCGACGAGGCCGGTGTCAACGCGGCTTGCAACTTTCCGCATGTGCGGCTGGCCGGCGGCAAGGTTGTCGTCTGGCCGAATCACGGCGATTACAAGCTTGGCGATTTCATTGCGCGCGCCGGCGACGGCTGGCACCACAGCACGTGGGATGAACGCACACCGATCCATGTCGGCAGGAACAAGGTTCATCTCAAGGTGAAGTTCAGCCGCTGGCGCAAGGATGGTTCGCTGCTGGGCACCTTCGAGACGATCTACATCGTGACCCTCCAGGACGGTCACTGGGGCATACAGGCGCGGTCGAGTTTTGCCGACTGAGCGCTTCGGGGCCTTCATAGGCTCTTGTCGGGCGTAGGCCGGGCTCGCTAGGTTCGGTCAGGGAGCGTTTCACAGTTTCAAAGAAGGGGGATGTCATGCTGACCCGCAACAACCTGCTCGCCGGCACCGCAGCGCTCGTGGCACTTGCGCTGTTTGGCCCGGCCGGCGCGCAGACGCCGATCAAGATCGGCGAACTTAATAGCTACAAGGTCTTTCCGGCCTTCCTCGAGCCCTACAAGAAGGGCATCGAGCTCGCCGTCGAGGAGGTCAACGCGGCGGGTGGTGCGCTCGGCCGCAAGATCGAGATCGTGAGCCGCGACGACAACGGCAATCCCGGCGATGCTGTGCGCGTTGCCGAAGAGTTGTTGAGCCGCGAGCAGGTGGCGTTCCTGATCGGTACCTTCCCGTCCAATGTCGGCCTTGCCGTCGCCGACTTCGCCAAGCAGCGCAAGGTGCTGTTCATCGCGGCCGAACCGCTGACCGACAAGCTCGTGTGGGACGCGGGCAATGCCTACACCTTCCGCCTGCGCACCTCGACCTACATGCAGACGGCGATGCTCATTGCCGACGCCGCCAAGCTCAAGAAGAAGCGCTGGGCCATCGTCTACCCCAACTACGAATATGGTCAGTCGGCGACGGCGGCGTTCAAGAAGCTTCTCAAGGAGAAGCAGCCCGACGTCGAGTTCGTCACCGAGCAGGCGACACCGCTTGGCAAGATCGACGCAGGCGCGGTCGCGCAGGCCCTGGCCGACGCCAAGCCCGATGCGATCTTTTCCTCCCTGTTCGGCGCTGATCTCGCCAAATTCGTGCGCGAGGGCCAGACGCGCGGCCTGTTCAAGGGCGTGGAAGTGTTCAATCTGCTGGCCGGCGAGCCGGAATATCTCGATCCGCTGAAGGAATAGGCGCCCGAGGGCTGGTACGTCACGGGCTATCCCTGGAGCGAGATCAAGACTCCCGAGCACACCAAGTTCCTCACCGCCTACCAGGCCAAGTTCAAGGACTACCCGCGGCTCGGTTCGGTGGTGGGCTATGCCACCGTGATGTCGGCGGTCGAGGTGATCAAGAAGGCGGGCTCGCTCGACCAAGACAAGCTGATCGCGGCCATGAGTGGGCTGAAGCACATGACGCCATTCGGCATGGTCGAGTACCGGGCGATCGACCATCAATCGACGATGGGAGCCTACGTCGGCCGCATCGGCCTCAAGGACGGCAAGGGCTACATGAAGGAATGGCGCTTCGTCGACGGTAAGGATGCGCTGCCGAGCGATGCCGAGGTCCTGAAGATGAGGCCGAAGAATTGAGTCACGGCGGGCCGCGGATCCCGTGGGTTCGCGGTCCGCATGATTTGACGTGACCTTCGCTTCCATCCTCATCCAGCTGCTGAACGGGCTGGCCGCCGCGGCGTCTCTGTTCCTGGTATCGGCCGGCCTGTCGCTGATCTTCGGCGTGACACGGATCGTGAACTTTGCCCACGGTTCGCTCTATATGCTGGGACTTTACGGCGCCTACACGCTGATCCAGGCGCTCGGCCGCACGCCGCTGGGCTTCTGGAGCGCCGTCGTCCTGGCGGCGCTGCTGGTCGGGATCGCGGGCGTGCTGATCGAGGTGCTGGTGCTGCGCCGCATCTACCGCGCCCCCGAGCTGTTCCAGCTGCTCGCGACCTTCGCCGTCGTGCTGGTGATCAAGGACATCGCACTGTTCACCTGGGGGGCCGAGGATCTGGTCGGCCCGCGCGCGCCCGGTCTTTCCATGGCGGTCGAGATCCTGGGCAAGCGCATCCCGGCCTACGACCTGCTGCTGATCGCCATCGGCCCGGTGGTGCTGGGGGTGCTTTGGCTACTGCTGACGCGCACGCGCTGGGGCGCGCTGGTGCGGGCTGCCACCCAGGACCGCGAGATGGTGGGGGCCTTGGGCGTCGACCAGGCCAGGCTATTCACCTCGGTGTTCTTCGTGGGCTCGGTGCTGGCGGGGCTGGGTGGCGCGCTGCAGATCCCGCGCGAGCCTGCCAACCTCGACCTCGATCTCGCCGTCATTGCCGATGCCTTCGTGATCACCGTGGTCGGCGGACTGGGCAGTATCGGCGGTGCATTTTTGGCCGCCATCATCATCGGCGTCGCCAAGGCCTTCTGCATCGGCATCGGCACCGTGAGTTGGTTCGGATTCGAAATCTCCTTCTCCAAGCTCACCTTGGTGGTCGAATTCCTGATCATGGCGCTGGTGCTGGTGGCGCGGCCTTATGGGCTGCTCGGCAAGCCCCAGGCGTTGCAGCGCCTCACCACCGATCCGGCGCCGCCGCTCACCGCGCCATCGTGGAAGATCGCGCTGGTCTGGGTCGTGCTGCTGCTCGGCGTGCCGCTGCTCGCCGACCGCTACATCACCATCATGCTGACCGACATCGTCTGCTTCGCGCTGTTTGCCGTCAGCCTGCATTTCATCATGGGCCCGGCCGGCATGGTGTCGTTCGGCCATGCCGCCTATTTCGGCCTCGGCGCCTATGCCGCGGGTCTGTTGTTCAAGCGCGCCGGCTTGCCCATGGAAGCGGCGCTGCTGCTGGCGCCGCTCTGCGCCGGCGCCTTCGCTGTCGTCTATGGCTGGTTCTGCGTCCGGCTCTCAGGTGTCTATCTCGCCATGCTGACCTTGGCGTTCGCGCAGATCAGCTGGTCGGTCGTGTTCCAGTGGGATTCCCTTACCGGTGGCAGCAACGGCGTGTTCGGCATCTGGCCGTCGGCCTGGCTCGCCGACAAGACCACGTACTATTACCTGGCGCTCGCCTGCTGCGGGGCGGGCATCGCGATTCTGTGGCGCGTCCTGTTCTCGCCCTTTGGCGCGGTACTGCGGGCCGGCCGCGATTCACCGCTGCGCGCCGAGGCCATCGGCATCGACCTGCGCGGCTTCCAGTGGGCGGCCTTCGTGCTGGTGGGCGCGCTCGCGGGCCTCGCCGGCTCCGTCTACGCTTTCTCCAAGGGCAGCATCTCGCCCTCGACCATCTCGATCGGCCAGTCGACCGACGGGCTGATCATGGTGCTGCTGGGTGGCGTCGAGACGCTGACTGGCCCGGTGGTGGGGGCGGCGGTCTACACCTGGGTGCGCGATGCCGTCGCCCGCCATACCGAATTCTGGCGCGCCGTCATGGGCGGCATCATCCTGCTGATCGTGCTGCTCTTCCCGCAGGGCCTGGTCGGCGGCCTGAAGGCGCTTTTCCTGCGCTGGAAGGAGCAGCGCGCATGAACGCGGTCTTGCAAGTCGAAGGACTTCACAAGGCCTTCGGCGGCGTGCAGGCGGTGGCCGACGTTTCCTTTGCCGTCGCGGCGGGTGAGATGCTGGCGCTGATCGGCCCCAACGGCGCGGGCAAGAGCACCTGCTTCAACATGCTGAACGGCCAGCTCGCGCCTGACGCCGGCATCGTGCGCCTGGCCGGCCGGGACATCGTTGGCCTGCGTCCGCGCGCCGTCTGGCGGCTGGGCGTCGGCCGGACCTTCCAGATCACCGCCACCTTCGTCTCGCTCAGCGTGCGCGAAAACGTGCAGATGGCGCTCTATTCCCATGCCGGCCGGCTGCGCTCGCTGCTGCAGCGTTTTGGCGCGGCGTTCCGGGCCGAGGCCGATGCTCTGCTGGCCCAGGTCGGCATGCTCGACCAAGCCGAGCGGCCCTGCGGCGTGCTGGCCTATGGCGATCTCAAGCGCGTCGAGCTCGCCATGGCGCTCGCCAATGCACCCAGGCTGCTGCTGATGGATGAGCCGACCGCCGGCATGGCCCCCCGGGAACGCGTCGAACTGATGGAACTCACCGCCGGACTGGCGCGGGCACGCAACATCGCCGTGCTGTTCACTGAGCACGACATGGACGTCGTCTTCTCCCAGGCCGACCGCATCATCGTCCTCGACCGCGGCGAGCTCATCGCCGGCGGCACGCCCGCAGAGGTGCGCGCCAATCCCAAGGTGCGCGCCGTCTATCTCGGGAGCACGCACTGATGCTCTCGATCAAGGGTCTGCACGCCTTCTACGGCCGCGCCCATATCCTGCAGGGCGTGTCGCTCGAGGCCCATGCCGGTGAGGTCGTGGCCTTGCTGGGTCGCAACGGTGCGGGCAAGTCGACGGCGCTCAAGGCAATCATGGGCCTTGTACCGCCGGCCCAGGGCGAGGTGAGCTTCGACGGCCGGCGCATCGAGCGCCTGCCACCCTACCGCATCGCGCGCCTCGGCCTCGGCTATGTGCCCGAGGAGCGGCGCATCTTCACCGACCTCACGGTGATGGAAAACCTCGAGGTCGGCCGCCAGGCCAAACGCGGCGCCGCCTCGGCCTGGACGGAGGACCGGCTGTTCGCGCTCTTCCCCAACCTCGCCGGCATGCGCGACCGGCCAGGCGGCCGTATGTCGGGTGGCGAGCAGCAGATGCTCACCATCGCCCGCACCCTGATGGGCAATCCGCGCTGCGTGCTGCTGGACGAGCCGTCGGAGGGCCTGGCGCCCATCATCGTCGAGCAGATGGCGCACTCGATCCGGACGCTGAAGGGCGAGGGGCTCTCCGTGCTGCTGTGCGAGCAGAACCTGCATTTCTCCCAGGCCGTGGCCGACCGCGCCTATATCATCGAGAAGGGCCAGATCCGCTTCGGCGGCACCATGGCCGAGTTGGCCGCCGACTCCTCCCTCCGTGAACAATACCTTTCAGTGTGATCATGTCAGCGCAGCGTTCCCTCACGGTCGGCATCGATGTCGGCGGCACTTTTACCGATCTCCTGGCGATCGATTCGGTCTCCGGTGAGGTCAAGCTCGCCAAGGTACCGACGACGGTCGACAACCAGGCCATCGGCTTCATGGCCGCGCTGGCCGCGGCCGGCGCCGATCCCGCCACCCTGCAGGCTGTCGTGCACGGCACCACCACCACGACCAACGCGCTGCTGGAACGCAAGATCGCCAGGGTCGGCCTCATCACCACCTGGGGTTTCCGTGACGTGCTTGAGCTCGGCCGCCGCACCCGGCCACAAGCCTATGGTCTGCGCGGCACCTTCCGGCCGCTGATCGATCGCGAGCTCCGCCTCGAAGTGCCGGAGCGCATGGACGCCGACGGCAAGGTCCTGATCCCGCTCGACGAGGCGGCCGTGGCCGAGGCCGCGAAGAATCTGCTGGTGCAGGGCTGCGAGGCCGTGGTGATCCATTTCCTGCACAGCTACATCAATCCGACGCATGAGCGCCGGGCGGCGGAGATCGTGCGCGGTCTTTGGCCGAACGCCTATGTGACGGCGGGCCACGCTATCCTGTCGGAATATCGCGAGTATGAGCGCGGCGTGACGGCGGCGGTGAATGCCTCAGTCCAGCCGGTGCTCGACCGCTATCTGACGCGGCTGCGCACCGAACTCTCGGCCAAGGGTTTCGACCGCGACCTGCTGGTGATGCAGGGCAACGGTGGCACCATCTCCTCCCAGCTGATCGCCCATGCCGCGGTGAACACCGTGATGTCGGGCCCGGCCTCGGGCGTGATGGCGGCGGCCTATACCGGCCGCGCCTCGGGCCATCCCAACCTCATCACTTACGACATGGGCGGCACCTCGACCGACGTCGGACTGATCGAAAACGCCGTGCCGCAGGTCTCGGGCGAGCTCGAGCTCGAGTATGCCATGCCCATTCACGTGCCCATGGTCGACGTGCACACCATCGGCGCCGGCGGCGGTTCGATCGCCTCGGTCGATTCGGCCGGCATGCTGCGGGTCGGTCCGGAGAGCGCGGGCGCGCGGCCGGGACCGATCTGCTACGGCCGCGGCGGCATGGAACCCACCATCACCGACGCCAACCTGGTGCTGGGCCGTCTCAACCCCGACCGGCTGCTGGGCGTCGACCATCCGGTCACGCTCGACCATGTGCGCGCCATCGTCCTCGACAAGGTCGGCCAGCGGCTCGGCCTCGATGCCGAGGCGGCGGCCGCTGCCATCCTGCGCGTCGCCAACGACCGCATGGCGGGCGCCATCCGGCTAGTCTCGCTGTCGCGTGGCTACGACCCGCGCGACTTCGCCCTGTTCGCCTTCGGCGGCGCAGGCCCTTTGCACGCAACGGCGCTCGCCCGCGAGCTTGCAATTCCCACCGTACTGGTGCCGGCGCGGCCCGGCATCACCAATGCGCTGGGCTGCGTCGTGGCCGACCTGCGGCATGACTATGTGCGCACGGTCAACAAGCCGCTGTCGATGCTCGATGACGCGACGGTAGCCAGCATCTATGCCGAGCAGTCGGCCGAGGGCGAGGCCACGATCGGGCGCGAAGGCGTGCCGGTGCGCGAACTGCGCCGCGTCCACACCGCCGACATGCAGTTCCAGGGCCAGAGCCACATCCTCTCGGTCGGCGTCGACCGCCCCGATATCGGCGTCGCGGGGCTGCACCAGGCCTTCGCCGCGGCCTACTTCCGCCGCTTCGGCATCGAGCTGTCGGAGATTCCGCCGGTCCTCGTCAATCTCCATACCGCGGTGATCGGCGTGCGGCCGGAGATTTCGCTGGCCGCTCTAGCCGCGACCGAGCGTGCGGCGAGCCTGAAGGACGCCCAGGTCGGCGAACGCCGTGTCTGGTTCACCGACGGCTGGTGCCAGACTCCTGTCTACGCGCGTGAAAAACTGCCGCGCGATTCGGTGTTCGAGGGCCCGGCGATCCTCGAGCAACTCGACTGCACTACCGTGGTCGAACCGGGCGACGAGGT